>CAYXHH010000075.1:1177-8274 GCA_964464725.1 uncultured Methylotenera sp. | reverse complement strand
TGGCGGAAGAGGTGAGATTCGAACTCACGGTGGGCGTGAACCCACGACAGTTTTCAAGACTGTAGCATTAAACCGCTCTGCCACTCTTCCTAAGCTTGATTGCAGCGAAGCGCGCATTATAGCAAACATTTAATCATCTTGAATATCCTGTCCAGCAAAAATAACATCGGTAAATCCAAAATTTCTTAAATCTTTTATTCGCATGGGATATAAAACCCCATTTAAATGATCACATTCGTGCTGCACAACACGGGCATGGAAGCCACTCACTAATCTATCGATAGCATGACCATATTGATCATAGCCCTGATAGCGCAAGCGATGATAGCGTGGCACAATGCCACGCATACCAGGTACAGAAAGACACCCTTCCCAGCCATCTTCAGTTTCATCCCCTACAGGGGTCAAGTCAGGATTAATGAGCACAGTATAAGGAACTAGCTCAGCATCTGGGTATCTTGGATTATGATAGTTTTCAGACATTTTTTGCCCAAAAATCACCACTTGCAAGCTGACACCAATTTGCGGTGCTGCGATGCCTGCACCATTCATCGCATGCATCGTATCTTCCATGTCTTGGATCAGTTGATGTAGTTCTGGTGTATTGAACTCTTTGATCGGTGCCGCTTTTTGCAACAAAAGTGGCTCACCCATTCTTAATACAGTTTTAACTGCCATTTTATGCTCTATTGGCTCGATTGATGATATTCATGCGCAATTTGTGCGATGAGTAATCTTACTTTTTGCATCGTAATCGATACACTCGCGCTTAAGGCTTCATGTTGAATACCTTGAGCACTTGATCCCCTGCCTGCCGCATGATTCGCCACCGGACACACAGCAGCGTACTTTATACCGAGCTCTCTCGCTAATACAGCCTCAGGCATACCTGTCATTCCAACTATTGTGACACCGTCGCGTTCCATACGATTAATTTCTGCCGCGGTTTCTAGTCTTGGCCCTTGTGTACAACCGTAAACGCCTCCGTCATACAGGGCTTGTTGAATATTTTTTGCTGCAGATTTACAAATATGACGAAGCTCTTCTGAATATGGTTCTGTAAAATCAATATGTTTTACGGGCAAATCGATACCATCATGGTAAGTGTTTTTGCGCCCATAGGTGTAATCGATGATTTGCTTAGGCAATACCAAATCTCCAGGGTTTAAATCGCTCGCTATCGCGCCAGTTGTAGCTATTGATAATAAACATTTAACACCTACCTCATGTAATGCCCAAATATTGGCACGATAGTTCACTGCATGTGGCGGAATAGTATGCCCACCGCCATGGCGAGCTAAAAAAGCCACTTCGTGCCCGGCCAGTTCACCAAAAATCAATGGCTGAGAAGCCTCTCCATAAGGCGTTCGTAAAATTTCTCTACGCGTTATTTTCAGGTTCTCTAACTGTGTTAACCCTGTGCCGCCAATAATTCCCAGCATAATCAACCTTATATCTGCTTTAACAATTGAATTCTTGATTATTGTAGCGCAAGGACAGCCCAAAGGCTGTAGGCTTTCTACATTTTATGGCATACTTTCGCTTATGGCGACCGATTCTGATATTTTTGACGTAACTAAAGCAAATAAAAAAAATAATGAAGTCTTGGAAAATAGTCTCACTTTTTCCAAGAGTCATTATGAAAACTTTCCTGTAGCTTCTGTAGTGCTACCTAAGCATCTGCGAGAACCGATTTCACTGATTTACACTTTTGCCCGCCAAGCGGATGACTTTGCAGATGAAGGTACTCAAAAACCATCATGGCGTCTTGCCAAGTTACATGGTTTTAAGCTTGAACTTGATCAAATAAAAGCGAATGAGATTTCAAAATCTCCATTTTTTACTGAACTTGCAAAAGTGATTCGTAAATATCACTTACCTCTCGAGCCATTTTACGATTTATTAAGCGCATTTAGCCAAGATGTCACTAAAGAACGTTACGCTAATTTTGATGAAATCTTAGATTATTGTCGTCGCTCCGCTAATCCAATTGGTACATTGCTATTGCACCTTTTTGAAAAAGCGACTCCCCAAAACTTGGCCTATTCAGACAAAATATGCACCGCATTACAGCTAATTAATTTTTATCAGGATGTCGCCATCGATTATGAAAATGAATTCCATAAAAGTCGAATTTACCTTTGCCAAGATGAAATGAAAAAATTTGGTGTGAATGAAGCACAGATTGCCAGTAAACACGCCAATAGGCAGTGGGAAGAATTTATGTTATTTAATATCGATAGAGCTGAAAAAATGCTCATCGAGGGTAAACCTCTAGAACACGTGCTACCTGGTCGCATAGGTCTTGAAATGCGCATGATTATAGGTGGTGGAGAAAGAGTCATTTACAAATTAAGGAGTGTACGTGGCGATGTTTTCAAGCACCGCCCTACTCTTCAAACTTGGGATTGGCCAGTAATCCTGCTTAAAGCGCTACTCAGATAATCTACAAAGTATTTATGTCACCACTGGAATACTGTAAGCAAAAGGTCGCAGAAAGCGGCTCCAGCTTTACATTCAGCTTCTTTTTTTTACCTCGAAAACAACGTGAAGCCATGACTGCGCTATATGCTTTTTGTCGCGAGGTTGATGATGTGGTTGATGAGTGTACTGACTATAGCGTTGCGCAAACAAAACTCAACTGGTGGAAGACTGAAATAAGTCATTTATATTCAAACACACCACAGCACCCCGTAACGAAAGCTTTGCAACCATTTGTCACTGAATTTAACCTTGCACAAGAACACTTTTTAGAAATTATTGACGGTATGGAGATGGATTTAAAATTCAACCGTTACGAGGACTTTAAGCAACTTCAGCTCTACTGCTATCGTGTGGCAAGTGTAGTCGGACTTCTATCTGCCAGTATTTTTGGTTTTAAGAACCGCAAGACACTTAAGTATGCGCACGACTTAGGTATGGCATTTCAACTTACCAATATTATCCGAGATGTTGGCGAAGACGCCCGCAGAGGCCGAATTTATCTACCTTTGGATGAGTTAAAAAAAGCCAAAGTCTCTGAAGATGACATTTTAAATAGTCGTGAGTCCGCTGCAGTCAAAGCACTGATGGATTTTCAAATTGAACGTGCAGAAACTTATTATGACAAAGCGATGCGTGCTCTACCATCAGAGGATGCAAAATGCCAGCGCCCTGGCTTAATGATGGCAGCTGTATATCGCACTTTATTACGTGAAATAAAGTCAGATGGCTCTGAAAAGGTGCTCAATTCACGTACTACTTTAGGCGGCTTGCATAAATGCTGGCTGGTTCTTGGCGTTTGGCTAAAGAGATAAGATCGAGCTAATAATTGAATAAAGAATCGATGCATGTCTGCGTTATTGGTGGCGGCATTGCTGGCCTTTCAGCGGCTACTGCACTGGCTGCAAAAGGTGTTAAAGTCACACTACTAGATGCAGCCCCACAATTAGGAGGGCGCGCACGTAGCGTAGCGATTGAGTTTAATAGCCAAATATATCAATTAGATAACGGCCAGCATATTTTGCTTGGTGCATACCGCGATACACTTAAGTTGTTGGAAATGGTAGGTGTAAAGGAACAAGATGCCTTTTTACGTGTTCCTTTGAATCTAGAAATTCACTCCCAAAATGAGTTAAGTTTTAAGCTTAAGCCACCTAGTTACCTACCAGCACCACTTAATCAACTCATCGGCTTTTTAAACTGTCACGGTTTGCATTGGCATGAGCGTATTTCAGCTATTCAATTGATGGCTAAAATCAAAAAGAATAATTTCCAAATAATGGATGATGAGCCACTCGCCATATTCTTACTTAAGCATCGTCAACATAACAATATTATTCGCTTACTATGGGAGCCACTTTGTTTGGCAGCCCTTAATACGCCTATTCACCTTGCAAGCACCAAAGTATTTCTGAATGTGTTGCGCGATACATTTAAATCTAAAACTGATAGTGACTTTCTTTTACCCAAATTCGACTTATCACAAATATTTTCACAGCCAATTGCACGTTACTTAACAGCTCATCGTTGCAATATCTTACAAAATAGACGAGTGAAAAGTATAAGCCAATCTGAAAAGGGCTACATAATCACGACCAAAGAGGAATCTTTTGAAACAAGCCATGTGATTATTGCGATGTCACCAGTGCGGCTACGTAATGTACTTGGCAATTTACCCAAGTTACATTACATTGCTACACAAACTGATAGTTATGAATATCAGCCCATCACCACCATTTACTTACAATATGCGCAGAACACCACCCTTTCAGCGCCAATGCTAGGATTGACAAATACATTATCACAGTGGGTATTCGACCGTGGAATGTTATGTAACCAACATGGTTTAATATCAGTAATCATTAGCGCCGAAGGAAAGCATCAAGCGTTAACGCAGGAAGAACTTGCATTGAAAGTAGCATCAGAATTAAAAGCTGCATTTCCACAACTCGATAAGCCACTTTGGCATAAAGTAATTACCGAAAAACGCGCTACTTTTTCATGTAAGGTCAATCTGCCAAGGCCTGCAAACTTAACACCTTACAAAGGCCTATTTTTAGCAGGTGATTACACTTACGCCGACTATCCCTCGACAATTGAAGGTGCAGTGCGTAGCGGTACGTTATGTGCAAATTTAATTTCGCATTAGCTAAAAAATAAGCTGAAAAAACAACCTAAGTTAAAGCTTTAACTTATCTTTCACCCTGCCATATAGCCTATAAAATACTGGCGGTGTTAAATCTTTTAAATAGTTATCAAATACCAGCTTACGCACCTCTTTTTTCGTCTCAGCATCTTCACCAGGTCTAGATTTATACATGGTTGTATGGGCTACAGTATCCTCATAAATACGTTTTGAAGCAGTGTAATAATAAAGTGCGATAGATCTTCTTGTAATACCATCTGGTGTTGTCAAAGGGTCAGGATGTCCATGAAAACTATCTGCGTCCGTATTAAAGATAACACAACGATTGTAGATTGGTGCCACTGAGTGTACTTTATTTTTCATACTCTTATCCCACAACTCCAAGTGTCCACCATATTCATCCTTCCAGTCTTTATTGAGATAAATAATCGCATTTAATCGACGGTTCAGATGTAAATCTTCGTTAATTCTAAAATCGGCATGTATGCCTAACTTGCCACCTTTAGAAGTTTCATGAAAGCCACCACCTACATAATGCGGATCAGGAATCAAAGAAGGGATAGTTGTAAGCGACTCTAAAAACTGAATAATAGGTTTGGAGTTAAAAAAACCAAATACCTCACGAATAAAACCATTGCAATCCGCTGGCATCACCTGTCTTTTGTGTAAGCCTGCATATCCAGAATCAAACACGACATCATTTTTAAGCTTATCCACTGGAAAGTTAGCAATGATTTTATCTAACAACACTTCAGGAAGAAAATTATCAATGACTATGTGCGGAAATGGCTCGGCAAAACAATAATCACCACTTAAACTCTCACCAATTTTTTTAGCTTCCTCAATACTTAAGTAAACCCCATCTTCAATACTGATTGGTAATGTTGCCTGATGAAACATGCGTAAATCCTTATCTATAATAAAAACTTTAATTCAATGTTAATTTAAATGATTTAGCCCGCTTAAACAATAGTCTATCTGGATAATCAAGAGTCTAAAGTTGTCTGAGGGCCTGCTCAAGGCGCTCAACAGCAATCACTTCTAAACCCGCTATTTTACTTTTAGGCGCATTTGCTTTGGGTATAATCGCTTTGGTAAAACCCAATTTTGCAGCTTCTTTTAGCCGCATTTGGCCACCTTGCACTGGCCGCACTTCTCCTGCCAAACCAACTTCACCAAATACTATAAGTTTTGCTTCTAATGGTTTGTTTTTAAATGAAGAAAAGATAGAAAATATTACTGCCAAATCGACTGCAGGCTCAGTAATTTTCACGCCCCCAACTGCGTTAATAAACACATCTTGGTCAAAACATGCCACACCAACATGCCGGTGTAATACAGCTAATAACATCGCTAAGCGATTCTGTTCTAGCCCTACACATAACCTTTTTGGATTTGGAGCATGACTATCATCGACTAATGCTTGAATTTCAATCAAAAGTGGCCGAGTACCTTCCATCGTCACAGTGATACAACTACCCGCTACTTGCGTTTCATGATGCGACAAAAACAATGCGGATGGATTAGACACCTCGCGCAAACCATGTTCTGTCATCGCAAATACGCCCAGTTCATTCACCGCACCAAAGCGATTTTTAAATGCACGTATCAGACGAAAACTCGAGTTCTGATCTCCCTCAAAATAGAGCACTGTATCGACAATGTGCTCTAGTACGCGTGGTCCAGCGAGAGAACCCTCTTTAGTCACGTGGCCCACCAATATTACTGTAATGCCAAGTTGCTTAGCTAGGCGTGTTAACTGCGCGGAACATTCACGCACCTGTGCAACTGAACCGGGTGCAGATTGTAGCGCTTCAGAATAAACGGTTTGGATAGAATCAATCACTGCGATATTTGGCTTGTTTGCTTGTAGCGTAGCGAGTATTTTCTCTAGATTAATTTCTGCCAAAAGTTCAACCGCACTTGCATCCAAGGCCAATCGTTTAGCACGCATCGCGATTTGCTGAGGCGACTCTTCCCCACTCACATAAATGGCTGGGTGAGTCTTGCCAAGGTGACACAATACTTGTAGGAGTAAAGTGGACTTTCCAATCCCCGGGTCGCCACCAATGAGCACCACGCCACCTTCGACCAACCCGCCGCCCAATACACGATCAAACTCACTGATTCCTGTGGGTGTACGTTCGATATCGGCTGCTTTTATGCTGCTAAGTTTTTGTAAAGTACTACTTTGGGCTAAGCCTTCAAACTTATTGGCATAGCGATTGATTGATGTCGCGGATTCTTCTATGCTCTCAACTAAAGTATTCCAAGCCATACAACTAGGACATTGTCCTTGCCATTTTGGCTCGGATGCACCGCATTCGGTACAAACATAAATAGTTTTTGCTTTTGCCACTCGAGTTAAATTAGCTTCGTTTTAGTAGTTATCTGGCATATAACCAGCATTGGCATAGTTTTCAAAACGCGTGTTTTCACCAATAAATGTAAGTTTTACACGGCCAATTGG
>CAYXHH010000075.1:0-1077 GCA_964464725.1 uncultured Methylotenera sp. | reverse complement strand
GACATTAATTGTAAATAATCCACTACTATCAAACCAAGCTTACCTGCTTGACGATGCAAACGCCTTGCACGTGCACGCACATCAAACGAGCTTAATGCTGACCCTTCATCAATATAAATTGGCGCATCATTTAACTTTCCTAAAGCCGTCGTTAAGCGCTCCCAATCTTCATCCTCAAGACGACCTGTGCGCATGCGATGCTGGTCTAAACGTCCTACCGAACCTATCATCCGCGTCGCTAACTGGGTTGCGCCCATCTCCATTGAAAAAATTGCGACAGGCAAACCTGAACCTAACCCACCCATTCCAAGCGCAATATTTTCAGCAATATTAATAGAGAAAGCTGTTTTACCCATCGATGGTCGCCCAGCAACGATAATTAAATCTCCACCATGTAATCCAGAGGTCATCGCATCTAAATCAGTAAATCCTGTAGGAATACCTGTCACATCAGATTGATTATCGCGCGAAAATAACATGTCAATACGTTCTGCCACCTGCGGCAGCAGAGTATTCATTCCTTGAAACCCTTCAGTACTACTTTTATTGCTCTCCGCAATTTGAAATATTTTCGCCTCTGCCTGATCGAGAAGCTCTTCGGCATTGCGCCCATTTCGATTGTATGCGCTGTCAGCAATACTAGAGCCAGCTTCAACCAACTGACGCATGACTGCGTATTCGCGAACAATTTCTGCATAACGCCGAATATTGGCTGAAGTAGGCGTGTTCTGCGCCAAAGCGCCCAAATAAGCAATGCCACCAACACCAGTGAGCTCTGCAGCTGCCTCTAGTGACTCGGCAATCGTTACAATATCCGCAGGTCTATTATTCTCTAATAGCTTAATAATATGCTGATAAATAAGTTTATGATCATGTTGGTAAAAATCAGTGGGCTTTAATATATCCGCGATTTTATCTAAGGCCTCATTCTCAAGCAGCAACCCTCCCAATACAGATTGCTCCGCCTCAATCGAATGTGGCGGCAGTTTGAGCATATCAGGTGGAAGTTTTAGTAGTTCATATGAATCGTTAGCCATAACGACATTATAAATAAAAAAGGCGACCTAAGTCGCCTTT
>CAYXHH010000074.1:0-8417 GCA_964464725.1 uncultured Methylotenera sp. | reverse complement strand
TGGTGGAAATCTGTGTATTTGAATCGGCTGCTTGCATGACGCCCATCATAAAGGCGTCATGCGATTTTGCAAGCGCTTAACGCTTTATTTTGCTGATGCTGGCGCTTTAGTTTCTGCGTTAGTTTGCCAACCGCCACCCAGCGCTTTAAACAAGGCAACGGTTGCGGTTAACGTATCTTGCCGACTTTGCACAAAAGCTTGTGTGGCTTCATTATGACTACGTTGTGCATCTAGCACTTCTAAATAGCTTGAGTAACCTGCTTTGTAGCGGTTTTGTGCGATATTGAGCATATTTTGCGTGATAGTTTGTTTTGATTGTGCAATTGCTTCACGCTCGCGATAAACACGAGCGCTTACCAGAGCATCTCTTACCTCGGTAAATGCGGTTTGTGATATCCCGATATAATTCGCTAGCGCTTCTTTTTGGCGCGCGTTTGCCTGATCAACTCGAGAATTTAACCTTCCACCATTAAAAATAGGCAAGCTCACATCCAAACCTAGCGTCCAAATGCGTGCGAGAGATTTTGTAATATCAGAGAGTTCTAAACTTTCACCACCGTAAGCTCCCGTAAGCGAAACTGAGGGATACAAAGCCGCTTTCGCAATGCCAATATTCGCATTAGCGGCCACCAATTGTTGCTCTGCTTGACGTATATCGGGGCGTGCATCCATGAGCTGAGAGGGCAAGCCAGAAGGTGGCACTGGTGGTACTGGCATCGCCATCACATCGGCTACTGCGACTTTGGTGGAAAAATCTGCTGTTAATAAACCTAATTGGTGCTCACTCAAGGCACGCAAACGTTGGTACTCTAGCGCTTGTGATTGTAAATTAACCACCACCAACTCCGCTTGATGCACATCTAAAATTGATGACACACCTCCCGCCACCCGTCGTTGTGCGAGCGCCAAACTTTCTTGTGCTGTTTTAAGGTTATTTGCATTGACGATTAATTGCGAATCAATGCTGCGCACCATTAAATAGTGACTTGCTACCAAGCTTGATAGCGACCATTTGACGGTGTCTTTGGCATATTGTGTGGCTAATAAATTGGCGCGCGCAGCTTCGTTAGCGCGCTTTAATTTACCCCAAAAATCAAGCTCAATCGCGGCATTCAACTCCAAAATGTAGTTGTCGCGAGGGTTGGGGCCAAATACGGGAAAAGCACCTGCACCTGTGACACGGTTACGCGTTTTGGTACCATCTAGCGTCACAGTTGGTAGAATGTTTGCCCCCACTTCTTTGGCTTGCGCATCTGCCTCTTCTATTCTGGCAACGGCTTGCTGAATATTGGAGTTATTCGCCAGTGCTTTTTCTACCAAGGCATTGAGCTCTGCATCGGCAAATAATGTCCACCAGGTCGCCATGGCCTTCTGTGATTCTGGGGTAGTTTCTGCCGTTGTGCCTTCTGGATATTGCGCAGGCAAAGTATCACTTGGTCTTTTAAAGATTGGGCCAAGTAATTGGCAACCCGCCAACAAAACGATCGAACTCAACACAAAAGCAAACTTCATTGAACTTGCCATTTGCTTAAAGTGACGTTGCATTGGTGTTAACTCAGCTTTTTTTATATATTTTGTAGCCGCTGTCATGCTGCGTCCTTTTCTTCTATATGTCCATGATGTCGCACATGATTGCCTGACAACCAAGTAAAAAAGAGTGGGATAAATATTGTCGCGACAAAGGTCGCCAGTATCATGCCACCAAATACGCCAGTACCCATTGATTGACGCGCCGCAGCACCTGCGCCTGTAGCAATGACCAAAGGCACTATGCCAAGTACAAACGCCATTGAAGTCATTACAATCGGTCTAAACCGTAAGCGTGCTGCCTCTATGGCGGCTTGCGCAACAGGCATGCCTTCTTCCATTTTTTGGCTGGCAAATTCCACAATTAAAATGGCATTTTTTGCTGCTAAACCAATTAAGGTAATTAAGCCAATTTGAAAGTAGATATCGTTATTCATGCCGCGGAACAACACGGCCAATAATGCACCAGACATCGCAAACGGCACTGCCATAATCACCGCAAGCGGTAACGCCCAAGTTTCAAACTGTGCGGCTAAGATGAGAAACACCATAATCGTAGCAAAGCCAAACGCATACAACGCAGCGTTGCCTGTGCGTTGCTCTTGAAACGCCTGACCTGTCCATGCAATGCGGTATCCTTCTGGCAAATTATCCTTTGCAATTTTTTCAACTATGGCAATTGCATCACCAGAACTCACCCCAGCAGCACCACTACCAAATATTTTGGCTGATAACATACCGTTATACCGCTCTAACTGCTCTGCCCCCATGATGTTTTTTACTTTACTCAATGCAGAAAGCGGAATCATATTGCCATTCGGGCTTTCTGGTGTTGGCTGGCTACGCACATAGACTTTACCTAAATCTTCTGGCTTCATCCGATAAGCCGCTTCTGCTTGTAATTGCACGCGATACGTTCTGCCATTTCGATTAAAGTCGTTCACGTAAAATGAACCCATCGTACTTTGTAAGGTTGTATAAATATCGGAAATCCGAACGTTTTGTGAAATCGCTTTCGCTTCGTCCACCTCTATCATTAACTGCGGCACTGTAGGCCTAAAAAAGCTGTTTATCCCCGTGAGTTGTGGGTTTGCGCGCATTGCATCCATCAAGTTATTCGATACAGCTGCGAGCTTCATCGGGTCTGTATCAAGCTGGCTTTGCACATAGACCTCAAACCCGCCAGCAGAGCCCAAACCACGAATAGCTGGTGGATTCACAGCAAATCCCAACCCATCTGGCTGACTCATGCCTATGCCAAATAGCTTGCCCACAATATCAGTTGCGCTGGTGGTGCGCTCTTTCCAATCTTTTAGGCGCACAAACATTGTTCCTGAACTTGTTTTGTTTGCGCCTGTGAGTAACTCAAAACCATTGACTGCAAACTCATGTGCAACTGCTGGGTCTTGTGCAATCGCAGCCCGAATATTCTCGGTAGTTTTAGTGGTTCTATTTAATGTAGCACCATCTGGCATCACCACAACGGTCACTACGTAACCTTGGTCTTCTGCTGGCACAAAGCCACCCGGCACACGAAAGAACAGGAATATCATCACTATTAAAATGCCGCCAAAGGCCAAGGCTCCAATGATTTTATGGCGCAAGGTCAGGTTCACTGTGCCAATATAAAAATTAGTTAAGCGTCCAAAACCTTGGTTAAATTTTCTAAAAAACGCGTTTTCTCCATGTTCTTTTTTCAAAATCATGGCACATAAAGCTGGTGTTAAAGTAAGTGCTACCACACCCGAAATCACCACCGCAATCGCAACTGTGACGGCAAACTGGCGGTATAACTCACCCGCAATGCCACCCTGAAAAGCGACTGGCACAAACACGGCGCACAATACCAAAACAATCGCCACCACTGCAGCAGAGACTTGACCAATAGATTTCACCGCGGCTTGGAAAGGGTTTAGGTTTTCTTCGCGCATCAAACGTTCGGTATTTTCTAGCACTACAATCGCATCATCTACCACAATCCCAATTGCTAAAATCATGGCAAATAAAGTGAGAAGGTTAATGGTAAAGCCGAACAAATATAGCCCTGCAAAAGTACCGATAATGGAAATGGGCACTGCAATCATCGGGATTAAGGTGGCACGCCAACTTTGCAAAAACAGAAACACTACTAACACTACCAATATCAAGGCTTCACCAAAGGTGTGAAGCACTTCTTTGATTGTGGCTTTAACAAAATCGCTCGTGTCATATGGAATGGTGGTTTTCATGCCTTTGGGAAATTTTTCTTCCAGCTCAGCTACTTTATCCTTGATGGCTTTGGCTGTATCTAAAGCATTTGCACCGTTTTGTAAAAAGATAGGGATCGCTACACCTGGTTGACCATCTAAAGCTGATGTCACGTTGTAGCTTTGCGCGCCAAGCTCGATGCGTGCCACATCTTTTAAATACAATACGCCATTGGCACCATCGGCTCTTACGATAATATCGCCAAATTGAGCAGGGTCAACCAAACGCCCTTTTGCTGTTACCGTATACACCAACTGCTGGCCTACTGGTGCGGGCTCTTGGCCGATTTTACCAGCTGCATATTGGTTATTTTGTGCATTAATGGCGTTGGCAATATCACTTGTACTCACACCTAACTGCGCCATCCGATCTGGACGCAACCACACACGCATTGCGTAATCTTGTCCACCAAAAATCAAAGCGTCGCCCACACCTTTTACGCGTTTAAACTCATCCAACATGTTTAAAGTAGCGTAGTTACTTAAATACAAACGGTCATGCTTTTTATCATCTGAAGTCAGCATCACCACTAGCAAAATATCGTTGGATTTTTTTTGTACCATCAAACCATTGCGGCGCACTTCATCGGGCAAGCGTGGTGTTGCAATATTCACGCGATTACTGACGTTAAACGTTGCTTGGTCAATATCAGTGCCCACATCAAAGGTAGCGGTAATCACCAACGTGCCGCTAGAATCTGCACTGGAGTTGAAGTAGAGCAAATTATCTACCCCACTTAATTGTTCCTCAATCGGTGCTGCCACAGTTTTACTTAAAGTATCTGCACTTGCCCCTGGGTAATTGGCAGTAATTTGTACAGTTGGTGGTGCAATTTGCGGATATTGTGCAATTGGCAGTTTAACCGCTGCGGCTATGCCCGCCAGCACTATAATTATCGATAGCACACTTGCAAAAATAGGTCGCGTAATAAAAAACTTGGTCATGAGGTGTCCTTTAAATTACGCTTTATTTACTGTGGGAGTCGTGGCTGGTTTCTCACCTTGCTCCTTCGGTGCAATTTCCGCACCTGGACGCACTTTTATCAAGTTGTCTATAAGCACTTTATCGCCCTCTTTTAAGCCACTCTGCACCACCCAATGACTCCCTTGCCAACCACCATCCACAATCGGACGCACACCCGCAACGGTTTTACCAGCTGTATCTTGCTCTGCCACATAGACAAATTTACCTTGCTCGCCCGTCATCACGGCGGTTTGTGGCACTAAAAATACACCTTCTTGCGACCCAGTTGCAATTTGAACCCGCACGAATTGGCCAGGTAACAATTGACGATCCGCATTCGCAAATTCAGCGCGTAACTGCTGCGTTCCTAACGTTGGATCTATTTGGCTTGCCGTAAAGTTAAGTTTGCCTTTTTCTGCATACAAACTACCATCTGGCAAGATTAACTGAATGGATTTCACCTTTTTCGCATCCAAGTGGCCGCCCAATGCAGTTAACTCAGACTCAGACAAACTAAAGCGTACCCATATTGGTGAAATTTGCACTACCGTTGTAAGTAAGCTGGTATTTGGAGCAACTAAAGCGCCCTCCGAAAGCAAAAAACGCCCGGCAATGCCGCTAGCTGGCGCTTTGACTGTGGTATAAGATAAATTCAGTTCTGCTTCACGCAATTGTGCTTCATACTGCAACACACTGGCGGTAGTCGCTGCTTGATCAGAAACCGCATTATCATATTCGCGTTCGCTAATCGATTGTGTTTCTAGTAAACCTTTTAAGCGCGAAGCCTCACGCTGTGTTTGAGTGATACGTGCCTTTTGTTGCGCCAATTGAGCACGTGCTTGTTCTGCTGCGAGCTGATAAGGTACAGGGTCAATTTTAAACATAACCTGACCCTCCTTAATTGGCGCACCTTCTTCAAATAATTTTTTTACTAAAATACCGCCTACGCGCGGACGAATTTCGACTTCTTTTGCGCCTTCGGTTTGTGCTACCACTTCTGTTTGTATGGGTACCGTGGTTGGTGTCGCCACAATTACACTTACAGGCATGGGTGGCATCGCTGCGCCCGCTGGCTGTGCTGGCTCTTTTTGACCACAAGCCAACAATAGTAACGCTAGCGAACTCACTACCAGATAAGATGATGAATGTTGAATAGTTTGCATCGACAGCATGGCGACCTCTAGATTAAAATGTAATATACTTGTTTACATACGCAGATGAATGTATATTATATACAAACACGAATGTATGTAAACTAATTTCACAAAAATTTAATACAAAATGATATTTTTAAATTATGGTTCGTAAAACCAAAGAAGACGCAGCAATTACAAGACAACGCATCATACATGCCGCGCGAGAGGTTTTTTTACTTAAAGGCGTCAGCCGCACCAGTTTAGAACAAATAGCAACGCACGCTGGGGTGACGCGTGGCGCAGTCTACTGGCATTTTAAAAATAAGGCCGAATTATTTTATGCAATGCGCGAGCAAGTATTTTTGCCGCTCATCGACCGCATGGACGATACGCTACTATCAGAACAATCTCTGACTGCTGATTCAGACCCATTAAGCCGGATTGAAAAATCGCTATTAGATACCATCCAAGAATTAGATCAAGACCTCGCTACAAGACAAACCTATGAAGTGATGATGTCCAAATGTGAATATGTGGATGAGTTTGCAGATGTATTGCAAGACATTCTAAACAACTGCAGCGGCATTGTAGAGAAGTATGAGAGTGCTTATGAAAAGGCCCAAAAATTAGGTTTGGTTCAATCTATCTTGTCACCAAAAGAGTTGGCAATGGATACGCACTTATTCTTTTCTGGCTTATTGCATATGTGGGTAAAAGACGCTGATGGCAGCCTATTCAGAAATCGCGCGCAAACATTGATAAAAACACATATCAATCTACGCAGAATCACTCCAAAATAAGTACAAAATTTTGTAAAATTTTGGTTTCTTATACCCACAATTGCGTATAAAATAAGCAACTTTTCCAGCTTAATGGTTTTTTGGCTTTTACATGCAAATTGGCAATCATATTTTAAAGAATAATCTGGTCGTCGCGCCTATGGCGGGTGTCACTGACAGGCCTTTCCGCCAACTTTGCAAAAAAATGGGGGCGGGATTGGCTGTTTCGGAAATGGTGACTTCCAACTCATTGCTATACGGTAGCGAAAAAACCCGCCGCCGCGCAAATCACGAAGGCGAAGTAGACCCTATTTCTGTGCAGATTGCTGGCGCAGACCCTAAAATGATGGCTGAAGCGGCTAAATACAATGTCGATAATGGTGCACAAATTATCGACATCAACATGGGTTGCCCTGCAAAAAAAATCTGTAATGTCATGGCAGGCAGCGCCTTGCTCAAGGACGAACCGCTTGTGAGCATAATTTTAAAAGCCGTCGTTGGTGCTGTAGACGTCCCGGTGACGCTTAAAATTCGTACGGGCTGGGACAGACAAAACAAAAATGCGGTGCAAATTGCCAAAATGGCAGAAGATATCGGAGTGCAAGCACTCACTATCCACGGCCGTACCCGCGCAGATTTATACAATGGCGACGCAGAATACGATACGATTGCAGCGGTTAAACAAGCAATTGGTATTCCTTTAATCGCCAATGGCGATATCACCACGCCAGAAAAAGCCAAACATGTGCTTGATTATACTGGTGCAGATGCCGTGATGATTGGCCGTGCTGCACAAGGCAGACCTTGGATTTTCCGTGAAATTGAACATTTCCTCACTACTGGCACGCATTTGTTACCGCCTACGGTCGATGAAATTCACTCGGTGATGCTTGAGCATATTAACGACTTATACGCCTTTTATGGCGACCTTACTGGCATGCGCGTTGCGCGTAAGCATATTTCTTGGTACACAAAAGGCTTGGCTGGCTCAGCAGCATTCCGCCACCACATGAACACACTAGACAGCATAGACTTACAGCAAGCCGCGATTAATGACTTTTTTGTTGAGCTGAAATCTAAAAACGACCGTCTTGTGTATGCGGATGCAGACGCAGAGACTGATGACAGTAACGCACCGCAGGCTATTGCTGCTTAGAAATCACATGACCAATATTTGTAAACTTTCTGATGCCGTTAAAGATTCGCTAGAAGAGTACTTTAGCCATTTAGATGGTCAGCCTCCACACGCAATTTACGACATGGTATTGGGCTGTGTAGAAAAACCAATGATTGAGTATATCTTGCACTCTGTTGGCGGAAATCAAAGTAAAGCTGCAGAAATGCTTGGCATCAACCGCAATACTTTGCGCAAAAAAATGGCGCAATACAATTTAGAATAATTCACTTTTCCTAAAATTTAAAACAAGATTTAATACATGGCAACCATTAAACGTGCGCTAATCAGCGTTTCTGACAAAACTGGCATTATTGAACTCGCGCAAGCATTAAATGCACTTGGCGTAGAAATTCTCTCCACTGGCGGCACCGCCAAACTGTTCCGTGACAACAATATACCTGTCAAAGAAGTGAGTGACTTCACGGGCTTTCCAGAAATGCTCGATGGCCGTGTCAAAACATTGCACCCTAAAGTGCACGGTGGCTTACTTGGTCGTCGTGATTTGCCAGAACACGTGGCCGCGATGCAACAATACGGCATTGAGAACATTGATTTGTTGGCGGTGAATTTGTACCCGTTTGAAGCCAC
>CAYXHH010000073.1:0-8584 GCA_964464725.1 uncultured Methylotenera sp. | reverse complement strand
ACGCTATCCGCAATTAAATCGCGGCTAGGCAGGCTATACAACATCCCACCGTGACCCATGGCAATACCATCATCCACCGCAATGGTGTTGAACTCCTTGGCAACGCCACCTGCTTTTTCAATCTCACGTGCCACCAATTGACCTAAATCTTTTAAGTGAACGTGACCCGGCACAAATTGGGTAAACGAATTTGAAATGGCGATAATTGGTTTGTCAAAATCCCCATCTTTCATTCCTGTCGCGCGCCACAATGCGCGGGCACCCGCCATATTGCGGCCATGTGTAGTGGTACGAGAACGATAAACTGGCATGGTAATCACCTTAATGCAATTAGGATTGTGTAAACTTAAACCTTATAATACTTATTTTACCGCATTCTTAACTTTAAAATATGTTTAATGAACCAATAATTCATCCACAATTTGATCCAATAGCAATACATATCACCGACAGCTTCGGCATTCATTGGTATGGTTTGATGTATTTAATTGGCTTTTTAGCATTTTTGGCTTTAGGTCGCAAACAAATCAAAAGCAAACCTTGGTTTAATTGGTCGCACGAAATGCTGGATGATGCTTTATTTTATGGGGCATTAGGTGTGATTTTAGGTGGAAGAATTGGTTATATTCTGTTTTATCAACTTGATGGTTTTTTACAACATCCACTGGATATTTTTAAGATTTGGCAAGGTGGCATGAGTTTCCATGGCGGATTCTTAGGTGTTTTGGTCGCAATGTATTTCTTTAATAAAAAGTACAAACAACCTTGGCTCAAAATTATGGACTTTGTGGCACCTCTTGTGCCGATTGGTTTAGGCGCAGGACGCATGGGCAACTTCATTAACGGAGAGTTGTGGGGCCGCGCTACAAACTCAACATTTGGTATGATTTTTCCGCAAGCTGACAACATTGCTCGTCACCCATCACAACTGTATGAGTTTACCTTAGAAGGTATCGCTTTATTTTGTATATTATGGTGGTTTTCACGCAAAGAGCGGCCGGTTGGCGCAATTTCCGCCCTATTTCTATTAGGCTATGGTACTTTCAGATTTTTAGTAGAATTCACTCGCCAACCAGATGAAAACTTGGGTTTATTGCAACTAGGTTTAAGTATGGGTCAATGGTTAAGTTTACCTATGGTGCTCATTGGTGTTTGGATGTGGTTCGCCGCACAAAAACAAAAGTTTAGCTAATACCTCACTCTTACAAAGTCGAAAATCCAACACTCTGTTGAATTTCTCATCATTTGATTTTTTGTTTATTATTTTCACCAAACCAATTAAATATTTTTTTGTTTTTATTCAATAGCTTATCAAGTTAACATCTATCTCTTTTCATTTTCAAGCATGGCATAAGGATTGCATATTCATCATTACAGTCCATTCACTACAAACACTTGGAAAGAAATATGATGAAAAATTTAATAAGAAAAATGTTCAAATCAGAACCAAAATTCAACTATATCCTTGCAGAGTATCAACCTGGTCAACAAGTTGTTCCGCCCAGAGAACTCCCTTTTACAGAAAATGGTTACTTGCTAGAACAGGATAAAGACGAAATGCAAATTGATCGCCTATATCAAAATAATTAACGACTTTAGCGGTTAAGTATTAGCCACTATCGGTGAATTTTGTTGTGTCTTTTCGATTGATGGCGCGTGATATCACTAGAACGAAGTTTTAGATGTTTAGTTGCTTGTCCATGTGTACGTTCCCGCCATAATTTGAAAGCACTTAGCTTTAATTGATTGCGCATGAGTTTAATCACGCCATCTTGATTTAAGCCAAACTGTAGCTCAATAGCTTCGAATGGCGTTCTGTCCTCCCACGCCATTTCAATCACTCTAGAAATATCTTCATCTGTTAGCAACAACGTTTAATACCCGACCATTTGCTGTCTTGCCAATATTTAAAAAATTCTTTTCTTGATAACACTGGAGGGACGTCAATAGAACACGCGTGAAACTCTGCATGGTGTTTTAAATATTGCTCATAGGCATCGTCGCCAGAAAGACGTCTCAGCAAATGCCAAACATGTCTTAGGCGATACCATACTTTATTTAAACTCTTCATCATAGGCACACAACAACTAATTTAATTGAGTCGCTTGATAAGCGACTTCTGATAAGGGCAACACGCGTTTATTAAGACAATGTTTGACACAAACGTTCAACATGTCCGCAATCACCAACCAAAGCACCACTACGAAAAACAGGGTTAAATATGCATCCAAATGCTGATTGAAAATAAGCTGAGGCGCAACCGCTGCTTTATCCGCAGGCAAAATACCTGCTGCTAGTTTGGTACTTAAGTCATTTGCAGCCGCAAAAAAGCCAACACGCACATCGTCACTCATGATTTTTTGGTAGGAAGCCGTGCTCGTAATAATGACTAGCCAAGTCAGTGGCAGCGCGGTAACCCATGCATATTTTAATTTGCCCGATTTGACCAAAATTCCAGTTGCTACACACAACGCAATAGCGGCGAGCATTTGGTTTGCGATGCCAAATAGTGGCCAAAGAATATTGACCCCACCATTTGGGTCAATCACACCAATATAAAGAAAGTAACCCCAGCCAGCCACAACAATTCCGCTAGTTAAAACAACGGATGGCGTATAAGAAGTTTCACCTAATTTTTTATTAAAATTGCCTAGTATGTCTTGCAGCATAAACCGCCCGACCCGCGTGCCTGCATCTAAGGTGGTCAGAATAAATATTGCCTCAAACATAATGGCAAAGTGGTACCACAGCGCAAGTAAGTGCTTACCAAACGCGCTACCAAAGATACTCGCCATGCCCACTGCCAAGCTGGGTGCGCCGCCAGTGCGGGCAAATAAACTACTCTCACCCATGTCTTTAGCTAACTGCTCCATCTGTTCCACCGTGACCGTGAAACCCCAACTATTGATTTTAGCCACCGCGTCAATCGCTTCTTTACCAACAACACCCGCAGGGCTATTAATGGCAAAAAATACACCTGGCTCTAGCACGGTTGCAGCAATCATGGCCATAATTGCGACAAAACTTTCGAGCAACATGGCGCCATAGCCTATCATGCGGATATCACGTTCGTTCGCCAGTAACTTGGGCGTTGTACCCGATGAAATAAGTGCATGAAAGCCAGAAATAGCACCACAAGCAATGGTGATAAACACGAAAGGAAATAGCTTGCCACCAAAAATTGGTCCAGTACCGTCAACGAATTGGGTGACGGCAGGCATATGAATTTCTGGGCGCAATATAATGATTGCCACAGCCAGCAAGATAATTGTACCTAGCTTCATATAAGTACTTAAATAGTCGCGGGGCGCGAGCAACAACCACACGGGCAACACGGCCGCCGCAAAACCATACGCAATAATTGCGAATGCCAGTGGTAAACCATCATGGTCAAATAGCACGCGCAAACTTTCGTTATGGTCTATCCAGCCCCCTGCAAATACCGAGAACAACAATAATGCGACACCTATCGCAGAGGCTTCTAACACGCGTCCTGGGCGTATATTGCGCATATACACCCCGATAATCATCGCAATTGGAATGGTTGCAGCAACCGTTGAGGTTGCCCATGGGCTGTGCTTCATGGCGTTGACCACAACCAAACCCAGCACTGCAATTAAAATAATCATGATTAAGAATGTGCCGATTAAGGCCGCCGTACCACCAATCACACCAATCTCATCGCGTGCCATTTGGCCCAAGCTACGCCCATTTCGACGGGTTGAGAAAAACAATGTCACCATATCTTGTACTGCGCCGCCAAGCACCGCACCAATTAAGATCCACAATGTACCTGGCAAATAGCCAAATTGGGCAGCCAGCGTAGGGCCAACCAAAGGGCCTGGGCCAGCAATTGCAGCAAAGTGATGTCCAAATACCACCCATTTATTGGTTGGCATAAAGTCGCGACCATTGTCCAATCGCTCCGCAGGTGTTGCACGCGTTTCATCTATTGCTAACACTTTTGCTGCTATCCAAGCCGCATAAAAGCGATACGCAATCGCATACACACAGACAGCCGCGGTAATCAACCACAATGCATTAATGGGCTCACCGCGACTGAGCGCAATAGTACTTAATGCAAATACGCCTAGCGCACCGAGCGCCACCCAAATGATTGTTTTTAATTGTTTATTCATGACATTCATTTTTTAATAGTTTTAAGTTAATTATTTTGAATTGATAATTCTAATCAGTATAAATCAGCCCATACAACAATCAATAATTTAAGTTAATGCAGAATTGAATTTTGGTACAATGGCTGACCCAATTATAGCCTTTGGTCTATGCTAAAAATAGACTTTAAAAGAGGCGCTTGCTATAAAAGAAAAAACTGAATATGTCATCAAACAAAGTCGGCAGAAACGACCCATGCCCTTGTGGCAGCGGCAAAAAATTTAAGCAATGCTGTGAATCAGCTAGCGTTCATCAAGCGCCAGCACAGCAGCACAATATGCCTCCAGAATATGCATTACAAACCGCCATGGCACAACATCAAGCAGGTAATATTGTGTTGGCCGAGTCCCTTTACAAACAGGTGTTACAAACCTTGCCGAATCAACCAGATGCTCTGCATTTGTTGGGTTTAATCGCCAAACAAAAAGGTGACCTAAAAACAGCTGCGCAATTGATGCGCAAAGCTTTAAATTTCAACCCTAATTATGTTGAAGCTTATGTGAACTTAGGGGCGACGCTACAAGAGCAAGCACAATTTGATGCAGCGGCCGATAGCTACCGTAAAGCGCTGGCATTGCGTCCTAATTACGCAGAGGTACATAGCAATTTAGGCGTAGTACTTAAAGCGCAAGAAAATTTACATGAGTCTGCAGCAAGCTTTATACGCGCGCTTGAGCTAAATCCAAACTCTGCTGAGACTTTCGCGAATTTAGACACGCTGTTAAAAGAAATGGCAGCGCCAGACGAGGCACTGATTTACTACCGTAAAGTGCTGGCAATATCACCTACAAATATTGCCGCGCAGCAAGGCGCTTACTTGGCCTTAAGTCGCACTGTGCCTGAATGGCATGTCCCCATGATGAACGAGCAAATTCGCAACCAAGCCTATTATGATGGACTAAAAGCTGTCGTCACCGGCCAATCTACCGTGTTTGAAATCGGCACAGGTTCTGGTTTGCTTGCCATGATGGCTGCAAAACTGGGTGCTAAACAAGTTACCACCTGCGAAACCGTACCACTCATCGCGGAAACTGCACAGAATATTATTCATCAGAATCAATTTGAAAATACGATTAAGGTAATCGCAAAAAAATCCACAGAAATTGAAATCGGCGTAGATATGCCTGCACAAGCGGACATCTTGGTTTCAGAAATATTTTCTAGTGAGTTATTGGGAGAACATGTGTTACCAAGCATAGAAGATGCGAAGCGCCGTTTGCTCAAACCCCAAGGAAAAATAGTGCCCGCCGTAGGCAATATCATGATTGCACTTTTTTCTGGAGAGGATATTAGACGAAATTTAATCGTTGAAGACTCTTTCGGATTCAATCTTCAACACTTTAATCATATTGTTTCTAACAAACGCATGATTGCCAGAAACGACTTGAATATTGAACTTTTAAGCGACGGTTTTGAGGCGTTTAGTTTCAATTTTGCAGATGAAGATAACTTCCCAGCCCAAAGCAAGCGCTTAGAAATACCCGTTAAAAATGCAGGTGTGTGTTACGGCATTGTGCAATGGATGAAACTCGATATGAACGGCGACCAACAAGTGATGTTTGAAAACCATCCATCGCAAACATCCAAAGTCTCTAACTGGCAACAATGTGCTTATTTATTTGATACGCCTATTGAGGTAAAAGCTGGGCAAGTGGTGATTGTAAATGCTGCACACAATCGAGCTGTACCATGGTTTTGGTTTAATGATATCAACTAACATGCTCTGCAAGGCAATATCGATGAGGCTTCCAGAGCATCGTTTTTTGCTCGAGTGTTTTAAGCCTTAAATTAAGCCTTTTTCTGAAAACGACAGTGTGGTATTCCCAGCCACAATAAAATGGTCCAATACCCGCACATCGACTAATGCAAGTGCTTGTTTTAGCGCTTTAGTTAACAACTCATCGGCCTGACTTTGCTTGGCGACGCCAGAAGGATGATTGTGTGCAAAAATCACCGAAGCAGCGTTGTGGTGTAAGGCGCGTTTTACGATTTCTCTTGGGTAGACGCTGGTTTGGGTGAGCGTGCCAACAAACATTTCTTCCATTGCTAACATGCGGTTTTGCGTATCTAAAAACAGTACCAAAAATACCTCTTTAGTATATCCGCCCAGTTTAAGCACCAAAAAATCACGCACTTGTTGCGGCGAACTTAATACATCACGCTGCTGTAATTGCTCGTTCAGCGCACGACGACTCATTTCGAATATCGCCTGCAACTGCACGTATTTGCTGGCTCCTATGCCATGCACTTGGCTGAGTTCACTTTCTGAAGCCGCGAATATGCCGTTAAGACTACCAAATTGCGTGAGTAAATCACGCGCTAAATCCACCGCACTTTTACCAGTCACGCCAACGCGTAAAAATATAGCCAATAACTCAGCATCTGATAATGCCTCAGCACCTAGTGCTATTAACTTTTCTCTTGGGCGCTCGGCCGCAGGCCAATCGGTGATTGCCATATTTAATCCTTCTTCACCCAACCTATTTCACGCGCGGTTTTTGGTCCAATTAAAGTTTGACTTAAACTGGTTGGAATTTCCGCTTTTGACTCACTCACCGGAACACGGCCACCCATTAACTCAGCAAACTCTTGTGGATAACGCGTGGATTTATCTGGCTCTGCATAGCCATCTGGATAAATTGGCAAATTGGTTGATAAGTCGTACTTGTCAGTGGCCGTTAAAGTATGTAATAACTCATGTGCCAATATCACTAAATTTTGTTTCGCATAGGCGGGGTCACCATATAAATTGACTCTACCTATACGACCTTTATTTAATGCCGTTGAATGCGACAACGCTTTTGTTGTCTTAGGGTTGTGATACAACAAGTACAAACGAATATCGGGTTTGACATTCACTTTAGGGCTGTTATTCCAAGCGAACCAACGAAACTTTAAGCTCCACAATATCACATTAAGCTTACTACCATCAGTGGGTGGTGCCGGCGGAACTGCTGGCACAATATCGCCCAATTGAATTTCTACTGGTCGCCGCATGCCTAAATGGTAGCGCGCACCTTCCTCTGCAAAGTATTCAGCCATAGGCTCAAAATCTTCTCGCGTAAGCGTTTTAATGTAAGTACCCACTTCCGCGCTACCATCTGCATTTACTGGATAAACAACTGCATAAAAATTATCTTTCCAATCTAGATCTGCTTTGTCTAAATAGGTCTGTTGTAGCACTATTGCAAAAATAACAAGCAGAATAAATATTCTAATTTTTTTAAACATTAATTTAATCCTACCATTTAACGCCATGTGGTTTAACGACATTATAAGCATAAGTACTAATCACACACATCGCTATTGACTAGGCTTTGATATAAAATCACACCATGGTCAAAACAAACACAACACGCAAGCTAGTATTAGGTATCACAGGTGGTATTGCAGCCTACAAAGCGGCAGAGCTTGTTCGCCTGCTAGTGAAGGCCAACTACGAAGTGCAAGTGGTGATGACAGAAGCTGCGACGCAATTTATTACCCCCATGACCATGCAGGCATTGTCTGGAAAGCCGGTGTTTACTGGCATGTGGGATAGTAGTATTGATAATGGTATGCCGCATATTGAGTTAAGTCGTGATGCAGATGCGATTTTAATTGCGCCTGCAACGGCTGAATTTATCGCAAAACTGCTGCATGGTCGCGCTGATGATTTACTTTCGACCTTATGCCTGGCGAGAGATTGCCCGTTATTGGTGGCCCCCGCCATGAACAAACAAATGTGGGAAAACCCCGCCACGCAGCGCAATATCGCACAACTAAAATCAGATAACATTAGCGTGCTTGGACCTGACAGCGGCGAGCAAGCTTGTGGCGAAGTGGGCTTAGGGCGCATGCTTGAGCCGGACGATTTAATGGCAGAACTTAACGCGTTTTTTACCCCAAAAATCTTAGCGGGCAAACGCATACTGATTACCGCTGGTGCAACCCTCGAGATGATAGACCCGGTGCGGGCAATCACCAATTTCAGCTCAGGTAAAATGGGTTATGCAATTGCCGAAGCCGCAGCTAGTATGGGCGCGGAAGTGACATTAGTAAGTGGCGCAACAGCACTTAAACCGCCTAAAGGCATAAAAAATATCAGCGCAAAAAGTGCAGATTCGATGTATGAAACAGTGATGCAATATATAGCTGAGCAAGATATTTTTATTGGTGTTGCAGCCGTGGCGGACTACAGCCCAGAGCAAACCAGCGAACAGAAGATTAAAAAAAATGAGCCTAATTTGGTGTTAAGTCTAAAGAAAAACAAGGACATTTTGGCCGATGTTGCAAGTTTACCGAATGCGCCGTTCTGCGTTGGGTTTGCGGCGGAAACGCAAGACTTAATTCAGCTTGCCGAAGAAAAACGTTTACGTAAAAGGCTACCTTTATTAGTGGCAAATTTAGTTTCTGAGAGTATGGGACG
>CAYXHH010000072.1:5640-8592 GCA_964464725.1 uncultured Methylotenera sp. | reverse complement strand
GCGTATTTGGCAGAGTAGGCGAGAATTTTGGTGTGAATAAATCCGTTTTCTTCCAAGGCATCACGAATCGCGCCAATGCGGCCATCCATCATGTCGCTAGGCGCCACCACATCTGCGCCTGCTTTGGCGTGGCAAAGCGCTTGTTGCACTAAAATTGCCACGGTTTCGTCGTTAAGTACGTAGCCTGTGTCGTCAATAATGCCATCTTGCCCGTGCGTGGTGTAGGGGTCGAGCGCGACATCGGTAATGACGCCTAAATCGGGGTAAGCCGCTTTGAGTGCTTTGACTGTGCGCGGGACAAGGCCATTATCATTAAAAGCCTCAGCTGCATCAAGGCTTTTAAACTGTTGCGGCACCACAGGAAAAATCGCCAATGCGGGAATGCCCAATTTCACGCACTCGCCCGCGGTTTTTAACAGCACATCTAAGCTTTGGCGTTGCACGCCCGGCATCGATTTCACATCCTCGGTTTTATTTTCGCCTTCGAGCACAAATACGGGGTAAATGAGGTCATTGGTGGTGAGCACATTTTCGCGCATTAAACGACGCGAAAACTCATCTTTACGCATGCGGCGTGGACGGGTTGCAAGAAATTGATTAGTCATATTTATCTCTTTTCCAATTTTTCCAAACCCTTAAGAAACGCTAGGCGGAGGATTGCAGACAGTACGAATTGTACGGCAAAATCCGACAACAACGCGGTTCGACAGGGTTAAGCAAACACTTTGGCGAGTTCTGCACCTGGGTCATCCTGACGCATAAACGCTTCGCCAACTAAAAAGGTATGCACATGATTGTTACGCATCAAGGCTACATCTTCACTTGTAAAAATACCGCTTTCGGTGACCACAATTTTGTCGGCTGAAATTTTGTCTAGCAAGCCTAATGTCGTGTCTAAAGTCACCTCAAACGTGCGTAAATTGCGGTTATTGATGCCCAATAATGGCGTATTGAGTTTAAGCGCTTCGGTGAGTTCATCACCGTTATGCACCTCGACCAACACTGCCATGCCTAGGCTGTGCGCGACGGCTTCTAGCTCTTGCATTTTGGCTAAACTTAACGCGGCAGCAATCAACAAAATGCAATCTGCGCCCATGGCGCGCGCCTCATACACTTGATAGGTGTCTATCATAAAATCTTTGCGTAACACGGGCAAACTACATGCTGCGCGTGCTTGTTTGAGGTATTCTGCTGAGCCTTGAAAATATTGCTCATCGGTGAGTACAGACAAACACGCTGCGCCACCTTGCTCATAGCTTGCAGCGATTTCTGCTGGTTTAAAATCGGCGCGAATCACGCCTTTTGACGGGCTAGCTTTTTTAATTTCTGCAATTACCGCAGCCTTGCCTTGCGCAATTTTGCCACGGATACTGCCCACAAAGTCGCGCGCAGGCGCTTGCGCTGCCGCCAGTTTTTGTACTTGCTCTATGCTTAACTTGGCTTTTGCCGCCGCCACTTCGATGGCTTTAGTAGCTAAAATTTTATTTAAAATGTCTGACATTATTCGTATAACTTTCCGTTGTGTTGAATCCAACCGCCTTCTATATTCCCCTTGGGGTCATGATGCGTCCAATGCATGACACCGCCTTTAGGGTTATACACATATTCACCCTTAAACGAAACAACATCGCCCACAGCAATATCGTCGATGCGTGGTGCTAAATCAATGTTGTGAGCAAACAACAAGGTTTGTTTGTCTGAAATCGTGACCAAAAATTTTTGATGGCGCGAACCTTTGTTGTCATCTGGCAAGAGTTTTTTCACCGTGCCATGCCCTTCCACAAAGATATCGCTTTGTTTACGCTCATACGCCTGCACAATCGCCGCGTTATCTGGCAACGGCTGTGCTGCACTTTCAGTTAATGGCTGGGCGTCTAGCGCTTGGCTAGCGCTTACTTCTGACTCGGCCTTAAAGCATGCGCTTAACAAGCACAGCCAAACAATTACCAGCCAACGTTGCACTTATTTTACCTCGGTTAAGGCGTTAAGTTTTTGTAAAGCCGCGCCACTATCAATTACTTCTGCCGCTTTTTGAATGCCCGCTTGCAAGCTATTGACTACACCTGCCACATAAATAGCTGCACCCGCATTCATCAAGACAATTTCACGCGCCGCGCTTTGGGTGCCTGCGCCTGCCTTGCCATTGAGTACATCTAAAATCATGGCTTTCGATTGCTCGGCATTCTCAACACGAATGCTTTTAAGCGCATGAATTTTTAGGCCAAATTGTGTTGGATTCACCGTGTATTCTGTCACTTTGCCATCTTTTAGCTCAGCGATGTGAGTCTCGCCAGTAAACGAAATTTCATCCATGCCATCTGCACCATGTACCACCAAGACGTGTTCAGAACCAAGCTTTTGTAGCACTTTGGCAAGTTTGCTGGTAAGCGCTTTATCGAATACACCCATGACCTGACGTTTTGCAGTTGCTGGGTTGGTCAGTGGTCCCAACAAATTAAAAATAGTGCGCACACCTAATTCACGACGCACAGGCGCTGCATGCTTCATAGCACTGTGGTGATTTGGCGCGAACATAAAGCCGATGCCGATTTCATCCACACATTTTGCCACCTGTTCAGGCGTTAAGTTCACGTTGACGCCAAGCGCTTCCAATACATCTGCGCTACCACAGGTAGAGGATACCGAGCGCCCACCATGTTTGGCGACTTTAGCGCCTGCGGCGGCGGCCACAAAAGCGGAAACAGTAGACACATTAAACGTTTGGATGCCATCGCCACCCGTACCGCAGGTATCAATCAAATGGGTTTTGTCTTGAATTTCTACCTTGGTAGAAAGCTGGCGCATGACGGTGGCTGCCGCAGTAATTTCATCGACACTTTCGCCCTTAATACGTAACGCAATCACTAAGCCCGCAATTTGTGCAGGTGTGAGTGCTCCACCCATGACTTGTTGCATCACGGCCAACATCTCGGCATGGCTTAAATCTTTGCC
>CAYXHH010000072.1:0-5540 GCA_964464725.1 uncultured Methylotenera sp. | reverse complement strand
TCATGTCCATGCTCAGTCAATATCGATTCTGGATGAAATTGCACACCTTCTACCGCGAGCGTTTTATGCTTAACGCCCATTATTTCTCCATCATCTGTCCACGCGGTAATTTCTAGACAATCAGGAATAGTTTCGCGCTCAATCACCAATGAATGGTAGCGCGTTGCGGTGTAAGGGTTGGGCAAATCTTTAAACACACCTTTGCTAGTATGATGAATGAGCGAAGTTTTGCCATGCATCAGCGTTTTGGCTTTAATGATTTTTCCACCAAATGCTTGGCCGATACTTTGGTGCCCCAAGCAAACACCCAACAAAGGAATCTTGCCTGCAAATTCATGAATTAAGGGTACAGAAATGCCAGCCTCGTTTGGTGTACAAGGCCCTGGTGAAATCACAATTTTTTCAGGCTGCATGGCGCGGATTTGTTCTAGTGTAATTTCATCATTACGATGCACGTGCACATCCTGCCCAAGCTCACCAAAGTATTGCACAAGGTTATAAGTAAAAGAGTCGTAATTATCTATCATGAGTAACATTATTTTGCTCCAGTACTATCAAGGCCAGCTTGCACCAGTTCCGCCGCGCGTATCACCGCTTTAGCTTTGTTTTGCGTTTCTTCCCATTCAGATTGCGGCACAGAATCCGCTACGATACCAGCACCCGCCTGCACATAGAGTTTTTTATTTTTAATCACGGCCGTTCTAATCGCAATGGCCACATCCATGTCGCCATCAAAACCTAAATAGCCAACCGCACCCGCATAAATACCGCGTTTTGTAGGCTCGAGTTCATCAATAATTTCCATCGCCCGCACTTTCGGCGCACCAGATACTGTACCTGCTGGAAAAGTCGCTTTCAATACATCAATCGCGTCTAAGCCAGGTTTAAGCTGGCCTTCCACATTACTCACAATATGCATCACATGTGAGTAGCGCTCAATCATCATATTATCGGTGACTTTTACTGTGCCAGTTTGTGCTACGCGACCTACATCATTGCGACCCAAATCCATCAATTGCACATGCTCTGCGCGCTCTTTCGGGTCTGACAATAGTTCATCTGCTAACGCCAAATCAAGCTCACGTGTTTTGCCTCTTGGTCTTGTTCCTGCAATCGGTCGAGAAGTGACTGTGCCTTCATCTAAACGCACTAAAATCTCTGGCGAAGCGCCCACCACATGGTGATCGCCCATGTCGTAATAAAACATATATGGCGATGGATTCAAGCTACGCAATGCGCGATACAAACTGAGTGGCGGCGCATCAAAATCTTGCGACATGCGCTGACTGAGCACCACTTGCATGATGTCGCCTTCTAAAATATAAGTTTGCGCTTTTTTTACTGCTGCTTTGAAGTTTTCTTCACCAAACTCTGATATCGCTTGTGATTTCGGCATGGGTAAAGCTTCTGGAATCTTCACAGTGGTGCGTAGTTGAGCCACCAAGGCATCCAAACGGTCACGCGCTTTTGCGTAAGCATTGGTCTCAGTTGGGTCTGCATACACAATAAAATAAAGCTTGCCACTTAAGTTATCGACCACGGCAATTTCTTCGGACACCATTAGCAACACATCTGGTGTGCCAATCACATCAGGCTTGTTAGTTTCGGCTAAACGCTTTTCAATAAAACGGATGGTTTCGTAGCCAAAATAGCCCGCTAATCCACCGGTAAAACGCGGCAAGCCTTCATAAGGTGGCGTTTTAAAACGCGCCTGAAATTGCTTTACAAAATCTAGTGCATTGGTGTTTTCATGCGTCTCTAATACTTTGTCATCTTGAAGCACTTCAACCTTAAAGCCATTTGCAACAATACGTTTTTTTGCGGGCAAGCCAATAATGGAGTAGCGTCCAAAGCGCTCACCACCTTGTACACTTTCTAGCAAATAGGAGAATGGTGCGTTGGCAAGTTTCAGGTAAAGAGAAAGTGGGGTATCAAGATCTGCAAAGGTCTCTAAGACCAGCGGAATGCGGTTGTAGCCTTTTGCGACTAGCGCATTAAACTCTGTTTGGTTGATTGTATTTAACATGATTTTCTTTCTAAAATAAATTTCATCGTATTTACTTGTGCTCAATTAAAAGCACATGCTGTTAGGCAATAGCTTAAACCCGCCAAGAAAGACGCCAACGAAGAAAGTTATTCATAATAGAAATCATATAGTTAAACGCTTTAAAACAATGAGAGTGACTAAAAATTATACTGAGAAAAACCCTGTCGTCACTCAATTAAAATACTGGGCAAATCTTCTAAACTTCTAATGACTGCATCTACTTTTGTTTCATCTATTGGATGCCCTTGATTATATCCATAAGGCACCGTTACGATAAAACACCCTGCCGCCTGTGCCGCCGCAATATCAGTGGCAGAATCTCCAACTAACATGGCTTCTGGCTCCATGACATTTAGCTTTTCGCAAATGTGGTGTAATTGTATCGGGTCTGGCTTCTTTTTACCTAGCGTATCCCCAGAAACCACCATATCAAAATAGTGAACCAAGCCACTTTGTTGCAATAATGGCAACGTAAACTTTTCTGGCTTGTTCGTCACACAAGCCATCTTAACTTCTCGTTGCTTTAACACATCCAAGCCTTGCATTACGCCATCAAAAGGCAGGCTGTCGCCAGCATAGCCTTCATAATGCAAGTAAAAACGTTCTTTCGCCTGCTCAAATAAATTTGGGTCAGGTTCTGCGTTAAGTTGACGCATTAAACAGCGTTTTACCAACATTGGCGCACCCTCACCAATAAAATTTTTTATTTCTTGATAAGGCAATGCGGGCATATTTAAATCTGCCAGCATTTGGTTAGCTGAATTTGCTATTTCTGGCGCCGTATTCAACAAAGTGCCATCTAAATCAAACATGACGAGCTTGACTTTAAAACCAAGGGTCTCAGTCATGTTTGAGTCGTACAAATTTATTTTACTGTCGCCAAAGCGTCACGCATTTTACCCACTATCGTGTTGTAGCGATTAGGGTCTGTATCACTTGGTTTACCAAAAATTGCACTACCTGCTACAAATGTATCTACACCAGCCGCTGCAATTTCTGCAATATTATCTGGGTTTACACCACCATCAATTTCTAACCAAATTTCACGACCTGTTTGTGCTGTATAAGCATCAATCCTGGCGCGCGCTTGTTTTGCTTTTTCGAGTGTTTGTGGAATAAATTTTTGACCACCAAATCCAGGGTTTACAGACATTAATAAAATCATGTCCACTTTATCCATCACATAATCTAAGTAGTGCAATGGCGTTGCTGGGTTAAACACCAAGCCAGATTTACAACCTAAATCACGCACCATAGCGAGGCTACGATCGATGTGGTTAGAAGCTTCAGGGTGGAAAGTAATAATATCGGCACCAGCTTTGGCAAAGTCAGGAATAATGCGGTCAACAGGTTGCACCATTAAATGCACATCAATTAATGCGCCCACATTGTGCGATAAATCGCGTATCGCTTCACACACCAATGGGCCAATGGTTAAATTAGGCACATAGTGGTTATCCATCACGTCAAAATGCACAATATCTGTACCTGACTTAATCACGTCTTCAATTTCTTGGCCAAGTTTGGCAAAATTTGCAGATAAAATACTTGGGGCGATTCTAAAAGTTTTACTCATTACGTTAATCCTTGTACAAGAAAGTCAGCTATCTATTAAGTTAAAACGTTATTTTAGCGTACTTTTTTATTCTTTCCACGCATCCTATGTGCGTTTTTTATCTAATCGCTTCAAAGAGTTGGTAAAATAGCGTTATGCAATTATTCACTATCGGCGTTAATCACACGACTGCGCCCATTACTATCCGCGAAAACGTGGCGTTTACTGACGCCAATTTACGTCATGCGCTTGGCGACTTAACCGCCAAAAGCGCGGCTGAAGCCGCTATTTTATCGACTTGTAACCGCACAGAAATATATGTGCAGTCCAACTCGCCTGAATATATCGTGAATTGGCTCGCCGATTACCATCGTCTGGATTTAAACAAAATTCAACCCTACACCTACACGCTAAGCAACCAAGATGCTGTGAAACACGCTTTCCGCGTGGCTTCTGGCCTAGATAGCATGGTGTTGGGTGAACCGCAAATTTTAGGGCAATTTAAGCAATCCGTTAAAATCGCGCAAGATGCAGGTACGCTAGGCACGATGTTGCATAAGCTATTTCAACGCACCTTTGAAGTGGCCAAAGAGGTGCGCACCAATACCGACATTGGCGCAAGTTCTATCTCAATGGCAGCAGCGGCCGTTAAATTAGCGCAACGTATTTTTGGCGATATCAGCGGGCAAAAGGTCTTGTTTATTGGTGCGGGCGAGATGATAGAACTTTGCGCTGACCACTTTGCCTCACAAAAACCAAAAAGCATTACCATTGCCAACCGCACCTTAGAGCGCGGTAATGATTTGGCCGAAAAGATTGCTAGTCTTGGCGTATACACGCAAGCCATATTGCTGAATGACTTACCTGAGCGCTTTGCCGAGTTTGACATTGTGATTACCAGCACCGCGAGCCAACTGCCGATTGTGGGCTTAGGCATGGTAGAGCGCGCGGTAAAAGCGCGTAAACACCGCCCCATTTTTATGGTCGATTTAGCAGTACCGCGTGATATTGAGCCAGAAGTGGCAGCCTTAGATGACGTATTTTTATATACGGTGGATGACCTAGCGCAAGTAGTAAATGACGGCATGGTCAATCGGCAAGAAGCGGCAGTGAACGCCGAAATGATTGTGCAGGCGCGTGTGGATCATTTTATGCAATGGCTGGCAAAGCGTGATGCTGTGCCTACTATTAAAGCCTTGCGCGACCAAGCAGAAGCAACGCGTAAAGCCGAGCTGACAAAGGCTTTAAAACTGATACAAAAGGGTGAAGCGCCAGAAAAGGCGTTAGAAGCTTTAAGCAACGCGCTCACCAATAAATTTTTACATGCGCCTAGCCACGCGCTAAATCAGGCGCACGGCGACGAGCATGCAAAATTAGAAAATATACTTAAACAACTCTACCAAATTAAAAATTAAAAACTGAAACAAATCTTATGAAACCAAGTATGTTAAACAAGCTCGCCAACCTAAGCGAGCGTCTAGACGAAATTGACCGTTTGATGGCCAGTGAAGGCATCACGGACAATATGGAAAATTACCTCAAACTCACCAAAGAGCACGCGGAAATTACGCCTATCGTTGCGCAATATCGGGCTTATGTGCAAACCGAGGCGGATATGGCAGAAGCGCAAAAAATGCTTTCTGACCCCGAGATGAAAGAATTTGCGCAAGAAGAAATTGAAACCGCCAAAAAGCGCCATGACGAGATTGATATTGAGTTGCAAAAACTTTTACTGCCTAAAGACCCAAATGACGAAAAAAATATCATTTTAGAAATCCGCGCGGGTACGGGCGGCGATGAATCTGGCTTATTTGCTGGCGATTTATTTAGAATGTATTCGCGTTATGCCGAGCGCCAACGCTGGAAGGTGGAAGTCTTGAGCGCCAATCAAGGCGAAGTAGGCGGCTACAAAGAAATTATCGCCAAAATCGAAGGCTA
>CAYXHH010000071.1:0-8665 GCA_964464725.1 uncultured Methylotenera sp. | reverse complement strand
CCTAAAGCGAGTTTGATTTTGTTGATTTGCATTTTGATCTCCAAAGTTAATTACTTAGGGTTAAAAAACATAAGTCACGAGTGGCACCGATAACAATTTGTTAATGATTCCAAATCAAAACTTACATTTCGTCACACTGTCAGTGTGCGAGCAGTAAGATAATCCCTGCAGATAATTTGCGTAAGAGAGAAACTCCCGAATGTGTATGGGAGAAACTCCCGAAATGACAAAAACAGCGTATTTTTAACGAAATTTTGCTCAAATATGCGTTTTTTGTTAGTTTTAAAAGGCAAAAATTAGTCACAGACACATGTTATGCGCCTATGACTTAACGTTAAATTTAGATTTAAAATACTTAGACTAAGGCTGGTCTACACTGCCCATAGACTTAGGATAAGTGACGATTCCCCATGGCATTTCATTCGCAGCTAAGCGCTTAGTAACCTGAAGTGCGTTTACGTCAACAACAATGATTTCACTTGATTTTCCACATGCAAGAAGTAATTGTTGGTTGTCTGGCGTAAATGTAAAATGCCAGCATCGTTGGCCAGTTGGTATATCCTTGATTTTACTAAAATTTTTAGCATCAAATACTTGTAATGTTTTTTCATTATTCGCTGCAACGAAAATACGCTTCCCAACACTGTCATAGCTTACACCGTAGGGTGTTTTTCCCGTTGCGACTACTTTTGTTATTTTAAATTGATCATCCAGTACTAGCATTTTGTCTGAAAGCTCTAATGTCACCAAATAGGTCTTGCCATCTGGCGAAACTTTTATCCCTCTGGGGCGCTCTCCATATTTACCCACGGAAATGCTTTTAAGTAGCTTTCCAGATTTAATGTCATGTACAGTAATTGAATTATCTGATTCGTTCGTGACTATCATTTTTTTGCCATCTTTAGAAAACTCCAATCCTTCCGTTTCAGGCTTGCCAATAATATCCATAACGACTTTGGCTTGCTTAATATCCACAATTGCAATATGTCCTGGAATTTGTTCTTCATCGTCGTCATCTTCTTCCTCTGCATTTTCTGATTTAGAAGGTGGCCCACCTTTTGAGCTAGGTTCATAAGTCACATAAGCCCTATCGCCTAAAATGCGGACAAATTCAGGGTTTTTACCAATATTCACCAGTTTTGGCGGGGTTTTGCCAGAGGTGTCGACAATTGAAATGTTGCTGTCCCCTTTATTCGCTGTGATTAACAACTTTCCATCCGACGTAATGCCTAGGCCGCGCGGTCCTGTTGCGCCAACATTAAGCTCGCCTTTTGTTTGCATGTTTTGTAAATCTAAAATGGTGACTTTGCCGTTTTGATTGGAAATGTAAGCTAAACCTTTGTCAATGGCGTACGTGGATGAGGTGAATAATAAACTGACCACAAACCCCAGTTTGGTTAAAAATTTAAAATGGCGATTAGATTGCTGCATTCGATGTAAGTCTCCAAAAGGTTATTTAGGCGATTGCCTTTAACCAACACCTTATTGACATACTTAACATCTAGATACGTTAAAAATACGTATTTTTGATTGGGAATTGTTCCCGTGGATTTTTTAAAGCATACCTATCTGACGCTTAATACAAGCTAATAGATATTTGTTGAGTTTGCTAGATACGAGATGATAACTACCAAATCAGACTTAATGTTCATTAAGGTCTAATTATTTGATACCTCTTAGTTTAGATGCTGCCAAAGATGCTGCAGCTGTTCTGGTCTCTACACCCATTTTTACAAAGACATGCTCAAGGTGTTTATTAATCGTTCTAGGACTAGCGTCTAAAATATCTGCGATGTCTTTATTGGTTTTGCCTTTTGTTGCCCAATATAAAACCTCAGATTCGCGTTTTGTTAGTTTAAAAACCGCACATAATGCCTCTATTTGCGCGCCGTCAGACTCTTCTCTGAGCAAAACAATCCACTGCTCTTGATTACGCAAATCTACAACGGTAAACGTGAGACGATCTGTACTTTTGATGATTGTTAAGGATTCAGTTTGTTTTTCATTCGCCAGTGATTGTTGCAAATGTTTAATCCAATTTAAAAATATCGTTGTGTTACTTTCATCGTTGCCAAATAAGCCATATTGGTTCATCCAATCCCTGGCTAAAGGCGTTTGCCATACAATTTTGCCATTGCTAGGTGTAATGGCTATAGCAGCTTGTCCAAATGCATCTAAAGCACCCCTCGCTTGTGACATCATTCTAGCGGCTTGAATATGGGAGGAGATTCTAGCCAACACCTCTTTGGGGCGAATCGGCTTGGTGACGTAATCAGTTCCCCCAGCTTGAAAAGCTGCCGCCACGTGCTCTGCCTCAGTTAAGCCTGTCATAAAAATAATTGGAATATCCCGAGTATCGATATTTTCTTTGAGTTTGGTACACACTTGAAAACCATCCATTTCAGGCATGATAGCGTCTAACAAAATAATATCCGGCTGTGTATCTGCAGCAATTTGCAGCGCTTTAGCACCACTATTTGCCACTAGTACAGTGTAGCCTGACTCATCTAAAGCATCATGTAGCACTGCCAAGTTATCTAATACATCATCCACAATCAGTACGATTGTAGTCACTTGGTCATCTTTCAGCACCTTGTCCATTAACTTAACTCTTCTATAAATTGCTTCATCGCATCCAATTCAAACTCATTCACATGCTGTCTTAACTTACTGACAAATTCAGCGTATTTTTCATCTGATAACTCAATTTCATTTAGTTGATGATGTATGCCTTTGACGTAACCATTATTGATATGCTTAAGCAGTATATTGATGGCATTTTTAGGTGGAACAATCATATCAGAAAGTGTAGTGGTTGATTCTGGCTCGATAAGAGTTAAGCCTTTTTCAGGTTCATTCATCCATTCAATTTGTAATTTTTTTCCTAGCCAATTAAGTAAGTCTTGAACATTCACTGGCTTAACAATAAAGTCTTCCGCAGGTATTTTGGCTGCATTTTCCAAGTTTTTATCAAAAGCATTAGCGGAAATAATGGCGATTGGAATGCTTGAATGATAAATATTTCGAATTTGATAAGCAGCTTCCCAGCCATCCATAATTGGCATGGCTAAATCCATTAAGATCACGTCTGGATTAAATGCGACAAACTGCGATAAACATTCCTGTCCTGTTGCGGCCTCTGCCACTTCAAACCCTAAAGGTGCAAGTATATTGATAATAAGCTCACGATCCACTTCCTCATTATCAACAACTAATACCTTGCGCCTTTGGCCAAGATAGCCAATTCTGTTTACAAATACAGTGGGCTCAATCTCACTTTTATGATGCACTTGAGGTAAAAATAATTTAATTTGGAACGTCGTGCCTTTACCTACGGCACTTGTAAACGTTAGTTCTCCACCCATCAGCTCTGTAAGCAACTTGCTAATGGTGAGGCCCAAGCCTGTACCCCCTACATTAATTTTATTTGCTGCACTACCACGTGAGAAAGCTTCAAATATTTTTTCACGCTCGCTTTCGTTAATACCTGAACCTGTATCTGTAACTTCAATAATTGCTATTTCTCTCGCATATTGAATCTTAAAATCTATGTGCCCCTTTTCTGTAAATTTAACAGCGTTACCTAAAATATTGATTAAAATTTGCGTTAACCTTTTTTGGTCTGTTCTCACAACATCTGGTAAATCCGTTAGGCTGGTAAAATGAAATGCTAAGCCTTTATTTCGAGCTTGTAATTCAAACATATTTACTATTTGTTGAATAAACTCTGGGAACTTGACTGGCTTAATATCAAATACAATTTTCCCACTCTCAATTCGCGCAATATCTAAAGTACCTTCAATTAAGGACAATAGATGTTCACTACTTCTTCGAATCACCTTGATGGACTGCCGCTTATTTTGAGGAATAGTTTTGTCGTTATCTAGTAGCTGCGCATAGCCTAAAATACTATTGAGCGGTGTTCGCAGCTCATGGCTAATGCCAGTGATATAACGACTTTTTGCATGATTGGCCTGCTCTGCCAAATAACGCGCCAATTGTAGCTCGGTATCAGTTTGACCATGCAACTCAATTTCACGTAATAATAAGCCTGTTTGTCGGTTAGACTCCTCTTGTGCCACGCGACGACTTTCTGTCGTAAGCACCAACCACCAAGCGACAATGCCACTTGCAAATACAAGCGCCAAAAATACCTTTAAATATCCTGATCTTAACTGTGGCAAGATATCAATTGCTGTTGCTTCTAACACCGTAGTTTCGTGGTAATAAATAATACCCAATACAGTTGCAAAGAAAGTTAAAGCGATAAACATCAATAATACATAATGTGCCACCCCACCCTTTAGGTATGGCCATAATTGTTTCGGCAGAAACTTTCTACTAAAGGATAGCCATTGGTTTGATAGCCGCGCCGCAGGCTTACAAGCATCGTTGCACCTTGCATCCAAACAACAACATAAAGAACATATCGCGCCTTGATAAGCTGGGCAGTAGGCAACATCCTCTGTTTCATACTCTCTTTCACATACCACACATTTTTGCACACGTGTTTTTGATGGAAATACATATGGCTTACGTGCGATGTAATACTTGCCTTTGGTATACCAAGCAATCATGGGAGAAATCAATAAAGCACTGAATAAGGCAATAAAAGATGAAAAAGCTTTTGCTTCTGGCCCAAATACGCCTAAATAAGCTGTAATCGATAGCGCTGAAGCAATAAACATCGTTCCTACGCCAACAGGGTTAATATCGTATAAATATGCGCGTCTAAATTCGATGCCTTTTGGACTTAACCCCAGTGGTTTATTAATAATCAAATCTGCGACTACCGCTGTAATCCATGCAATAGCGATATTTGAGTACAAACCTAATACCTCTTCAAGAACTTTAAAAACATCTAATTCCATCAAAATAATCGCAATGACAGCATTAAATACCACCCAAACCACCCTGCCAGGATGACTATGCGTAAGTCGAGCAAAGAAATTTGACCATGCTAGCGAGCCTGCATAAGCATTTGTCATATTAATTTTGACTTGAGAAATGACCACAAACAGTGCAGTTGCTGCCAACGCAAACTCTCTTGAAGTAAATACATATTCGTAACCCACCAAATACATATGGGTCGGATTCACTGCATCTAAAAATGACATATCTCGCTGAATAACTAAATATGCAAGCAGTACTCCAGCAGCCATTTTAATCATGCCCACGATAATCCAACCTGGACCAGCCAATAAAACACCCAAGTTCCATCGCCAATGGTTTTGTTTTGTTTTTTCTGGCATAAAGCGTAAAAAGTCTACCTGTTCGCCAATTTGTGGAATGAGCGCCACACCAACTGCGGTCGCCGCACCAAATAAGAGCAGATTAAACTCTCCACGCTCTCCGGAGGCACCAGCAAAGAGCGTCATGCGCGTCAAAACTTCTGGGTCTTGATAGAGGATAGCAATGAAAGGAGCGCACATTAAAATAAGCCAAATTGGTTGGCTAAACATTTGAATGCGGTTAATAAAAGTGACACCATGTATGACTAACGGAATAATCACCAACGCGCAAACCAGATAGCCTAAGTATAGTGGCAAGCCAAAATAAAGCTCGAGGGCATAAGCCATAATGGCAGCCTCTAGCGCAAATAAAATAAATGTAAATGAGGCGTAAATAAAGGATGAGATTGTGGAACCAATATAGCCGAAACTAGCCCCACGCGTCAGCAAATCCATATCTAAGCCATATTTGGCGGCATAAAAGCTAATTGGTAAAGCCGTTAAAAATATGATAATGCCAACGGCTAGTATTGCCCAAAGCGCATTCACTACCCCATAATTAACAGCGATAGTGCCACCAATCGCTTCTAATACTAAGAAAGAAATTGCACTTAAAGCGGTATTAGAAACACGCAGTATGGACCACTTACGGAAAGATCTGGGGGTGAAGCGAAGCGCATAATCTTCAATAGACTCATTTGCTACCCAAGTATTGTAATCGCGCCGCACTTTTACAATGCGCTGCGTTGGTTCAGTTTTATCCAATATAGGCGAAGCTATACTTAGGTTATCCAAGCCTAATCCCCATTCATTTAGTACTATTATTCAGCAGGTCACTTATATTCTTAGCAACAACCATGCCTTGGGTTATAAATTTACCCAAACGTATAGTAATTTATTTATTTTTAATAATCTGTACGCAAAATGACGTATATGCGGGCGAGAAAAATGTCTGGTTATACTTGAAAATTGTATTTTGATTTAGTTCAAATGCACCAAAAAGAAAACCCCAAAACCTTGTGAGGCTTTGAGGTCGTCCATTTAAAATAAATTAAAGTGCTAAATTGCTTTTATCAGAGAGTAATTATCTCAACTTAACAATAAAAAACTACCAAAAAATATCATGAACCATGCTACACAGGCACTGAACCATTTTGCAAACTGAAACCGTTGTGTCCCAATAGCTAAGCCAATTGCATGCAGTATAGCTGTCGATAATAGCATCCCCGCCAACGCGAGCACTGATTGACTGCCATTTAACTCAACACCATGGGCTAAGCCATGAAACATCGCAAATAATGCTACCAAACCAAATCGGTATATTTGAAGTATAGGAAAATTAAAGACCACAAGAAAACCAACCGCAACTAAACTCGTAGCGATAGCTGTTTCCACCCCGTTAAATCCAACACCAAGTAAACCAAATAATGCACCGAATAGCATGAACACTATAAAAGTTACAGGCAGTTGCCAACGCATTTTACCCCCTAACTTTGCCGCCCATAGACCAATTGCCAAGATTACCAATAGGTGATCCCAACCTGTGAATGGATGTGTAAAGCCAGCATAAGCGCTTTGTAAACCATGCTCTGGGTGTGCCATGGCGTAGCTAGACAACATACTGAAAATTAAACTCAATATAAACTTTTGCATGATTTTTCCTTTTAAAGCATTAAACCTTGTTTTTCGATAAATTTAACAATATCTTCCAAGCCCTGTCCTGTTTTAAGATTACTAAAAATAAATGGTTTTTCTCCACGCATTTTCTTCGCGTCTCTGTCCATCACCTCTAAAGACGCGCCAACCATAGGTGCTAAGTCAATTTTGTTAATCACCAATAAATCCGATTTAGTGATACCAGGTCCGCCTTTACGAGGAATTTTTTCGCCTGCAGCCACATCAATCACATAGATAGTCAAATCAGAAAGCTCTGGGCTAAACGTGGCGGCAAGGTTATCACCACCGCTCTCTACAAACACAATGTCCAAAGTTTGGAAGCGTTTGCTTAACTGATTGACTGCCTCTAAATTCATCGAAGCATCTTCGCGGATTGCCGTGTGTGGGCAACCTCCCGTTTCCACACCAATAATACGTTCTGGCACGAGGGCTTCATTGCGCGTTAAGAAGTCAGCATCTTCTTTGGTAAAAATGTCATTAGTGACCACAGCAATATTATAAACATCCCGTAATCGCTGACAGAGCGCCAATGTGAGCGCCGTTTTTCCTGATCCAACTGGACCACCTATGCCTACACGTAGGGGCTCTTTATAAGTTTCTACTTCTGGGGTTGGGGTAGCAAATTGTGTATGAATTTTCATGATCTAAATAACCTACTGTATTGTGTTTCATGTAAACACCCAGCAATGCTGAGCAACGGATTAAAATTACTAATTTCATCATCCTCTAAATGCATGGCGTGCTGCACCACCTGTGGTAACAATGCGCCTAGCGACAACAAAATTTTCTGTCCAGCCACTTGCCCCAAGGGCACGGTTTTCATGCAAGCGCTCGCTTGATTTTCTAGCCAGCCCCATGCGTAGCCTTGCAACATATCGCTTGCAGGAATCCGCCAGTGATATGCTAGCGCCGCATATATGGTCGGGAAAGCTGGCTCGTTAAGTTGTTTAATAGGTAGCAAAACGCTGTCTGGCAACTCTTTAAGGTCATTGAGCAAACGCACCAAGGAATATCCCATTTGCTTGGTCTCCGCCAAACCCTCTGCAGTATCGCGCCCTGCTTTATAAAAAGCATCCCATTCACTCACCGCTTGCCAATCATCAGCCTGCCACGCCTGATATAAGCGATGTAATACTGGCAACTCAAAATTCGCCTGATAGGTTTGCAACACATCCCCCACCCAAGCTTTTGCGCTGTCTAAATCCTTCACATCACCGCATTCAATAGCCCACTCTAAGCCTTGCGAGTAGCTATAGGCACCCACTGGCAACATCGGGCTAGCCAGTTGCAATAAGCGACTTAACGCTAAAGCATCAGCCATTTTTTACCTTTGAAGGTGAACGCAGATTAGCCGTTGCATCATCATCGTGACCATGTCGATGACCACCGCCATACGCGCCAGCCTCAGGCTCAAACGGCGCGACCACTTCACTCACTTGCATACCCAACCCTAACAGCATGTCTTTTAACACGTAATCTTGCTCAAGCCGCAACCAACCATCACCAATTTGCAAAGGCACATGACGATTGCCTAAATGATAAGCCGCGCACATTAAATCGCGTGGCGTTGGCGCAATGACGTTATACACTGGCTCATGCGCAGCCAGCACTTGAACCACCAAACCATCTTCCGATTTAAGCAAATCACCACCACGTAAAATAATGCCACGCGTTAAAAACAAAGCGGCCTCTTGGCCAGAAGCGAGTTTTACGCGTAAGCGACTTTTTTGGCGCAAATCAAATGGCAATTCCAATGT
>CAYXHH010000070.1:5969-8700 GCA_964464725.1 uncultured Methylotenera sp. | reverse complement strand
GTACGCCTTCGGTAATCAACACACCTACGTGCTGCATACCTGTTGGATGGAATTGCCAAAACTCCATGTCTTGCAAAGGCAAGCCAGAGCGAGCTGCCATGCCCAAGCCGTCACCAGTACAAATAAACGCATTGGTGCTGGCTTTAAAGATTCTACCTGCTCCGCCCGTGGCAAGTAGCGTGGTTTTTGCTTGAATAATATGAATTTCACCCGTTTCTATCTCTAGCGCAATCACCCCTAACACATCACCATCGGCGTCACGAATCAAATCTAGTGCAAACCACTCAATTAAAAACCGGGTATTCGCTTTAATATTGCGTTGATAAAGGGTGTGCAACATGGCGTGCCCTGTTCTGTCGGCCACTGCGCAAGTGCGTGAGATTGGCTTTTCGCCAAAATTTTGTGTCATACCGCCAAATGGGCGTTGGTAAATTTTGCCACTTTCTAAACGGTCAAATGGCATACCAAAATGTTCTAACTCTATAATGGCTTTGGCCGCATTTTTACACATATACTCAATTGCATCTTGGTCGCCCAAAAAGTCGCTACCTTTGATGGTGTCGTACATATGCCATAGCCATTTATCTTCAGCCACATTACCAAGTGCAGCCGCAATTCCACCCTGTGCGGCAACCGTGTGTGATCGCGTTGGAAACACCTTGGATAACACAGCAACATTGACTCCAGATTCAGCCAATTGCAATGCGGCCCGCAATCCTGCGCCACCGCCACCAACAATGACTGCATCATATTTATGAGTTTTTAAAGCCATTCTCTATACATTCCACAAAATGAAAGTTAACCAAAATAGATAAAGTACTAACAAGATATCTACGGCCATTTGCAAATATGCGCGTAGTGTTTTGTTAAAAATATAATCCTTCAGTACATCAGCCACCCCTAACCATGCATGAATAAACAAGCTTAGAAAAAATAGCCAAGTCGCCAATCGAAACCAAGCAGGCGAAAATAAAGCACGCCAAGCCGTAAAACCACTTGGCTGCTTCACTACCAGCAACAACACGAACAATACGATATAAATCGCCATCACGATGGCAGTCAAACGTTGCGATAGCCACAATCGCATGCCTGGATATTTTTTTGTAAGTAATTGAATTAACATCGTTTTATTACCAAATTTCGATTGCAAAGATGACTGTGGAAATCGCGACTAGCCACAATAAAATACGACTAGACAGACGTGCTTTTTGTAGTGAGGTTAGCCAATGCACATCCTGCAATAAATGACGAATACCAGCAAAAAAATGATGGAAAAACGCCCAAGCCAGACCAATTAACACCAGTTTTATCAACCACGTGTCTAAATAGCTCACCAAAATCGCATAAGATGACTCTGAGCTTAATAAGGACTGAAAAGCCAATAAAATCAATGGCAAAGCCAAAAATAACCCCACCCCAGAAACACGGTGCAATATAGAAACCACTGCATTAATTGGCAAACGAATGGTCAATAAATTTAAATTTTTTGGTCTTTGCTTGCGATTTTGTTGATTAAATTTTTGCATAATACACCCTACTCTTTTGCTGCTTTTGCAACTGCGCTTGACACCCGCTCCAACAGTCGTTTGTCAAAAGGTTTAGGAATAATATAATCTTTACCAAAACTCAAACTCGTTAAGTTGTAAGCCTCTAGCACATCGGCAGGTACTGGTTCGCGAGCTAGCTCACTTAATGCCTTAGCCGCAGCAATTTTCATTTCTTCAGTAATTTGTTTAGCTTTAGCATCTAGGGCACCACGGAACAAATATGGAAAGCACAAAGCGTTATTGACCTGGTTTGGAAAGTCGCTACGACCTGTCGCCATTAAAATATCATCTCTGATTGCATGCGCCACACTAGGCAACACTTCAGGGTCAGGATTTGCCAAAGCAAAGATAATCGGGTTTTTAGCCATGCCTTTGATTAACTCTGCATCGAGTGCATTTTTTGCCGAAACACCAATAAATACATCGGCTTGCGGCATTACGTCTGCCAATGTCTTTGCATTACTAGGCGTCACCGCTAATTCACGATTGTTGTCATGCAAATCTGCGCGATTTGTATCTAGTACACCAGCTCTATCTACCATAGTGATATTGCTCGCGCCCATTAATTTTAACAACTTAGCACAAGAACAACCTGCAGCACCCGCGCCTAAAAATACAATTTTAGCCGTTGCTAATGTTTTACCTTGCAACTCCAGCGCGTTCAACAATGCAGCTGCGACAATCACAGCCGTACCATGTTGATCGTCGTGAAATACTGGAATACTTAACCGCTTTTTGAGCTCATTTTCGATATAAAAACAATGTGGTGCAGCAATATCTTCCAAGTTAATTCCGCCAAAAGTTGGCGCAATATTCACCACGGTTTGAATAAACTCATCTGGCGTTTTTGCATTCACTTCAATATCAAACACATCAATGCCCGCAAAGCGTTTAAATAAAACCGCCTTACCTTCCATCACGGGCTTACTCGCTAGCGCGCCCATATTACCTAAGCCTAAAACAGCCGTACCATCGGTAATCACCGCCACTAAATTACCTTTGTTGGTATATTTGTAAGCATTCGCTGGGTCAGCGTTAATTTCTCGCACTGGCTCTGCAACGCCAGGGGTATACGCCAAAGACAAATCATCTTGTGTCGCACAAGGTTTGGACGACTCCACACTCAATTTCCCTGGTATTGGAAATTGGTGATAATCCAACGCGCGTTTTTTTAAATCATCCAT
>CAYXHH010000070.1:0-5869 GCA_964464725.1 uncultured Methylotenera sp. | reverse complement strand
TGGTGATCGTCTGTGAGACATAGTCCAAGACGCCACTCCATCGGTTTATCTCCATAAGTGAAAGAGACACGCTCAATACTTAGCAAAGGGTAGCCTTCTTTTAAGCCTAATGCCTTTGCCACTTCTGCCTCTGCAGCCACTGCCTTAATACGCTCTTCGGCACGTATCATGCGAATACCAAACTGTGACTCATACATGCTATACATCGAACCATTACTCTCTTCCACCTTGTTACCATTCAGGCCTTTAAAAGGTGCAGCTGGCACCACAATGTGATCATAAATCAGCGGCCTTCCAGAAAAGCTCAGCAAGCGCTTTACTTCTATGGTGGGCGCACCAGCTTTCATCTCTAACACCTTAGATAAGTGCACATTTGCTTTAGACTTAACGCATGAAAGGAACTCATTTTTTAGCAGCTCTTTTTGCCCACTTTCCGCCGTTAAGCGCAAGAACCTTAATTTGATGTCATCTTGATTGTGTGTAGCAACAAATGTGCCTTTGCCTTGTCGGCGAATCAAAATATTTTCACCTGCCAAGCTATCAATTGCTTTTCTCACGGTGCCTTGACTCACTTTATAGCGACCCGCCAACTCAATTTCACTTGGAATCATATCGCCCGGTCGCCACTCACCACCAATCAAGCTTTGCGTAAGCAAGACTTTAATTTGGTCATACAAAGGTCTATAACTGGGAGAATTAAATGCTTTTTCTGTCATGATATTCAACGAAGTTTCAGCCATTAAAATAAAGATAGTTTATTAAACCACATCATTTTAAAATAGTCTAGTGTTTTATATCTTATATAAGACATAAGATATTTGTTGACAGACTAAGAAAACGGTCTATATAATCAACTTAATTATTTATAACGACCCAATAATGGGCATGATTAGGCCATCTTTATGGAACAACACTTTCGACCCAGACGCTCGATGCTATATGTGCCAGGTTGTAATTTGCACTATCTTGATAGGGCGCGCACGCTAGGTGCGGATAGCGTGATACTTGATCTTGGCGACCCGATTCTGGTTGCTGCAAAAGAAGAGTCTCGCCATAACGTTGTGGCAGCAGTGAAACAAGGCGGCTACGGCGCAAGAGAAGTGATCGTGCGTGTTAACAATTTAGATTCCATTTGGGGTCATGATGACATCAAAGCTGTTGCTAACATAGGGGCGGATGCAATTTTGTTCCCAAATATTGAGTCAGCCGAGCATGTGCATACCGCGCTTAAGTTACTTGATGATGCAGGTGGCAGCCACATGCCCATTATGGTGCTCATAGAAAGCCCAATTGCAGTGCTGAATGCCAAAGAAATTGCTGCAGCATCTGACCGAATCATATGCATGATTATTGCAACTTCTGATTTAACCTCACAGTTGCATGCGCGCGTAACGCACGAACAGAGCGCTATATTAACGGCTCTATCTTTGGTCATATTAGCGGCTAGAGCATATGGTCGTGGCGTTGTCGATGGCATCACTAGCGACTTTAAAAATGTACATGCATTTGAATACGCCTGCCGTTTAGGTCGCGACATGGGTTTTGATGGAAAAACGCTTGTGAGCCCATCTCAAATTGACTACAGCAATGATGCATACACCCCAAAAGCTACAGAAGTTGCCGAAGCACGTGCGATTATTCAGGCATTAAAAGAGGCTAATGCATCGGGTCTAGGCACAGTGGTTGTAAAAGATAAATTGGTAGAACATCACCATGTTAAAGCGGCACAACGTTTAATTAAACTGAGTGAAATGATTGCTGAACTTGAAGAAGACTATATTTAAATGAAAACTAATAAAATAAGTGCTGGACGCTTTTTTGAAGACTTCGCGCTCAACGAAGTTATCCAACACGCCACGCCACGTACCATCACCTCAGGTGATAGTGCGCTCTATATTGCGCTCACTGGAGAACGCAATCCGCTGCATTGCAGTGAACCGTTTGCACAATCATTGGGCTACAAAGCTGCACCCATTGACGATTTATTGGCGTTTCATATTGCATTTGGCAAAACCGTGCCTGATATTTCGGTAAATGCTGTAGCCAACCTAGGCTATGCGGATGTGAGGTTCATTCAACCTATATTTCATGGCGACACGCTTAGCACATCAAGCCAAGTAATAGGCTTAAAACAAAACTCCAATGGCAAAAGCGGTGTGGTTTGGGTACGGTCAACTAGCATCAATCAACATCAAGAGCCTGTATTAAGCTGGGTACGCTGGGTAATGGTGCATAAAAATAATTTACAAGCGCCAGCGCCAGAGACTGTTATTCCAGAATTGCCTAGCTTAGTCAGCCCTAAACATTTACATGTGCCACATGATTTTGAAGCGCATAATGAAATCAAGATGATCACAGGTGGTCAGTATTGCTGGGAAGATTATCAAATTGGTGAGCGTATCAACCATAGTGCTGGTATGACAATTAATGATAGCGACCACTCATTGGCAACACGTCTATATCAAAACAATGCGCGCCTGCATTTTGATGACTACATGATGAAATCATCGCCCATGGGTAAACGTTTGGTTTATGGTGGCATCATTATTTCGGCTTGCCGCGCGTTAAGTTACGAAGGTTTAGAAAATGCTTTATGCATTCTTGCCATTAATGGCGGCACACATGCAAACCCTAGCTTCGCTGGCGATACCATCTACACTCTCACAGAGGTGTTAGATAAATGGGAACTCAGTCACCCAAATGTGGGAGCCATGCGGCTACGCATGGTTGGCTTAAAAAACATATTGCCAGAAGAAATCAATACTATTAAATCAGAAAATGGCTACCACCAAAATGTGGTGTTAGACCTTGACTATACTGTACTCATCCCACGGAGAGGGAAAACATCATGAGCCAAACCAAAGCACATCCTAATCAAGCCTTATTTGGTGGCGAAAAACCGTTCCCGCTGATACCCGCTTGCGAGCATTTTGCGGGTAGCGAAAAATTAATCTTGAAAGCACTTGCCCTGCAAGACAGCATTGGTGCGGTATTCGACATCACTTGCGATTGCGAAGATGGCGCTGCCAGCGGTCAAGAGCGTGAGCATGCAGAAATGATTGTGCGCGTACTTAACTCAGATGCCAACAAATATAAAATGGCTGGCGCACGTATTCATGACTATACTCACCCTGCTTGGAAGCAAGACATTGAAATTTTAGTGAGCGGTGCAGGCGAAGTATTAAGTTATATCACAATCCCAAAATGTACTAGTGTTTTGCAAGCCAGTGAGATGATTTCTTTTGTGCAAGAAGTTGCCAAAAGAAACAACATCAGTCGCAAAATCCCCATTCACATTCTGATTGAAACACACGGCGCGCTCAAACAAGTGTGTGAAATCGCAAAACTGCCTTGGTTGCAAGTTTTAGATTTTGGCTTGATGGACTTTGTCAGCGCACATCATGGCGCAATTCCAGCAAGTGCAATGCGTAGCCCTGGGCAATTTGACCACCGATTATTAGCCCGTGCAAAAGCGGAGGTGGTCGCCGCAGCATTGGCAAATGGCATCGTACCAGCACACAACGTGACGCTCGATTTGAAAAACGTAGAGACTACGTTTAACGATGCTAGCCGTGCCCGCAACGAATTTGGCTTTATGCGTATGTGGAGTATTTACCCCACGCAAATTCAAGCGATTGTTGATGCCATGAAGCCTAATTTTGATGAAGTGTCTGATGCAGCCAATATTCTGTTGGCCGCACAAGCCGCAGACTGGGGACCGATTCAATACGCAGGGGAATTGCATGACCGCGCGACTTATCGCTATTTCTGGGAAATTTTGCAAAAAGCAAAACTGACGAATGTTGCGATTTCTGACGAAGCAAATGCTGCTTTTTTTAGTTAGTTCGCCTAATACTTAACGAGAAATCAAGGCCAAAAAATGACTACTCCAACCACGGCAGGCGCACGCTTTAGAGCAGCCCTAAACGCTGAAAAACCGTTACAAATTATCGGCGCTATCAATGCTTACCATGCCATGCTTGCCACGCAATCTGGCTTTAAAGCCATTTATTTATCAGGTGGCGGGGTGGCGGCTGGCTCACTTGGCCTACCCGATTTAGGAATATCAACTCTAGAAGATGTATTGGTAGATGTGCGTCGGATTACCGATGCTGTAGATACCCCATTATTAGTCGATATCGACACCGGTTTTGGTGGCGCATTTAACATCGCCCGTACTATCAAAAGTGTCGCCAAAGCTGGCGCAGCGGCTGTGCATATTGAAGACCAAGTGTCGGCCAAGCGTTGCGGTCATCGCCCCAACAAAGCGATTGTCAGTTTAGAAGAAATGGTCGATCGCGTCAAAGCAGCTGTGGATGCCAAACCGTACGATGACTTTGTGGTGATGGCGCGTACTGATGCCTTAGCGGTGGAGGGTTTGCAATCCGCCATTGATCGCGCCTGCGCGTGTGTCGAGGCTGGAGCAGACATGATTTTTCCTGAAGCAATGACAGAACTAAGCATGTACAAACAATTTGTGGATGCAGTCAAAGTGCCAGTGTTGGCCAACATTACTGAATTTGGCGCTACACCCTTATTTACTGTTGAGGAGTTAGCCACTGCTGACGTGAGTATGGTGCTATACCCGCTGTCAGCGTTCCGCGCCATGAATCAAGCTGCACTTAACGTGTATCAAGCGGTAAAAAAAGATGGTACTCAGAAAAACGTATTAGACACCATGCAAACGCGCATGGATTTATACGAGCACCTCGGATACCACGCGTTTGAACAAAAACTAGACGAACTATATAAAAAATAGATGCCCTCTATAAAAAGTAGGAGATGAACATGAGTACGACTACTCCCTCAACAGAAGCCCCAAAAAAGAAAAAAGGTGTTGCCTTAGCCGGCGTTAATGCCGGCTCTACCGCTATTTGTACAGTAGGACATACAGGTAATGATTTACATTATCGTGGCTACGATATACTCGAACTGGCAAAACATGCCACGTTTGAAGAAGTCGCATATTTGTTGATTCACGGCGAGCTACCCAACCCTGCTCAGCTGACTGCTTATCATCAAAAGCTCAAAAAGCTACGCGGCCTGCCCAACGCACTTAAAACAGTGCTTGAACAGATTCCAGCTAATGCGCATCCGATGGATGTGATGCGCACGGGTTGCTCGATGCTCGGCACACTTGAACCAGAAAATCCTGACCGTAACACAGAAGGCGCGAAAGACTTAGGCGATCGTTTGATTGCCTGCTTTGGTTCTATTTTGATTTACTGGTATCACTTTAGCCATAAAGGGGTACGTATCGAAGTCGAAACCGATGATGATTCGATTGCTGCGCATTTCTTGCATCTATTGCACGGTAAAAAGCCTTCTGATTTGCATATCAAAGCCATGAACACCTCGCTGGTGTTGTACGCAGAACACGAGTTTAACGCCTCGACTTTCACCGCACGGGTAGTTTCAGGCACTTTATCAGACATGTATTCCTGCATCACCAGCGCGATTGGCGCCTTGCGTGGCCCCAAACATGGTGGTGCCAATGAAGCCGCAATGGAAATCATCGAACGCTACAACAATGCAGACGAAGCCGAAGCAGACATCATGGCCCGTATGGCGCGCAAAGAAATCATCATCGGCTTTGGTCACCCGGTGTACACCATCGCTGACCCACGTAATGAATCCATCAAATCGGTAAGCCGCGCTTTGAGTGAGGACGCTGGTGACATGAAGTTATTTGACATTTCTGCACGCATTGAGGAAACCATGTGGCGAGAGAAAAAAATGTTCCCCAACCTCGATTGGTACAGCGCATCTAGTTACCACATGATGGGCATCCCCACTGGTATGTTCACCCCTATTTTTGTGATTTCGCGCACCACAGGCTGGGTAGCTCATGCGATTGAACAACGAATAG
>CAYXHH010000069.1:4089-8730 GCA_964464725.1 uncultured Methylotenera sp. | reverse complement strand
TTGCCTTTGATTGAAAGATGGATGATTTTATCAGAGCTTAGCATTTTAGTTAAGCGCTAAGCTGAGAGGATAAACTGAATATTAGTAATTAGATCGACGAGCCCCAAGTCCCGTTAAAAAATAGCTCGCCAAGCGGCTTACGTTTACGCTCGGCTAATTCACGCGCTTTTAAGTCTTCTGGCAGCTGATTAGCATCGCCCTCATAACCCACTGAGAGCATTGCCATTGGCGTGTATTGTGCCGGGATATTAAAAACCTCTCGCGTTTTATCACTGTTAAATCCGCCCATTTGGTGCGTCACCAAGCCCATGCTGGTGGCCTGTAAACATAAGCTCACCGCAGCTGCGCCTGTGTCGTACTGCGCCCATTTGTTAGGTGTTTGGTTATGTCCAAACAATGTATCGGCGCAGACCAAAATTAAGACTGGCGCGTCTTTTACCCAAGTTTGGTTACTTGGCACAATGCAATCAAAAGCTTGTTGCCATGCGGCTGCATCTTGGGTTTTGTTCCAAACAATAAAGCGCCAAGGTTGGTCACCAAAACAACTGGGCGCCCATCGGGCCGCTTCTAGAAGCGCAATAATTTGTTCGTGGCTAACATGCTTGTGAGCGTCATAAGCACGTGGGCTCCATCGGTTTGCGATAATCTCATGAATGGGCGATTGGGTAATGGCTGGTTTATGCATAGTATTCTTCTTAAAAATTAAGCGTTTAAAAAAGGATAATCGGTATAGCCTTTCTCAGTGCCACCGTAAAAAGTTTTGCTATCAGCTTGGTTAAGTGGCGCATCTAGTTTAAAACGTTCCACCAAATCTGGGTTAGCTAAGAATGGTACGCCGTAAGCGACACAATCGGCATGACCATTAGCGATTGCAGCATTACCACGTGCTTTATCGTAGCTCAAGTTGGCCATATAACTGCCTTTAAACATTTTGCGGAAGCTTACAAAATCAAATGGATCTGCAATACCTCCGCCATGTATGCCGCCTTCTACCGCGTGTAAATATGCCAGATTAAACTGGTTAAGTGCTTCAGCTACATAGTTAAATAGTGCTTGCGGATTGCTATCTTTCATATCATTAAACGGATTGACAGGTGACAAGCGCACACCAGTTTTGTCTGCACCGATGACATCTACGACGGCTTTTGTAACCTCTAACAATAAGCGGGCACGATTTTCAAAGCTACCACCATAATGATCAGTTCGCTTATTGCTGCCATCACGCAAAAATTGGTCAAGTAAATAACCGTTGGCAGCATGTATTTCTACACCATCAAAGCCTGCGGCAATCGCGCATTTGGTTGCGTGAACGTAATCTTGCACAATCGCAGGCAATTCGGATGCATCTAGCGCGCGAGGCTCTACAAAATCAACCAAGCCTTTGTAAGTAAAGGCTTTTCCAGCAGGTTTAATAGCAGATGGTGCAACTGGTAACACGCCATTTGGTAACAAGCTTGGGTGAGAAATGCGTCCCACATGCCACAATTGAATGACAATTTTGCCACCTTTGGCATGCACCGCATCCGTAACAGTTTTCCACCCGGCAATTTGTGCATCAGTATATATCCCTGGCAAAGCTGGGTAGCCATGCGCCATGGCTGAAATAGGCGTAGCCTCAGTGATGATTAAGCCAGCGCTAGCACGTTGTTCATAATATTCTGCGTTAAGCGCATGTGGAACGCCGCCCTCACCCGCACGGTTTCTGGTAAGTGGTGCCATCACTATGCGGTTTCTCAGTTGGATACTACCTAGTGTGACTGGGCTAAACAAATCGACTTGCATCTTAACATTCCTTTATATTTAATTATTTTAATGGGCTTGGGGGAGGCAGTTTCACGCCTTCTATCAACAGTGTAATTTCAATTTCGTCACCTAAAGGCGCATCTTTCTTAACACCCCATCCATAACCAAAATCACTGGCTTTGAGAGATGTGTGGGCTTCAAATCCTGTTCTTTCTCCACCCCAAGGATCCGTACCAAACCCTAATACTTTAAACGGAAAGGTCATTTCTTTTGCAACGCCATGCATTGTTAACACACCCGTCATCACACCTTCTGTGTTGGATTTAGCGACAATTTTCTTGCTGACAAATGTCATTTCAGCAAACTTTTCCACATCCAAATAATCTGCTTTTTTAATATGGTCATCGCGCTTAGCATGGCTACTGTTCACACTCGCCATATTAATTTTTGCTTCGACACTCGAGTTGGCAAGATTATCAGCGTCTATCATGATTTTGCCTTTAATATCGCTAAATGTTCCCGAAGTTTTACTGACCACATGGCGCAAACTCCAGTTAGCGAAACTATGTGTATCGTCGATTCTATAAGCCACAGGGTCTGCAAATGCATGGCTACAGACCAATACCAGCGCGGCTCCTAGGGCAGGTTTAATCATATTTAATTTCATCTTTTCTCCTTATTCTTCTCACTCACTAAAACTAAATACTGGGCAAATCAAATAAAAGTATTTCCGTGTTACTGACTGCGGTGAGTTTGATTATCTCTGAGTTATCAAACATAGCGGCATCACCTGCATGAAGTATTTGTTGATTAATTTCAACTGCTCCACGCGCGACTTGCAAATAAGCGCAACGATGTTCTTTGAGAGCATAATCCAATGAATTTCGTTCATTAAGTTGCGTACAAAATAATGCCATATCTTGATGTACTTTTAATGAATGATCTCTACCATCTTCGCTTACTAGTAAACACCATTGATTTTCTTTAGCTTTGGCCTCAAAAAATTTATCCTCGTAACTGGGTGTTAAGTTTTTCTGATTAGGTAAAATCCAAATTTGTAGTAAATGTACTGGGGATTGGTCTGAAGCATTAAACTCGCTGTGCGTAATCCCAGTGCCTGCCGTCATACGTTGCACATGACCTTGGCGTATTACTTCTACATTTCCTAAGCTATCTTTATGCGCCAAATCACCTTGCAGAATATAAGTGATAATTTCCATATCGCGGTGTGAGTGCATGCCAAACCCTTGCGCTGGCGCAATCACATCTTCGTTGATTACTCGCAACACTGAATAACCCATCCAATCTGGGTCGTAATACTGCGCAAATGAGAATGAATGATAACTATCTAACCAACCATGATTGGCATGGCCACGTGCTTGAGATGTTCTAATCTGCATCATATTGCCTTAAGTGAATTGTTTTCCTTATGCTAATATTAGGTCGTCATCAAAAAATGCAAGTCAAGTTCTGGTTAAGTCTGATTTAATCAGAACCTTTGCCACATTACGAGCATCATAAAGGCTGTGCTAGATTTTAGTCACTTTAATTCACAATTAAATATAAGTTTATCTGGATTACTTACTTACCACGAACACTGAATATGCAAAATACGATTGATGCCATCATAAAAGCCACGAGCAGTGTCATATTAGGCAAAGAACAACAAATTAAATTAAGCTTAACTTGTTTGCTGGCAGGTGGGCATTTACTTATCGAAGACTTGCCAGGCATGGGCAAAACCACACTGGCGCATACACTTGCGCAGGTATTAGGGTTGAGTTTTAGACGTGCTCAATTTACCAGTGATTTACTTCCCGCAGATATTCTAGGAGTCTCGGTTTACGATAATGCATTGTCACGCTTTGAGTTTCACCCAGGTCCTATTTTTACGCAAGTGTTATTGGCGGATGAAATTAACCGCGCCACCCCCAAAACCCAAAGTGCATTATTAGAAGCGATGGAAGAATACCAAGTGACGATTGATGGTCAGGCCCAGCCTTTGCCATCGCCATTTTTTGTGATTGCTACACAAAATCCGCAACATCATATCGGCACCTTTCCGCTACCAGAGTCACAATTAGACCGCTTTTTAATGCGTATTCAAATTGGTTACCCAGACGCAAAATCGGAGCGTACTTTGCTTAAAAACCAAGGTGGGCGTGCATCAGTGAATCAATTAGTGCCAATCTCAAATGCTGAGAATTTAATTAAACTGCAACAACAAGTGCAGTCTGTATTTGTGTCTGAAGCGATTCTTGATTATTTACAAGCCTTGATTCAATACACCCGCACACATTTTACAACAGGGCTTTCCCCAAGGGCTGGCCTTGGTTTAAGGCAAGCTGCTCAAGCATGGGCGATGTGTGAAGGCCGTGAGTTTGTGATTCCAGAAGACGTACAAGCTGTGTTGCCTAGCATCATCACGCATCGCTTACCGGGCGATCATGTGGCGCAACAAGTATTAACACAAGTGAGTATTTCACCTCGTACTTAACACTAAATGTATGCTAAAAAATCTAGCCCTGCCCATTTGGAAACAGCCTTTTTGGAAGTTATCTTTTTGGCAACAGTGGGCTAGAGTTGCCAAACCAGCAGATGGTGTAGCATCGCTCACACCCAGAAAAATTTACATCATTCCAACACGATGGGGATTTTTGTATGGGTTGATGTTGCTCGCGTTGTTGGTTGGTTCAATTAATTATTCGGTTAGCCTCGGGTTTTTTGTCACTTTTTTATTGGCCTCACTAGGCAATATGGCCATGTTACATACTTGGCGTAATTTAGTGCATTTAGATGTGCGCATCATCAGTGCTAAACCAGTTTTTGTTGAGGATAGCGCACTTGTATTAACACAAATCACAGAGACTAAAAATCGCGCGCGATTTAATATCGCGG
>CAYXHH010000069.1:0-3989 GCA_964464725.1 uncultured Methylotenera sp. | reverse complement strand
GATGATGAGTTTAACGGGCATAAAACCTATGTCATTGGTGACGCATTCACTCGTGTTGATTGGAAAGCCTCGAGTCGAGGCGTCGGTTTATTGACCAAACAGTTTAGCGGTCATGGCAAAAGCACTTTATGGCTAGATTGGGATGCCACTGTAGGATTAGACCCCGAGGCGCGTATTTCACAAATGAGCTATTGGGTGCTTGAGGCGTATCAAGCACAACAAGCATTTGGGCTGCGATTACCCAACTGCACAATCAATCCCGACAACACTGAAGCGCATTTTCATGAAGCGCTAACCGCGCTGGCTTTAATGTGAGCCACAGCCTAGCATGAACCTCACACTGACAACACAACACCTTAAATTTTTACTGTTTACCTTAGCAGTCATTTTGGCATTGCATAGCGTTAATTTGCCAATTTGGGTGACCTTGATCAGCATTGGTTTTGGGATTTGGCGATATCTGCTTGATCGTTACAAATGGCCTATGCCGAATGTCTGGTCATTAATCGCCATCAATTTAGTGATAGGCTTAGGCTTACTGCTGACCTTTAGGCATTTATTTGGACGAGATGCCAGCCTGAGTTTATTGGTGGTCATGTGCTCACTTAAGTTATTAGAAACCAAAACCCTGCGTGATTATGTGTTAGTGATTGTGATTGGATACTTTTTGGTGGGGATTTTATTTCTATTTAACCAAAGTATCACCACATTTTTATTGAGTATTCCGCCGCTGGTATTACTAACCGCCACCTTGATTAATATTAGCCTTTCAAAACCACGAGACTATAAATTTTTATTAAGCTTATCGAGTAAGTTACTGCTGCAAGCAGTCCCTGTGATGCTGATCTTGTTTGTATTATTCCCGCGCATACCAGGCCCGTTATGGGGAATTCCACAAGATGCGTATAGTGGCATGACTGGCTTAGGAGATAGCCTGCAATTCGGCAATATCAGCAAACTAACACAAAATAGTGCGATTGCCTTTAGGGTTAAGTTTAAAGACAAAATACCTGATAATCAGTATTTATATTGGCGTGGACCTGTGCTGTGGCATCAATATAAACGCGAATGGTTGATGACTAGTAAAAATATCGGCATGCCGCAAGAGTCGCTTGAAGTACAAGGCGCTAACCTAGACTACACCATCACGCTTGAGCCACATAATCGGACATGGTTATTGCTTTTAGATATGCCAACTCGCGTGCCTAACATAGGCAAAATAACCCATGACTATTCTGCGGTATCCAATGAGCCTATTCGTTCGCGCATACGTTACGATGCCAGCTCAAATACCAAATATCAATTAAGCACAACGTTAAGTGAGCGTGAGCGCGTAATGAGTTTGCAAATTACGGAAGGCGAAAATCCGCGCACATTACAATTAGCTAAGTCATGGCAGGCATTATCTGACACTGAAAAAATCAATCAAGCGCTTAGGATGTTTAGAACCGAGCCTTTTGTTTATACATTATCCCCGCCAATATTAGGCGATGACCCAGTCGATGAATTTTTATTTGAAACTAAAAAAGGATTTTGCGAGCATTATGCAACCAGTTTTGTGTATTTGATGCGCTTAGCTGGCATCCCCGCGCGCATTGTCACTGGTTATCAGGGTGGTGAGTTTAATCCTAATGGGGGGTATCTGATAGTGCGTCAATCGGACGCGCACGCCTGGGCTGAAGTATGGCTAGAAAATCAAGGTTGGGTGCGCGTTGACCCGACTGCAGCGGTTTCGCCCGAGCGCATTGAACAAGGCATCAGCGAAGCGCTCACAGATGTTGAGATGCTTCCTCTTTTTTCACGTCGAGATTACCCACTGTTAAGAAAAGTATTCTTGAACTTTGACAGCATTAATAATGGCTGGAACCAGTGGGTGCTAGGTTATAACGATGAAAAGCAATTTGATTTTTTAAGCAATCTCACTGGTAGAAACGTAACTTTACAAGACATGATTATTTGGATGATGGGTACTATTATTTTAGTCATGAGCATCACCAGTTATTTCTTATTAAAAAAAGCCAAGTTAGCGCGCAACCCTACACAAAAAACTTATCAGCAATATTTAAATAAATTAAACGCCATACAACTTCAACCATATCCTTATGAGGGCGCGCTGGATTTTGCTGAGCGCACTGCACTTGTTTTGCCAAGCCAAAGAGATGAAATAATGCAAATCGCGCGTCATTACAATGCATTACAATATGGTGCACTAGAAAATACACCCGATAAAAAACAATTCACCTTGCAAGCGCTTCAACAAATGGTGAATACTTTTAGAGTTAAAGCAAATACTTAACGCCAAAATAAATGCAAAATATGAATGAGCTTGATATTAAATTCATGCTGCATGCAATTGAGATTGCTAAAGCAGCCGCTAAAAACAATGAAGTCCCTGTAGGCGCACTTGTTGTAAAAGATGGCGTGATTATTGGCCAAGGTGGCAACGCAACGATAGGCTCACACGACCCGACAGCGCATGCAGAGATTATTGCCATGCGCGAAGCGGCAGCTTCACTTGGCAATTATCGTTTAGTCGATTGCACGCTATACGTCACGCTAGAGCCTTGCGCAATGTGCGCAGGCGCAATACAACATGCGCGCATCGCTCGTCTTGTGTATGGCGCAAGTGACCCCAAAACAGGGGCTTGTGGCAGTGTAGTGAATTTGATGGCTGAAACTAAACTTAACCACCACACCGAGGTAAAAAGTGGCGTACTTGCGGAAGAATGCGGCGCATTACTCTCTGCATTCTTTAAAGAGCGCAGGCGCCAAATCTAAACCATTTTTCTATGCTTTTATGCAGCTAAGATATTGTATAGCTTATCTTTTAAATACAATCTTTGTTTCTTCAAAGTCTCAAACGCCTCATCCGTCACTGGAATATTTTCCGCTTCAAGTCTTAAAACGTCACTATTTACTTTGTGATACTCATCGAATAGTTTTGAAAAATGATTATCTTCTAGCTTGAGCTGATGAATTTTTTCTCTAAACTCAGGTAATTCATTTGCTAAATCGTGATGTACAGCAGACATAGACTTCTCCTAATAATGTTGTTTGGATTGATAAATTCAATCTATAACAACATCATATGGCTAATGTCGTTGTATCAATTTGATGCACGTCAAGCAAAACAACTTCTGCAAGATAATAGTTAAAATAGTTCGCATAAAAAAACCCGCCTAAGCGGGTTTTTTGTCATGGTCAAGGTTTAGTCGTTACCACCAGCAAATGACATTAATATATTCAGCAAGCTAGTGAAGATATTATAGATGCTAATAAATAATGAAAGTGTGGCCATCACGTAGTTAGTTTCACCGCCACGCACAATTTGGTTCACTTCATACATAATAAAACCTGAAGAAATCAACACAAAGATAGACGATATAGCGATTGAGAACGCTGGCAATTGTAAGAACATATTGGCAATAATTGCGATGAAAGCGACCATCACGCCAATAGATAGGAATTTACCCATATATCCAAAATCTTTTTTCGTGGTGGCGCCAATCGCGGCCATCGTTAAAAAGATTAATCCTGTGCTACCAGCAGCCAAACCAACCAACTGTGCGCCATTACTCAAGTTTGCTGCGTGTTGCAAAATTGGGCCCATCATGAGGCCTAATAAAAATGTATACACAAACAACAACACAATACCCATGCTGTTATTTCGGTTAGCCGTAATCGCCATTTGCATACCAATGGTGATAAGCATAAATGCACCAAACGCCATAAATGGGTGCTGCGCAATAATACTAAAGTTAATACCCATGCCAATTAACGCACCAATGACGGTTGGGATCATGGTGAGGCCAAGCAGCATATAAGTGTTACGTAACACTTTATGTTGTGCTGGCGCTAAACTACCCTCGCGACCTAATACTTGCATATTGTCTGACATTTCAAAATTCCTTATAAAAACTTGCCAAATGGCAACATGATTAAGATAACGACAAATAACAAAAGTTTCAAGTAACAAATTGTGATTTTTT
>CAYXHH010000068.1:0-8965 GCA_964464725.1 uncultured Methylotenera sp. | reverse complement strand
AACCGCTGACCTCTTGCATGCCATGCAAGCGCTCTCCCAGCTGAGCTATACCCCCGACTTACATACTAAAATTTGTGCTAAATTCGAGAAGGCGCAATCTTAAAGGCGTAGCGAGCAATTGTCAACGAGTTTCTTGCTTGGTTATACGTTAGCCGCGCGTATTACTTTGTGATTCGAATGTTGCTAAATCGATAGCAGGCAAGGGCGTCCAGCCAGCTTTGCGATGCTCGGCCACCACATTAGTAAAAATGCCGCCGCGCACATAAAACTTAGCGGTAACGCGCATAAACCTTGGTTGAGTGGCACGCACTAAGTCATCCAAAATTTGATTGGTGACCGCTTCGTGAAAGCAGCCTTCGTTACGAAACGAAACAATGTAAAGTTTCAAACTTTTAAGTTCTACGCATAACTGGTCAGGAATATAATCCAGATAGATGACCGCAAAATCTGGCTGACCCGTTTTGGGGCACAGGCAAGTAAATTCAGGGATTTCCATATGAATATGAAAATCGCGATTTGACGCGGGGTTAGGAAAAGTTTCTAGCGTTTTTGAAGGTTGTGCGCTTAGGTTTCCTAATATTGTGACGTTTTCGTGTAAGTCAGTGCTAGACATAATTGCATTCATATCAAATAATAGCGGTATTATAAAACTTAACTGCAATATTGCGCGTAATTTTGTACTAACATCATGCAATAAACTCATCAACCCAATATAAATAACGAATCTTTTGCGCTTAACCCATTTAAAATTAGCTGGTTTCAAATCTTTTGTAGACCCAACCACCATACATTTGCACGGCCAACGTGTAGGCGTTGTTGGGCCTAATGGTTGTGGCAAATCTAACGTGATGGAGTCTGTGCGTTGGGTGTTGGGTGAGTCGTCAGCGAAAGAAATGCGCGCAGATGCCATGGATGCAGTTATTTTTAACGGTTCAGCTAACAGAAAGCCAATTTCTCGTGCTTCGGTTGAGCTTGTGTTTGATAACAGCTTAGGCGGCGCCAGTGGCGAGTGGAGCCAATATGCAGAAATTAGCGTTAAACGCGTGATTGAGCGCGACAAGGGGTCTAGCTACTACATTAACAATTCGGCTGTACGTAGGCGTGATGTGGCGGATTTATTCTTAGGGACAGGTCTGGGTGGCAGGGCGTATGCAATCATCGGCCAAAACACCATATCACGCATTGTAGAAGCTAAGCCAGAGGAACTTCGTATCTTTTTAGAAGAGGCAGCAGGCATTAGCAAATATAAAGAGCGTCGCCGTGAAACCGAATTGCGCCTGCGTGATACGCGCGAAAACCTAGTCCGTGTTGAAGATATTTGTCGAGAGCTACAAAAACAAATCACCAAATTAGAATCGCAAGCGGTGGTGACGCAACAATATCATGCCCTGCAAAGCGCATTAAAACTGGCAGATGGTCAATTATGGTTGCTTAAAAAACGTGATGCCAGTCGTGATTGGGAAAAAGCGAAAGCAACCGTTGAAAAGCTGGTGAATCAGCTTGAAGCGCAAACTGCCGCATTACGTAAAAGCGAAAATGAGCTTGAGCAAAGTCGCCAAGCACATTATGCCGCAAGCGAAGGCATTAATACCGCACAAGCCGCATATTATGAAGCGAATGCAAAAGTATCTGACCTCGAAAACCAAGTTAAACAAAATGCAGAAGCGCGTGAGCGCATGCAACAACAATTACTACAACTCGCGCAATCCGTTGAGCGAAATGCCAATAGTCATTTGAGTTTAGAGCAAGACTTAACGCAAAAAACACGTGAACTTTCTGCTGCAACTGCACTTGAAGAGGCTGCAAAACTTGCTTTAGCAGCGCTTAAAGATAAAGTCCCTGCACAAGAGCTTGCATTTAAGACGGCGACTGAAATTGCACAGAAGAGTCTGCAAGCTTTAGCAGAATCTAAGCAACATATTCAGCTTGAACAAAACAATATCAATCACTTAACGCAAAATATTGATGAAAATAACAAGCGCATTCAAAGCTTAGAAACCAGTTTAGCCCAGCTAGAATTGCCAGATGAAAGTGCGCTGAAAACCAGTCAACAGGCACTAGCTGAAATGCAAGATCAGGTGACAAAAATTGAACAGCTGGTCCAAAAACTGCAATCAGAAGAAAAGGCGTTGCAAGCAGAAATAAATCAGTTACGCGAGCAACAAAACCAAGCACAGCGTGCATTAAACCAAGCAGAAGCGGAAGTGAGCTCGCTGCAAAAAATTCAACAATCTCTAAATTCTGAAGGAAAACTAGGTGATTGGTTAAATAGTCGTGGCCTCAAAAATAATGCCAGACTTTGGCAAAAAGTTAAAATTGATGAAACTTGGAGTGTCGCACTTGAAGCGGCTTTAGGCACAAAACTGAATGCATTAATTTCAACTGAGCAGTTATCAGTTGATGATAGGCCGCCAAGCGCTTTAGTATTGGGTTTTAGAGCATCCGCATATCATCATGAAACACCTCAAAATTCAGCATTAACGCCTTTAATGAGTGTTATTAAAGAGTGCGATACCGAACTCAAACCTATACTAAATGATTGGCTGGCAGGCGCATATTTATTGGCTTCTGGCGATAACGTGAATAAGGCAATTGCGCAATTACGGCCAGGTGAAACGCTGATTAATCAGCAGGGTGATGTATTTAGTCGCCATAGCGTTTGCTATCACGGAGAGAATTCAAGTCTGCATGGCGTTCTGGAACGCCAACAGCAATTGGATAAACTACAAAAAAATCTACCAAATTTGCAACAAGTACTATCGAATTTAAACGATGCGCTGACGACTACTGAATCGAAATTGCATAGCGTTCGTACTCAACAACAACAAGAGAATCATGAGCTGAAAACCGCGACTAGTTTGCAATATCAGCAAGAGTTAGCCTTGTCTCGACTACAACAAGCTCACACAGTCGCGCTTGAGCGAAAAGCCAGCATTACAACAGAGATTAGTAACGCGCGAGCGAGAATTGAGCAACAAATCCAGAATAAAACTGCTAAAGAGCAAGCCTTGCAATCCATGCTTGGCAAAATTCCTGAACTTGAGACGCTTAAAGAAAGTGATTTAGTAGCCCAGCAACTTGCCGATAAAGCATTTTCAGAGTTACGTGATGCCTTACAAGCTGCACAAACCAAACACCAAGAAAGCCAGTTTAATTTAAGATTATTAAATAATTATATCAATGAGTTAAACAATAAAATTAAAGTTAATAGTGAAGAAAAATCTGCTTTTATACTCCGTCAAAAAGAGATAGAGACTTCCTTAACCTTAACGCCTATGGAAACACTCAAAGCCAATTTAAGTGAAGCGATTAATATTAAACAGCTGCGTGAAACAGGTTTGGCTGAAGCGCGTAATCATTTGGCTGAAGCAGAAACCACCATGCAAGCGCTTGAGCGTGTACGCATGCAAAATGAACAACAACTGCACCCAATGCGCGATAAAGTTGAGCAAAGCCGTTTAGACGAACAACAAGCGCGCATTAATTTTGAGCAGTGTCAGGCAGGCTTGGTAGAAAATGGGTTGAATGAAGATGAGTTAAGTCAAAGCCTGTCAGAAAACATCAGGACTAGCGATTTAGTGCGTAAGACTAGCCAGTTACAACAAGAAATTGAATCCTTGGGCGCAGTGAATTTAGCCGCCATACAAGAATTGGCAACCGAATCAGAACGTAAAATCTACTTAGATAGCCAAATGTTGGATTTGACACAAGCCACAGAAACACTAGAAGAAGCCATACGTAAGATTGATAGAGAAACACGTGACAAACTCATGGAGACTTACAATACTGCGAATCAACACTTTGGCGAACTTTTTTCGACTTTGTTTGGCGGTGGTCAAGCAAAATTAGAACTCTTAGGTGACGAGATTTTAGATACTGGTCTTCAGGTCTTTGCACAGCCACCAGGCAAGAAAAATACGACTATTCAATTACTTTCTGGTGGTGAAAAAGCCCTTACCGCGATTGCATTAGTATTTGCCTTATTTAGACTGAATCCAGCACCGTTTTGCTTAATGGATGAAGTGGATGCACCTTTAGACGATAGTAACACCGAACGTTTTTGTCAAATGGTGAAGAAAATGTCGGAAAAAACGCAGTTTTTATTTGTTTCGCATAATAAAATTACCATGGAAATGGCACAGCAATTAATTGGTGTTACTATGCAAGAATCTGGTGTTTCACGGATTGTTGACGTTGACATGGAAGCCGCATTGACGATGCAGGCTTAGTGAGAAAATCACTAGAAACTCTGCTGGTTTGAGTTTAACAATAAGACTTAGTGCTTGCGCTAGAGTAATTGGTGCTTGTGCTAGAATTGAATAAATTAGAAAATAAGAACGAATTCAATGTGTAGTACAAAAGTGAAGTATAAAATATGTCTGATTTGCAGTTAGCACTCGTTATCTTAGGCTTGTTGATTATTGCGGGCGTTGTTGCGTACAACTGGATGCAAGAAAGAAAGCTTCGAAAAGAAGTTTCAAGCGATTTTATCGTACCTCAAAAAGATGTGTTGGCTGATGATTTCGACATGAATGCGGATGCCTACGTAGTCGACAAAGAGCTCGCAGAAGTAAGAGATAAAGCAAAACGTTACTTGGATGGTGCTACAGACGCATTTAAAGACACCATTTCGCTAGCCGATTCATCCGGAAAAGCAACGCAAGCAAATGCTAACCCAGTCAGTGCCGAACCTGCCAAAATTGAGCCCACGATTGAAATACCAAAACCAGAAGTAGAAGAACTTGCACCAGCCAATACTCAAGAGATTATTAAAGCTTCGGTGCATGAAAAATTGCAAGATTTACACGTTAACTTGCCAGATGTCACGCACCCTCAAATTGATTTAACCGCCATTTTATTTGCTAACAAAAATATCACCCATACTGAACTCGAAACTTTGGTAAACGCGTTTAAAGAGTTTACTTTGCCAGTGATGCTGCATGGTTTAACAAGTGATGACAAATGGTTAGAAATAGCGAGCGCGCCTAGCACTTCGACCTATAAGCAAATCGCTTGCAGTTTGCAATTGGCAGACCGCGGAGGACCTGTCGCTAAAAGTTTACTTAATAAGTTCCAATTCGCGGTTGAAGACACTGGCTTAAACCTGAATACACACGTAGAGTGGCAAGGAAATGGCGACCCAATGCAACGTGCCATTGAGTTAGACCAGTTTTGTATCGAAGTTGATCAAATGGTGAGTGTGCATATTGCCAGTGGCGAAACACCCATCCATGGCACAAAATTTAAGGGCTTGGCAGAAGCCTCTGGCATGTTGTTGAAAGAGGATGGTAAATTTCATTACTACGCCAATGAAATCCCCTTGTATGCTGTGATGGATACTAACAATATACCTTTTACCAGCGACAGTTTGCGCAGCAACGTGCTCAAAAGTATTACGTTTCAGTTAGAGATTCCCAAAGTTAACAATTGCGAACAAGTATTTAATCAAATGATTTTAAATGCACAAAAAATCGCAAGTAGTTTGAGTGGGAGTCTTGTAGATGACAATCAAAAGCCTTTAGGCGATCTTCAAATAGAAAAAATTAGACAGCAACTTAGGGTGATACATGCCACTATGGTCGCGCGCGGTGTCATGCCGGGCAGCCCAAGCAGTATGCGCCTTTTTAATTAATCTATGGCAGTAGAGTTGACACAAGAGCAAGCAGCCAAGCTTGTATCTGAGTTGGTTAAATCGATTTGTCATCATGATTATCTTTATTATGTCTTAGATGCACCAGAAATATCTGATAGTGAATATGATGGTTTATACCGTCAACTGACTGCGCTCGAAACACAATTCCCGAAACTTGTCATGCCAGATTCACCAACTCAACGTGTTGGTGGTCAAGCACTCACTGAATTTGATACTGTTAAGCACCGTCAAGCCATGCTTTCGCTCAATAATGCCTTTAGTGATGATGAGCTGCTCGCTTTTGATAAGCGGATTCGGGAAAGTTTGAATGTTGAAGAAGTTAACTATGCAGTAGAACCAAAATTTGATGGGTTGGCCATTACGCTCACCTATGAAAATGGCTTATTAACGCAAGGTGCCACGCGTGGTGATGGCTACACAGGCGAAAATGTCACCCTCAATCTGCGCACAATTCGCGCCATTCCTACACGTCTAAATACATCGAACCCACCAGCTTTATTAGAAGTGCGTGGCGAAGTTTTGATGTTAAAACGTGACTTTGAAGCGTTGAATGCATCACAAGAAAAGCTTGGTGCAAAATTATTCGCAAATCCTCGGAATGCGGCAGCAGGTAGCTTGCGTCAATTAGACCCTAAAGTGACAGCGACACGCCCATTACACTTTTTTGCATATGGATTAGGAGAAGCGGAGGGCGTTCCTAATATGCAATCACATGCTGAGGCAATGGATTACCTAGCAGAGTTACATTTTCCTGTCAGCAATTTACGTGCTGTCGTGCAGGGTACAAATGGCTTACGTACATATTATCAAAAGGTTGGCGCTCAACGAGCCAGTTTGCCATTTGATATAGATGGCGTGGTGTACAAAGTGAATCAATTTAATTTGCAAAATGAACTAGGTTTTGTGTCTCGCGCACCGCGTTGGGCGATAGCACATAAGTTTCCAGCCGAAGAGGCTACCACAATCGTCGAAGACATTACCGTACAAGTAGGGCGTACAGGCGCAATTACGCCAGTTGCACGGTTAAAAAGCGTATTTGTCGGTGGTGTGAACGTGACCAACGCGACGCTTCATAATGAAGATGAGTTAAAACGTAAGGATATTCGTATCGGTGATACAGTCGTTGTACGCCGAGCTGGCGATGTGATTCCTGAAGTGGTTTCTGTGGTTCTTGATAATAGGCCAAGTCATGCACGCTTATTTTCCATGCCTAGCGCATGTCCTGAATGTGGTTCACATATCGAAAGGCCTTTAGATGAAGCTGTTGCGCGTTGCACAGGTGGTTTATTTTGTCCTGCACAACGTAAGCAAGCCATCACGCATTTTGCTTCGCGTCGCGCATTAGATATAGAAGGGTTAGGTGAAAAGCTAGCAGATCAGCTTGTTGAAGCCAACCTAGTACATGCACTAGATGATATTTACAAGCTCGATGTGATGACCCTTGCAAACTTAGAACGTATGGGTGAAAAGTCAGCGCAAAACCTAATTGATGCGTTACAGGCAAGTAAGCAAACCACACTGGCAAGATTTATTTATGGTTTAGGCATACGCAACGTAGGTGAGGCGACTGCAAAAGATTTGGCTGCACATTTTGGTAGCCTACAAGCCTTGCTGGATGCGCCTTTGGAGGCTTTATTGGAAGTGAATGATGTGGGACCAATAGTGGCAGAGTCCATATTACAATTTTTTGGCGAGCCCCATAATCGAGATGTGATTGCATCCATGCAACAACTTGGTGTGCATTGGCCAGAAACTGAAGGCAAGCAAGCTGCAACTGGTGTTTTGCTTGGTAAAACCTTGGTGCTCACTGGCACACTGCCCAATTTATCTCGAGATGCGGCACAAGCCATGATAGAGGCAGCAGGTGGCAAAGTAAGTGGCAGTGTTTCTAAAAAGACAGATTATGTCGTCGCGGGTAGTGATGCAGGTAGTAAATTAGAAAAAGCACAAACATTACAAGTTACCATTATTGATGAAGCAGGTTTAATTGCATTATTAGGGACTAGCAATGCAGATACAACGCACGCAACTAATTCGTCCTATCTCACGTCAGATAATGTGCCAACTGCAACAAAACAATCAGGGCAAAGTAGTCTTTTTTAAATAAACTTAACGCTAAAATATATGAAAAAAATATCACAAGTTACTTTAATACTAAACTTTATATTATTGAATTTAATATCTTTTAATTTGAAAGCGGAAGATCTTTCCAGTCGGCTTGCTCAATGTAATCAAGCTTTAGAAAAGGGTGATTACAAAGCTTCTATCACAATCGCTAATGAAATCTTGAAAAGCGACAAGATGCATCGTGAAGCCTTGATTTGCAAGGGCAGGGCGCATGGTGCTGATGGCAACTACCAAGAAGCCTTAAAAGCGCTAGAATCTGCTGCAAACCATTCTGCAGTCGGCTTTGAGCAAATCATCGCAAACATCTTAATCGGCAATCTGCATAAAAAAAATCAACAGTTTAACGAGGCTATTGCGAGCTATGAAAAAAGTTTAAGCATTAGTAAGACGGCTAACGATGCTAAATTCGAGCGTGTTAACCACAATTATATTGGTGACATACAAATTTTAAAGCAGGACCTTAATGCTGCACTTGCCAGCTATCAAGCGGGTTCTAAGTTGGCTATGAACGATAATGAGCGCGCAGAAAGCTTCGAACGTATCGCCGCCACTTATACAGCGTTAAAGCAATATGATTTAGCAGTAGAGTATCAGTTAAAAGCAACGCTAATGCAGCAAAAAGCAGGTACATTAGATGAATATGCTAATGCAAGTTACGTGCTTGGACAGGCCTATAAAAACGCAAAAGATTACGACGCTGCGGAAAGAACGTTTACTAAATTGCTCCAATTTAGCAAAGATAATGGTGGCGCATATTATGAAGCGAAAGCAAATCTAGGCTTAGCAGAAATTAAAGCTGCTAAAGGTGATAAAGAAGGCGCTATTGGTTTATATAGAGACGCACTGAAGCAGGCAAAAAATATAGGTGAAAAAGAGCTGGTTGTAGAAATTGATGCCGCACTACAAAAACTTAACTAATTTTTGCTGTCATAAGGTTAGGTTTATTTTGTTGTTGATGTAAGGCTTATTCAAAATGGCCGACTAAGCAACAATAGTTTAATTTAACAAAAAGGCGTGCCAGCATGATTATTTCTAGTAAATCAAACACCAATCCTTCCAATATCCAACCTTCTGAGATTACGCCTCAAGATGTGTATGTAAATCGGCGTAAATTTATACAAGCCGCAGGTTTCGGCTTAGTTGCTGGTTCTGCGCTATTTTTATCTGGTAAAGCACGTGCGGCAA
>CAYXHH010000067.1:0-9041 GCA_964464725.1 uncultured Methylotenera sp. | reverse complement strand
GCCGATATTGGCATTCTGATGTCTTTGTTTCAAATCAGTCGCATTTTTGCGCCCAATTTATGGGGCTGGCTGGCAGACCATACTAAACAGCGTGTTAAATGGATTAAGCTGACAGCTTTTTTAGGTTTGCTCGGCTTTGTGGCAGTGTTTTGGGCACATGGATTCTTTTGGTTTTTCTTTGTGATGGCAGCGTTAAGTCTATTTACAAGCTCTACATTACCTCTTTCTGAATCTCTTACTTTAGCGCATTTAGCCACCACCAATGGTCACTATAGCCGCATCCGTATGTGGGGTTCATTGGGGTTTATTTTTGCGGCGGTAATACTTGGTTTTTTTATTGATATCTATGGCATCAAAAGTTTATTGTGGTTTTTGTTAGGTGTGCAAATTGTGTTATTTGCGCTTACATTTAAATTGCCTGAGGCGACCATCGCACCACATGCAAATGACCACTTCTCAATTTGGTCAATTATTTTGCAACCCGCTGTTATTGCTTTGCTCATCGGTTGTGCACTGATGGTGACTGCGCATGGCGTGTTGTACAACTTTTACTCCATTTATTTGGTTGAACATGGTTATAGCAAAGGCATGATTGGCCTGCTTTGGTCATTGGGTGTGATTTGCGAAATCTTTATATTTATGCTGATGCCTAAAATCATGGCACGATTTAGTTTAAAAGCCATTTTGCTGGTGAGTCTTGCGCTAGCTGTATTGCGTTTTATGATACTCGGCGTGGCGGTGGATAATATTGTGTTGTTGCTGTTTGCGCAGAGCTTGCATGCGGCCACATTCGGTAGTTTTCATGCGGCCTCGGTTGAGGTGATTGCGCAGTTTTTTAAAGGTAAACATCAAGCGCGTGGTCAAGCCATTTATAACAGTGTGGCTTATGGCTTGGGTGGCGCAATTGGCGGGCTTTCTGGAGGCTATGCTTTGCAATATTTAGGCGGCGAAAACACATTTTTACTCTCGGCAGTGTTTCCATTGATCGGCTTTCTAGTGATAGCATTCGGTTTAAAGTTATCACAACAACATGGCGATAAAGGGATGTTTGGCTAACAAGAATAAGTCAGATGGGGGATGTATGCTTAAAGCAAAAATATTGTTTTTTATTTTAGCAAGTCAGTTCGCGTCATATGTGTTAGCTGATACCCGCTTAAATGTAGTCGGACTGTTTACCAATAAAGCCATTGTAACGATTAATGGTGGCGCGCCGCGTAGTTTGTCTGCAGGTCAAACAATCGATGGCGTGAAGCTTATTTCAGCCAATAGTGAATATGCAACTTTTTTGGTGGATGGCAAACAGCAAACGTTGAAAATGGGCCAAGCCGTTTCAGTGGCGGGTGGTGGCGGGCCAGCAAATAACGACCCTGTGAATTTATATGCGGATCAAGCAGGACATTTTTTAGGTAATTTGACTGTGAATGGCGTATCACTTAAGTACTTGGTGGATACTGGCGCGACAACAGTCGCCTTTAATAGTGGCGATGCTAAGTATGCAAAAATCGATTATGAAAAAGGCGAAAAGGTTAAAGTTTCGACGGCTAACGGTTTTGCCAATGCTTATGTCGTTAAGCTGAATACCCTTAAGATAGGAACGATTATTTTAAATAACGTTGAAGCCACTGTGGTTGAAGGTGGTTTTCCGCAAGTGGTTTTATTGGGTATGTCAGCGCTGAATCGCTTAGAGATGACACGCAACAATTCGATTATGACGCTCACTAAAAAATATTAGCGTTAGATTATAAAATCGCCCTTTTAAAAAAAAGGTGAAATCTAAGTTAAGTCATTGCCTTTACTACCAACACAGACAATAAGCCTATGATTGCAGTAAAGCATAGCAAGGCAAATACGCACGCATAGCCAACTTGCATACCAGTAAGCTGACCTAAATCGGTCTCGCTAATTTTGCTATTGCGCACGCCTAATATTCGAAAGGTGACGGTCATAATCAGTCGAAAAGTGGATATTTTTTGCTTGGCTTGCGTATTTGAAGTAGTTTCTTGCATGATTATTTAAGTTGTTTTTTAATTATTTACTTGCATATTTAATCACAAAGCTCACCACGGTGATCATCGAAACCACAAAAAATACACCTCCAATTAGGCCAGCAATCACGGCTTGCTTTAAGGTAATTTTCGCAGTGTCTTCCTCATAGCCTTTTTGCTGGCGCACACCTAGCATGCTCCAAGAAACTGCTTTCACAATTTCAAACAGCGTGGCTTTAGGTTTTTCAGGATGTTGTATATGTGAGTTGGATTCAACTTGAGTCATGTTTGCCTCCCTAATCTAATCATTATTTTCTTTTATCGCGCTCAATTAAAGCATAGGCAGAATGATTGTGAATACTTTCAAAGTTTTCACTTTCGACCACATAGGCATCAATACGCTTTTCTGCGTTAAGTTGTGCCGCCACGTCACGCACCATGTCTTCCACAAATTTTGGGTTGTCGTATGCACGCTCGGTGACAAATTTTTCATCAGGACGTTTTAGTAAGCCATATAACTCACAAGAAGCTTGTTTTTCAACCAAATCAATAATGTCTTCAATCCAAATGAAGTCGTTAATGAGCGCGCTCACTGTCACGTGGCTACGTTGATTGTGTGCGCCATAATCAGATATTTTTTTACTACATGGGCAAAGACTAGTGACTGGCACAAGCACTTTGACAGTAATGTCGAGTTTGCCATTTTTAATTTCACCAATAAAGGTCACGTCATAATCTAACAGACTTTTTACACCAGAAACTGGTGCAGATTTATTGACAAAATATGGAAAGCGCATTTCAACATAGCCAGAATTGGCTTCTAAGCGCTGGACCATTTCGCGCAAAATTGTCTCAAAAGACTCAATAGAAATTGCATGCTCGTTCATGTTAAGTATCTCAACAAAACGCGACATGTGTGTGCCTTTAAAGTTGTGCGGTAGATGCACATACATGTCAAACATCGCAACTGTGCTTTGCTCACCGCCACTTTTGTCTTTGACAATGACTGGGTGACGGATAGATTTAATACCTACTTTGTTGATGTCCAAGTGGCGGACATCTGGCATATTTTGTGTGTCCTCTATCGGACTTTTTGCGTGATCTGGTAATGTTGGTTGGTTCATATGGCGCTTTCATCATTGGCGCATTCAGCGTTAAAGTGTTAGTTTACGCCATTGTGCGTGCCTGTAAATAGAGAGTTAACTTGTAAATTGGGGTTTATTTGACCAAATCAAGTTAGATTATTATATTTTTGCCAGCTTTGCTTTAATTGAATTCATAATGCCAGCACTATCAAGACCACATTCTGCCAACATAGTTTCATGAACGCCATGTTCAATAAACGTATCAGGTAAACCTAAGCAAAGGGTGGGGTTGTTTAAATGGAGTGACTGCATGGCTTCAAGCACAGCCGCACCAGCGCCGCCCATGAGCGCGTTTTCTTCGATGGTAACGATTAAGTCGTGCGTGCTTGCAAGCTCTGAAATTAATTCGATATCTAAAGGTTTAATAAAGCGCATATTAGCAACGCTGCAGCCCAATACCAGAGCGGCTTCTAGGGCAGGTTTTAACATGCTACCAAACGCTAAAATGGCCACTTTTTTGCCTTTTTTAATTGTTGTTTTGCACTTTAATTCAGCTTTGCCAATCGGCAAAGCGTTGAGTGAAGCATCAACAATTGCACCTGTACCTGCACCTCGCGGGTAACGCACAGCTGCAACGCCTTTGTAGTGGTAGCCGGTAGTGAGCATAAGGCGACATTCATTTTCATCGCTAGGCGCCATAATCACAACATTAGGAATACAACGCAGATAACTTAAATCAAAACTGCCTGCATGGGTTGGCCCATCTGCGCCGACTAAGCCAGCGCGATCGATGGCAAATAGCACATCTAAATTTTGTAACGCAACGTCATGAATCAGTTGATCATAAGCGCGTTGTAAAAAAGTAGAGTAAATCGCAACTACTGGCTTTAACCCATCACAAGCTAAACCAGCTGCGAAGGTCAACGCATGTTGCTCAGCGATGCCAACATCAAAATAGCGTTTTGGATATTTAGCACAAAAATCATTTAGACCAGAACCGTCACACATGGCTGGTGTGATACCAATAAGCTTGGAATCTGCATCCGCCATGTCAACTAGCCAGTCATTAAACACCTGTGTATACGTTTTAGTGCTCGATGCGGCATGTGAAACACCATTGCTTGGGTCGAACTTACTGACACCATGATATTTATTAGGGTCGTGTTCTGCAGGCTCAAAGCCTTTGCCTTTTTGTGTCACGATATGCAAAAACTGCATGCCTTTGAGTTCGCGAATATTGCTTAAGGTATCTAACAACGCAGACAAATCATGACCATCAATTGGGCCAATATAATTGAAACCAAACTCTTCAAATAATGTGCCTGGTGTCACCATGCCTTTGGCGTGCTCTTCGGCACGTCTAGCAAACTCTTTCACTGGCGGTACGCCTTCAAGCAGTTGCTTGCCAGTGCGACGCACGCTATCGTAAAAACGACCAGAAAGTAATCTTGCAAGATAATTGTTTAACGCGCCTACATTGTTAGAAATACTCATGTCATTGTCGTTAAGTATCACGAGTAGGTTGGCATCCATATCCCCTGCATTATTAAGCGCCTCGAAGGCCATGCCTGCTGTCATTGCACCATCACCAATAATCGCTACACTACGTCTGTCTAGGCCCGCTTGTTGCGCAGCGACTGCCATGCCCAAAGCTGCAGAAATAGAGGTGCTGGAGTGGCCAGTGCCAAAGGTATCGTATTCGCTCTCGCAACGTCTTGGGAACCCTGCGATGCCATTTGGCTTACGTAAGTTGTCAAAAGCATCACGTCTGCCAGTTAAGATTTTATGCGGGTAAGTTTGGTGTCCTACATCCCACACCAACCTATCATCAGGCGTATTGAATACGTAATGTAATGCAATGGTAAGTTCAACAACACCAAGATTCGAAGCTAAATGGCCACCCGTTTTTGACACGCTATGCACAAGAAATTCACGAATTTCGGTGGCCAATATACTTAGCTCATCACGATTGAGTTTACGCAAGTCTGCAGGGGATTGAATAGAGTTTAAAAGCGACATAACTGAAGCCGCCTATGAACTGCGTTGCGTAATAAAGTTTGCTAAGTAACGTAACAAGTCAGCCTCACGTCCATAAAATGATAAGGCTGCCATTGCATTCGCATGGAGTTCGTTAGCAAGCTGTTTTGAGGCGGATAAACCAAGAATAGTCACATAGGTTGATTTGTGATTAAGTTGGTCTTTGCCAGCCGTTTTGCCTAGTGTTTGCGTGTCTGCTTCCGAGTCTAAAATATCATCGACTACTTGAAATGCGAGGCCGATTGATTTTGCAAAATGGTCTATTGCTTCCACTTTGTCTTGCTCAAGATTGTCTGCGCTATAAGCACCTAATAAGGCCGAGGCACGAATTAATGCACCTGTTTTTTGTATATGCATATGCTCTAACTCTGCACGCGTTAAGGGAATGCCGATACTTTCAATATCAATAGCTTGCCCACCTGCCATGCCACGTGAGCCACTGGCCAAAGCTAATACGTGGAGCATTTGTAATTTTTGCGTTGCGCTTTTAATGAGCTTGTCTTGCGAAATAATTTGAAATGCCAAACTTTGTAGTGCATCGCCTACTAGTAACGCCATGGCATCGCCATATTGTTTGTGCGTGGTGGGTTTGCCGCGACGTAGGTCATCATCATCCATGCAAGGTAAGTCGTCGTGCACCAGCGAATACGCATGGATCATTTCAACAGATGCCGCAGGCATATCAATTTTTTCTAGCTCCGCACCACAAAATTCACCCGCTGCGTAAGCCAAAAGTGCACGAACACGTTTTCCGCCACCTAAAGTTGCATAGCGCATGGCTTGATGCAAACGCATTGGTGAAATTTTCGCATCTGGTAAATGCGCATCTAACACATCTTCGATGCGTGTCTGCATATCGACAGACCAAGCTTTAAATTCCTGATAATTATCAATGGTTTCTGTCATAGGATGATGTATTCATGATGATTTATTTTTTGAGGGCTCATTGGTTTTTTTCTTGATTTGCATCAAAAGTGCTTAATTTATTCGACTCATTTAATATACGTACTTGTTGCTCAGCATCTGTGAGCGATTGCTGGCAATGTTGCAACAACGCTGCACCACGTTTATAAGCGTCGAGTGAGGCCTCTAATGAGAGTTGGCCTGTTTCCATCTGATTGACGATGTTTTCTAGCTCTGAAATAGCAGTTTCGAAGTCGAGTAATTCTTTTTTTTCAGATTGAGCAGTCATATTGTAGGCTTTTATAGTAAATAAGATTTTATCAAAACTGAGGCTTATTTGAGGATTATTTTGAAGACTTAATCTATCAATAAGCAACGTAGAAATATTGGCTGACTTAACGCAAAGTGTTGACTAAAAAATCTTTAATATCCGCAATTTCTTCCTCGTTCACTGAATGCGCCATTGGGTATTCATGCCAGTCAATTTTATAGTGCTGCGATTGCAACACTTCATAAGAAAGGCGGCAAGTGTTCAAGGAGATAATATTGTCGAATGTGCCATGAGCCATAAAAATTGGAATTGACTGATTCTCAGGCGATTTTTCTTTTACTAATGTGGTTTTTAAAGGTAAATAGGTCGATAACGCCATGACGCCCGCCAATGCTTGTTTGTAGCGCAATGCGGTGTGCAGTGCGATAGCGCCGCCTTGTGAAAAACCAGCAATTACAATGCGCTTGGCAGGAATGCCACGGTCTATCTCACGTTGAATCAAAGATTCAATATAAATTTGCGATTCATGTATGCCGCTGTCGTCCTCTCGGCTACCGGGCGTAAAACTAAAAATATCGTACCAAGCGCGCATTTCATAACCATTATTGGCTGTTACTTTTTTATAAGCTGCGTGTGGCAAAATAAAACGCACATGCGCTAGATTCAGCATATTGACTACAGGCGCAAAGTCATGTCCGTCTGCACCTAGTCCATGCATCCAAATCACACTCGCAGTTGGTGTGGCAGTTAAGCTAATTTCAATCGGGGTGTCGTACATATGTTGAATATTTTTAAAGATTTGAATTAAGGCGTAAATGCCGCTTATTACGCGCTATGAATAGATTGAATTATAAGCTATGCTTAATCATACAAGAAGAACAATATAATCAATTGATTAAATGCACGCTCGCTGGTTAAGCATTGCATTTTACTCAACGCAGCCATTTAAGTTGTTTATTAAGTGAATCGTGCTCGAACCCTTCGAGGTAAGCCGTGATGGCCGCGAGTAAGTTTAAAACTTAACAGTAGAATGAGACCAAATTAATGCAAATTAAGGTGCTTGGTTGTAGTGGTGGAATTGGTGGCAATATGCGCACTACATCACTATTGCTTGATGACAATGTGCTGATTGATGCAGGCACCGGCGTAGGCGATTTATCGCTAGAGGCATTGCTGAAGATTGATCATATTTTTGTCACCCATAGTCACCTTGACCACATACTCAGCATTCCATTACTACTCGATACCGCAATGGGATTGCGGGAGAACCCAATTACGCTGCACGCCACCGTTGAGGTGATTAATAATTTAAAACAGCATGTATTTAATTGGCAGATTTGGCCAGATTTTAATAAAATCCCGAATACTGCTTTCCCTTTTTTAGTTTATAGTGAGTTAAGTGTTGGTAAAGCAGTTGTGATTGAGCAGAAAACTATTACAGCTCTGCCTGCAAATCATGTAGTGCCTGCGGTGGGATATCATATTGATAGTGGCGAGCATAGTCTTGTGTTTACGGGGGATACAGCGGGTGGCGCAGAATTTTGGCAGGCTGTGAATACGATTGATAACTTAAAATATCTAATCATAGAAACTGCTTTTAGTAATGCAGAGGCGCAACTGGCTGTGCTTTCAAAACATCTCTGTCCCGAAAGTCTTGCAAGAGAGTTAGCGCATTTGAAAAGTAAACCAAAAGTATTGATTACGCATTTAAAACCAGGTGAAGATGTCATTATCATGCAAGAAATTGCTGCAAATCCAGCGACTTCACATTGTAAAGCGCTATTACAACAACAGATACTAGAACTATAACAAATTAAAATGTATAAAACTTGTGGAAGAAACGATGGCAGAAAACAATAAGCCAGTGCCTATCGAGCAAGCAGTTTTGGCACAATTTGAGCCAATTGCTCGTTTATCACCAAACCGTTTGGAAGAACTTGCGGGTGTATGTTTTGCTGAATTTATCAGTAAAGACCTCGACCCAACGCGCATGTCCAATAGCGGTTTGCAAGCACTTTATATGCTTAAGGGGGATTTAGGCATTCGCTACGAAAATGGCAATAAAGTCATTCTCCGTGCAGGCACAGATGCGGCTAAACACCCCTTAGATGCCAATAAATTAAAAATACGCGACACCATCGCGCTGACCCCGATTGAAATTGTGCGTATTGATTTAGATTTGCTCGATATTATGCTCACTTGGGATCAGCTCTCAGGCTACCCACCAGCACAAACACAAAAATCATTACACGGACAGTCAGCTAAGCGCGGTATTAAAATGGATGAAGCCAGTTTTAATGCGTTTAAGTTACAAAACGGCGTATTCGAAAAACTGCCGCCAGCCAATATTGAGGCCATGTTCGCCCGCTTAGAACCCATTGAAGTCGAAGCGCGCCAAACCATTATCACGCAAGGGCAAGAGGGTGATTATTACTACCTGATTCAGCAAGGCACTGCGCACGTCACGCGCGTGAAAGATCCCAACAAACCACCAGTTTTGTTAGCAGAAATTTCAACTGGTGCCGGGTTTGGAGAGGAAGCGCTTGCCTCAGATAATAAACGTAATGCCACCGTCACTATGCAAACGGATGGCCAATTATTGCGCTTAAAGAAACAAGATTTTATCGAGCTTCTAAAGGCTCCCATCATCAACACAATTAATTTAAATGATGCAAATGCAAAAGTCGCTGCTGGTGCGACTTGGTTAGATGTGCGTTTTGAATCTGAGTATAACTATCACCATATCGAAGGCGCTATTAA
>CAYXHH010000066.1:3061-9169 GCA_964464725.1 uncultured Methylotenera sp. | reverse complement strand
ATACTTAACCACGGAAAACCAGTAAAAATCCAACTACGCACCCAATCTGACAAACCCCATAACACGGATAGAGTGAATATGTGTGAGCCTAATTTTTTTGCAAGCCAAGCAACCAAGCCTGAAAATAGTGCCATAAATGCGCATAAGCAAAATGTGCAAAATCCTGCAAACCACCACGGCATCCCACCAAAATCATGTAGGCTAATATAAATCCAGTAAATACCAAGAATAAAAAGACCTAAACCAAATTGAAAACCCAACCAAAATGCTGCTTTGACCGAGTTAGTCTGTTGCCACAAATAGCAAAATCCAATGATGGAAAGTAGGGTGGCAGGGAAAATGTAATATGGCGCAAAGCCCAATACAGCTAAAGCACCGAGCAGGTAAGGGTAAAGGAATTTAAATCGAGTAAGTAATTGCAAGACGACTTTCAATAAATAAGTGTGTTAAGTTTTCCATACATTGTAAACAATTTATATTTACTAGTCTTTAAACATGGCAATTCGTTGACAATGAATTTGCATAGACTTATATTGTCCGCTCGTATTAATTCAATCTGGGGAGAATGTAATGAGTATGGCATCAGAATTTAAAGATTTTATCAGTAAAGGTAATGTGATGGATCTCGCAGTCGGTGTGATTATCGGCGGCGCGTTTGGCAAAATTGTGGACTCACTCGTGAATGATGTGATTATGCCGATTGTAGGTAAAATTTTTGGTGGATTAGATTTCAGCAATATGTATATTCCACTGAATGGTCAAGAAATGGGTTTGGCTTTAGTTGAAGCTAAAAAAGCAGGCGCAGTTTTGGCATACGGTAACTTTATTTCTATCGTACTTAACTTCTTGATTTTGGCATTTGTGATATTCCAAATGGTGAAAATGGTGAACAGAATGAAAAAAGAAGCGCCACCTCCACCACCAGCACCAACACCAGACGACATTGTGTTATTGCGTGAAATTCGTGATGCACTTAAAAAATAATATGAAATAAAACACTGTTTTAGATAATAAAAAAGGCGCTGAGGCGCCTTTTTTATTGCAAACTTAACAGTTATTTTACAAATTTCTTTACTCGATTTGCCACATCGCAATCATTATTTTCAAATTAATTGGCTTCCTCTTCAGGTACCTGATAAATTTTACCATCTTTGGTTTTTCCATCGTTGGCATCAGAACCGTCATTATTCAAAAAAACCACCGTCACAACTTTGTCATCCACAAAGTCCAGCTCAGTAGTTGGGTAATACACACCATTTTCATCGGTGTTAATATTGTGATAATGCCAGATTGAAGCTGCGATCTTGTCAGTGCCCTTAATTTTCACATCCTCAGCACGTGCTGGCTCGCCCAGTAGCTCTACAATTTTTTGTTTATCAAATTTATTAATTGCTTCAACAAAGGCTTTTTCATCGGTAGGTATTTCATTCACAAAAGGCATTGTCTGAGCTTCGTCGGTTTCTTTAATGACTTCATTTGCATTACTAAATGAAACGCATACCAACTGCGTAGTGAGTAAGATTGCCATTGACCAAGTTTTCATTTAAATCTCCAGTTAAGTGCAATTATGAAACCAAAAAAAAAATTAAGTTCGCCTCTAAAAAAAATTTATTCAAAAACTTTAAGTGAGCTCTATTGGATACGGTTCATCCGGGATAACTTCCACTTGGATAGAATGTAAGCGCCTACTATCGGCTCTAAGCACGGTAATACTTAAGTTATCAATGACAATACTATCGCCACGCTTAGGAAGATGCCCAAATTTATTAACGACCAATCCGCCTATCGTGGAGAATTCCTCATCACTAAAATCAGTGCCAACGACCTCATTAAAATCGGCAATCTCGGTTAGGGCCTTTACACGGTATTTACCTTCGGCATTTTGGATAATATTATCTTCGTCCTCATCGTAATCGTACTCATCCTCGATATCACCAACGATTTGTTCCAAGACGTCTTCAATCGTCACCATACCAGCCACGCCGCCGTACTCATCCACCACGATAGCGATATGGTTGCGATTGCTACGGAATTCTTTTAATAAGACATTCAAGCGTTTTGCTTCTGGAATAAACACTGCAGGACGCAACATATCTCGGACTTCGAAATCTTCACCTGCGTAATAGCGTAATAAATCTTTGGCAAGCAATATGCCGATGACGTCATTTTTATTGTCTTCAATGACGGGAAACCGTGAGTGTGCGGTCTCTATGACATGCGGGATAAAAGTTTCAGGCGGGTCGGTGATGTCAATCACATCCATCTGTGAGCGCGGAATCATGATGTCGCGCACTTGCATTTCACTGACTTGTAGCACGCCTTCTATCATGGCGAGAGAGTCGGCGTCCATCAGGTGGTTTTCGAACGCGCCGTGCAATAACTCTAATAATTGCTCACGGTCCTCTGGTTCACGCAGCAAAAAATTGCTTAAGCGTTCAAATAAACTTACTTTATTGCTGATTTTGTTGTTAAGCTTTTCAGGGTCGGATGCCATTAGGCGCCCTCAGTAATGAGATAGGGATTAGCATACCCTAATTTTTGTAAAGTTGTCACCTCAATAGACTCCATTAATGCCGCTTGTTCTTCGTTTTCATGGTCATAGCCGTGTAAATGCAACACTCCATGTACGGTTAAGTGGGCGTAATGTGATTCTAAAGACTTATTTTGTGATGAAGCTTCAGTCTCGACAATAGGTGCACAGATGACAATATCCCCCATCAAATGAGGCTCTTCAGTAAGCGGAAAAGTGAGCACATTGGTAGCGTAATCTTTACCACGATAAGCACTGTTTAAGCCCCGTCCTTCTTCTGCATCTACAATGCGAATGGTGACTTCAGTATCTACGCGAAGCGCCGCCTTTACCCATCGTTTAAATTGCGCTTTGCTTGGTAAAGCGCTAGATTGACTTGCCACTTGTAAATTTAATTGAAGTGTAGGCATATTTAGTAGTGGATTTGATAGTATTCATTCATGCGTTTAATTATATAATTAATTAAGTTTTTACATGGTTAAGATGATGAAAAATACAACGTTTACAGCATTTTTAAGCCAACATTTACAAGGTCAGCATGCCAAGCCTTTATTAGCAATTTTGGCAGATATAGAAACAGCCTGCAAAAAAATTGCCACTGCGATAGATACGGGCGCGATAGACGGCAATATGGGCAGTTTAGGTTCTGAAAATGTGCAGGGCGAGGTGCAAAAAGCCCTTGATGTCATTACCAACGATATTTTTATCGAAGCGATTCAAGGCAGTGGCTACATCGCAGGCATGGTGTCGGAAGAGCTTGATAATCCACTTACGTTTACTACGACAGCGCAGGATAGTCAGTATTTAGTGATGGTCGACCCGCTAGATGGGTCGTCTAATGTGAATGTGAATATCTCGGTAGGCACCATATTTTCTATCTTGCCATCCCTCAGCAAAAATCCAGCATTGGCAGATTTTTTACAAGCGGGACATCAACAAATCTGCGCGGGTTATGTGATGTATGGAACCTCCACCATGTTGGTATTCACGACGGGCAATGGCGTCAATGGGTTTACACTAGACAAAGCATCAGGGACTTTCTACTTAACGCATCCAAACCTACAAATTCCTGAAGATACCCAAGAGTTTGCCGTCAATATGTCCAATTATCGTTTTTGGCAGGCGCCCTTTCAACGCTATATCGATGAGTGCCTTCAAGGCGAAGAAGGCGACCGTAAAAAAGATTTTAATATGCGTTGGGTGGCCTCGATGGTGGCAGAAGTGCATCGTATTTTAATGCGTGGTGGAGTGTTTCTGTATCCAATCGACGAAAAAATTAAAAAGGCGGGTGGCAAACTACGCTTGATGTATGAGGCCAATCCAATGGCGTTTATTGTGGAACAGGCAGGTGGTTTGGCAAGCACTGGCAAATTACGCATTCTCGATATAGTCCCAGCACAAATACACTTGCGGGTGCCAGTCATGATGGGGAGTCGCAACGAAGTGCAGCGTTTGATAGATTACCATTCGGGCACAAAAAGTAGCAAAAAAGGGCGTTAAGTCATTACCCTTGTAAAGCAATTCACCTACTTAACGATGGAATTCAGCTCGCCTTTTATATAACGCTCAGCCATTTGCTCGCATGAAATCGGTTTTATTTTGGCTGCTTGCCCAGCTGAGCCAAATGCCTCGTATCTATTTTTGCAGATTTCTCGCATGGCAACAGTGGATACACTTAAGAACTTTCTTGGGTCAAATTCTTTGCGTTTTTCGGTAAAAAATTTACGAATTGAACCTGTGTAAGCCATACGTAAATCGGTATCTATATTTACTTTTCTGACACCGTGCTGAATACCATCTACAATTTCTTCTACAGGTACACCGTAAGTTTCACCCATATCGCCACCAAACTCATTAATAATCTGTAACCATTCTTGTGGCACAGATGACGCACCGTGCATGACAAGATGGGTATTGGGGATGCGAGCATGAATTTCTTTAATGCGATGAATCGCAAGTGTTTTTCCAGTCGGCGGTTTGGTGAATTTATAAGCACCGTGGGAAGTGCCAATGGCAATTGCAAGGGCATCCACACCTGTTTTACGTACAAAATCAGCCGCTTCTTCAGGGTCGGTCAGCATCTGGTCGTGACTTAACACGCCAACAGCGCCAGAACCATCTTCTTCGCCTGCCAAGCCAGTTTCTAGTGAGCCCAGCACCCCTAATTCGCCTTCGACAGAAACGCCAATCGCATGCGCGATTTCGACAATTTTTTTGGTCACTTCGACATTATATTGATAGCTGGAAGGTGTTTTAGCATCTTCCATTAAAGAGCCATCCATCATCACGCTAGAAAAACCGGAGCGTATGGCTTGCATGCATACAGCAGGTGATTGACCATGATCTTGATGCATGACGACTGGAATATGTGGATAAGTTTCAATGGCAGCCAATACCAAATGACGCAGAAATGCTTCACCAGCATATTTGCGCGCACCGGCTGAGCCTTGCAAAATTACTGGGCTATCAGTTGCTTGTGCTGCCTGCATGACTGCATGGACTTGCTCCATATTGTTCACGTTAAATGCAGGAATGCCGTAGCTGTGTTCTGCAGCATGATCGAGTAGCTGTCTTAAGGAAACGAGCGCCATCAATATCCCTTAAATTAAATCAACACTATCCTAAACTTAATGACTGATACACTGTATGCTCAATAAGTGGGTTATTAGTCATCTGTTTATTTATTTAATCATAGATTAACTTAGTAATCACTGATTTTATTGTGTTGACTCGTAATCTTCATAAGCATTGATAATTTTTTGCACTAATGGATGGCGCACCACGTCTTGAGACAGAAAATGTGTAAAGGCAATGCCTTTGACATTTTTGAGGATTTTTTGCGCCTCGACCAAGCCGCTTTTTTGATGGCGTTGCAAATCAATTTGCGTCACATCACCGGTAATCACCGCCTTGGTGCCAAAACCAATACGGGTTAAAAACATCTTCATTTGTTCAGGCGTGGTGTTTTGCGCCTCATCTAAAATGATAAAACTTTGGTTTAAGGTGCGACCGCGCATATAAGCCAAAGGTGCGACTTCAATCGCGCCACGTTCAAACATTTTATTGACGGTATCGTAACCTGCCAAGTCATACAAAGCGTCATATAAGGGTCTTAAGTAGGGATCTACTTTTTGGTTTAAATCACCAGGTAAAAAGCCCAATCGCTCGCCAGCCTCAACGGCAGGGCGTACTAGTACGATTTTTTTAACGCGGTCGCGACTCATGGCATCTACCGCACTGGCAACCGCCAAATAGGTTTTACCTGTGCCTGCTGGGCCAATGCCAAAAGTGACATCGTGATCTTGAATTTGCTGTAAGTAAGATACTTGGCGCGGCGTGCGACCGTGTAAATCGCCACGGCGCGTCATCAACACTGGCATGGCGATGGTATTCACATCTTCAGGTTTAAGTTTATCGACCTCGACCAAGCCTAATTGAATGTCTTCCAGCTCAAGCGGTTTTTTTGCACGCACATAAAAATTTTCAATCATCTGTGCAGCAAGCCGCACATTGTTTTGCTTGCCACTAATATTGAATGTGCCGCCACGCCGATTAATATTTACTTCGAGCGCAGTTTC
>CAYXHH010000066.1:0-2961 GCA_964464725.1 uncultured Methylotenera sp. | reverse complement strand
CACTAATATTGAATGTGCCGCCACGCCGATTAATATTTACTTCGAGCGCAGTTTCAATTTGCTTGATATTTTCATCGAGTGCACCACATAAGTTAGCGAGGCGGGTATTGTCTTCTGGTTGTAAGGTGATTTCCATTAATCAATTATCTCTCAAACTATCTCACCTTGCAGGCGTTTAGGGTTGGTTACATCGGTAATTTTTACGTTCACAAAGGTGTTAATCAAGCTGGCATCGCCTGCAATATCCACCACGCGACCGTTATCCGTTTTGCCTGCCAGTAAATTGGTATCCTTCCATGAAGGGCCATCAATCAGCACACGTTGCACGGTGCCCAACATGGCACGGCTAATGGCTTCGCCTTGTGCCTCGTTTATTGTTTGAAGTTGATTCAAACGCGCCATTTTCACTTCTTGCGGGGTGTCATCCACCATAAATGCAGCAGGTGTGCCTGGGCGCGGGCTGTATAAAAAGCTAAAGCTGTAATCAAAGCCGACATCTTGCATCAATTTCATAGTGCCAGCAAAGTCTTGTTCGGTTTCACCCGGAAAACCTACGATAAAATCTGAGGTAAAGGTGAGATTAGGGCTGGCCGCTTTGAGCTTGCGGATGATGCTTTTGTACTGCAACACGGTGTAATTACGTTTCATCGCCATCAACACGCGGTCGCTACCTGCCTGAACAGGTAAATGTAACTGCACCGCTAGTTTCGGCACGTTAGCAAAACAAGCGATGAGGCGCTCGCTCATTTCATTAGGGTGGCTGGTAGTAAAACGGATTCGACCAATTTGCGGAATCTCAGCAATGGTTTCAATCAACATCGCCAAATCGGCTTCCACGCCTTCATACTCAGCACGATATGCATTGACGTTTTGCCCTAGCAAGGTGATTTCCTTCACACCTTGCTCTGCCAATTGAACCGCTTCGAGCAAAATATCGGCAAAGGGACGTGAGACTTCTTCACCGCGCGTATAAGGCACCACACAAAAACTGCAATATTTGCTGCAACCTTCCATGATACTTAAAAAAGCAGTCACACCCTCTACCCGCGGCGGTGGCAAATGGTCAAATTTTTCAATTTCGGGAAAGCGAATATCGACTTGCGATTGCCCACTGCTTTGTTTTTGTTTGATTAAATCGGGCAAGCGGTGCAAGGTTTGTGGGCCAAACACCACATCCACATAAGGTGCACGTTTGATGATGTTGTCACCCTCTTGGCTGGCGACACAACCGCCCACACCGATGATCAGATTGGGATTTTTTTCTTTGAGCGGAATAAAACGTCCCAAATGGCTAAATACTTTTTCTTCGGCTTTTTCGCGCACCGAGCAAGTATTGAGCAAAATCACGTCTGCATCTTCCACGATTTGGGTTTCTACCATCCCCTCGCTGGCTTGCATTAAATCGGCCATGCGCGATGAATCGTACTCGTTCATCTGGCAACCGAAGGACTTGATAAAGACTTTTTTGGGTAAATTCGCTTTTGTTTGGCTCAAAGCTTTAACTCTTTAATTTAAAAACATAATTTTAACGTATTTAAGCGTTAACTTAAAAAATTAGTGAATCCGATAATGACTTTTCAAATTGATTTGATATATGTCAATGCAATATAAACTGCTTAGACATAGTATTTCTCTTCAACTTTCAGGAGATAACTATGATAGCCACAGAAACAATTCACTTAGATAAGGTCAACAAGGAAGCGGTCATCCAACAACCATTTCCGCATTTTTGCATAGATGATTTGCTGGATGAAGAATTTGCGAATGAGATTTATGAGGCTTTTCCAAGTTACCAAGAAGCTTTGTCGCAAGGACATGAATTTTCTGCAGTTAACGAAAAACGCAAAATTCAAATTACAGATTATAAAAAGTTCTCAGCTCCCATTTTAGAGTTACACAAAATTCTTGCCTCGAGAGAATTCATTTCCAAAGTTGAAAATATGATGGGGATTCCAAATCTGCTACCTGATCCTGACTTAACAGGTGGGGGAATTCATGAAACTAACTCTGGAGGACACTTGGATGTACATGTGGACTTTAACTATATTCCAGAAAAGAAACTACATAGACGTGTGAATATTTTGATTTACTTTAATAAGGACTGGAAAGAAGAATACGGCGGTTATCTTGATATATGGGATAAAGATGTTAAACAACGTCATGGATATTTTGCCCCACAGTACAATCGCGCATGTGGATTTGCCACTAGCGAAATTAGCTGGCACGGTGTAATGCCAGTGACTTGTCCAACCAATATGATGCGTCGCTCATTCGCGGTCTATTACTACACTAAAGAGGCTCCGGAGAATTGGAATGCAACAGTACACTCCACCATTTTTAAAGCACGGCCCGAAGAGTGGATGAAAGGCAATATTGCCATGCCACTCGAGTCAGTAGTTAGAGAAGCAAGAGAAGTGGTGGACTCAATCAAAAAAGGCATCAAAGGGATATTAAATAAATAGTATCCAACTGGAGTAAAATAGCCTAATTTATTATTGGGCTATTTGATGCAAGCGCTTCCCATTTTTTTTAATATCAAACAACGGCATTGTGTAGTCATAGGCGGTGGCGATGTCGCTACCCGAAAAGTCACCATGCTTCTCAAAGCGCAAGGTGACATCACCATTGTCTCACCTGCATTGTGTGTCGAATTGGCTGAGATGGTGGCGGCTAACAAAGTCAAACATATACAAGCTGAATTTAGCGCGGACCAATTGCTTGGCGCATGCATGGTGATTGCAGCAACAGATGATGAGCAGGTGAACGAAGCTGTTTCGGCTTCAGCTAAGGCGCTTGGCATTCCTGTGAATGTGGTCGATGCACCTCATTTATGCACCTTCACTATGGGCTCGATTATTGACCGCAGCCCAATAGTAATCGCAGTCTCAAGTGAGGGCAACGCGCCAGTGTTGGCGCGCTACATCCGTACCAAAATTGAAACGATGTTGCCTGCCAGTTATG
>CAYXHH010000065.1:0-9240 GCA_964464725.1 uncultured Methylotenera sp. | reverse complement strand
AGCAATTTTTTATGCGAGCCTTCTTCAATAACCTTGCCTTCATCTAGCACAATTAATCTATCCATCGCGGCGATGGTGGATAGGCGATGCGCAATTGCAATCACGGTTTTGCCTTCCATCAGTTTATATAAGCTTTCTTGAATCACCGCTTCGACTTCTGAATCCAGCGCGCTGGTCGCTTCATCTAACAACAATATCGGTGCGTCTTTTAACATCACCCGCGCAATGGCGATGCGCTGGCGCTGCCCGCCACTTAACTTAACGCCACGCTCACCCACATGCGCATCATAACCAGTGCGGCCTTTGGCATCTGCTAAGCCTAAAATAAAATCATGCGCTTCTGCACGTTTAGCGGCGGCAATCATTTCAGCCTCGGTAGCATCTGGGCGGCCATATAAAATATTATCGCGCACACTTCTGTGTAACAGGCTGGTGTCTTGTGTGACCATGCCGATGTGCTCGCGCAAGCTTACTTGCGTGACTTGGTTAATATTTTGGTCATCAATCGTAATCGCACCCTTCTCAACCTCGTAAAAACGTAGCAGCAAATTCACAATGGTGGATTTACCTGCACCAGAACGCCCAACCAGCCCGACTTTTTCACCTGCTTTAATATGCAGATTTAGCCCTGTTAATAGCGGCTTGTATCCTTCATTCTGTTCACGGCCATAGTTAAAATTAACTGCTTCAAACTTAATTTCTCCACGCTGTACCTGCAAAGGTTTTGCGCCTTCGCTATCTATCACCTTATTGGGCGTGGTGAGCGTGCTCATGCCGTCTTGCACGGTCCCCACTTGCTCATAGAGAGATGTCATCTCCCACATCACCCAATGTGAAATACCATTTAAGCGTAGCGACATGGCAGTTGCGGCAGCCACACCGCCCACCGAGACTTCACCTTTGCTCCATAAATACAAAGCTGTTAAACCCGTTGCAATAATGAGCAACATATTGAGCACATGGTTCACAATTTCTACCATGCTCACTAAGCGCATTTGCGCATGCACGGTGCCAATAAATTCTTGCATGGCATCTTTTGCATAAGCGCCCTCGCGCCCCGCATGCGAGAACAATTTAACCGTGCTGATGTTGGTGTAAGCATCGGTGATGCGGCCTGTCATTAAGCTACGCGCATCGGCTTGGCGTTGCGAGGTTTTGCTTAAACGTGGCACAAAATAACTTAACGATGCCACATAGGCGACCAACCACACTAAAAAAGGTATTGCAATCAATGAGTTAAAATAGGCGACAATACCCACCATGCTGCCAAAATAGACCAGCACGTAGACCATAATATCGGCGACAATAAACCATACATCACGCACGGCAAGCGCTGTTTGCATGACTTTGGTAGCAACACGGCCTGCAAATTCGTCTTGGTAAAAACTCATGCTTTGATTCAGCATTAAACGGTGAAAATTCCAGCGCATACGCATAGGGAACACACCTGCCAAACTTTGGTGCTTAAACATGGTTTGCAACAAAATAAACAGCGTACTTAACAATAAAATGGCTGCCAAAATCACCAAGTCAGTGGTGTAGTTTTGCCATAACGCCTCTTTAGGCACCGCGCTTAACCAATCTACCACTTTGCCCATCATGGCAAAAAGTGCTGCCTCAAAGGCTGCAATGACGCCCGTAAAAATGGTCATACCTAATAAATAGGGACGTAAACCTTGCGTGCACGCCCAAGCAAACGCCCAAAAGTTTTTGGATGGCGTCTCAATGAGTGCATCTGGAAATGGCGAAGCTAGATTTTGAAACCACTTAAACATTGAGATTAATGCCAGGCTTTCATTTATTAAAAGAAAATTGATACGGGTTTGTGATTAGCAATATTGCCATAAGTTGCAATATCTAGAGTTACGGTTTTAAGCCGTAATGATAGTGCACACCGCTTCTGCCGCAATGCCTTCGCCACGACCAGTAAAGCCTAACTTTTCTGTAGTGGTGGCTTTCACATTGATTTGTGAGATATCGACATTGCAATCATCTGCAATGTGTTGGCGCATTTGTGCGGTATGCGGTGAAAGTTTGGGTGCTTCGCATATCACGGTTGCATCAATGTTATTCACCACATAATTTTTTTCGGCCAATAGCGCCACCACATGACGCAATAACTCTCGGGAATTAATGCCTTTATAACGCATATCAGAGGGCGGAAAATGTTTACCAATATCACCAAGCGCTGCTGCGCCTAAAAGCGCATCACAAATTGCATGCAGCAACACATCCGCATCTGAATGGCCGTCTAAGCCCAAATCAAATGGAATATCCACGCCGCCAATAATGCATTTGCGACCACGCACCAGCGCATGCACATCAAAACCATGGCCTATTCTTATCATGCTTTTACCTCTTTTTTGTGCGCGCTAAACAGCAACTCTAAAAGGGTTAAGTCTTGCGGAAAAGTCACCTTCATATTACGTAATTCTCCTTGCACTAACTTAGGATTTAAACCCAAAGCCTCAATCGCTTGCGCTTCGTCTGTAGGCGCTCCTGCAAAGTTTTCTAGTGCTTTTTGTAAAGTAGCGGCACGAAACATTTGTGGTGTTTGCGCTTGCCATAAACTATCTCGCGGAATGGTTTTTTCTATACGATTCTGCGTATCTGCTTGCTTTAAGGTATCAGCCACAGGTAAAGCGAGCAAACCGCCAACGGCATCATCTTGTAGCGTATTGAGCAAATGGTTCAGCAACTCGTTTGTTAACCCTGGCCTCGCGGCATCATGTACCAGCACCCAGTCATCTTGTGGGATATTCAATGCTTGCAGCGTATTCAGCACTGTTTCAGCGCGACTATTGCCACCCGTGTAATGTAGTTTCAGTTTACTTGCTGGGTCAAGAGACAGTGTTCTCCAAAATGCATCATCAGCACTTAACGCGAGATGTATACTCGAAATACGCGGATTATTAAAGAACACTTCGATGGTATGCGAAATAATAGGCTTACCTGCCAAAGCCATATATTGCTTTGGTAGCACATTGGCCATGCGTGAGCCTGTGCCAGCAGCAGGAATAATGACGTGAAATTGCACCATGCGCGATTTTAGCATGAGGCATCTGTGTCTTACATCTGCAACCTTACAAACATTTCAAAATTTAAATTAAGCCACATAAGTAGTGCTTATTCTCGGTTTGGATTTTGCATATGTACGGATAATAAGTAGCATAAAACCAAGCCAAATGATGAATGCCCGAAAATAACCTTAAAAGTGTGTTGGAGAATATTATCTCGCTCACAAGCGAGCGGGATTCTAACGCCATTGAGATTGCTTTAGCACAAACGCTATTTAAATTAGCAGCGCCAGAGAGCATGACACTTTATCGTGCAAGTAGCATTGATAACATTAAGTACGCCAACACTCTTATTGGCAAACAACAAGACAATGAAGACATTCCTGCAGAAATATTAGATGCGCTTAAAGAATGCCTTGAAACTTGCAAAACCACCTACACACAAAGAGATGAAAAAAAGCTAACGCTGTTCCCTTTGCTTAGCGCTAAAAATCAACCTATCGCTGTGATTTTGATTGAAGCACTACAAGACTCACAGGATCATGCGTTAACACTCATGATTTTAAAAATCTATCACAACTTTGTGGCGCTGATGAATGAAAACGAGCGTGATACCTTAACTGGTTTGCTAAATAGAAAAACCTTTGACGTTAAAATCAATAATATTATTTCTGGCAATCTTACAGTTAATAATTTAGAGAACGAAGATATTCTTAACCGTCGTGCGAATAAATCAGTACATAGCTATCTAGCGATTTTTGATATTGACCACTTTAAACGAGTTAACGATACTTTCGGCCACTTAATGGGAGATGAGGTGTTATTGCTATTTTCTAGAGTGTTGGAAAAAAGCTTTAGAGACCAAGACTTACTATTTAGATTTGGTGGAGAAGAGTTTGTTGGTGTTTTTCAGTGTCCATCCGATGAAACGATGGACGCCGTACTCAACCGCTTTCGAGAAAATATTGAAATGCATAGTTTTCCGCAAGTAGGTAAAGTTACTGTGAGTGCTGGCTTTACAAAAATAGATGCTTATGACACATCATCTAACATTATTGGTCGCGCTGATGCCGCGCTATACCATGCTAAAAAGAACGGCAGAAACCAAGTCTGTCAGCATGAGCAATTAATTCGCATCGGTGCACTTGCGCATACTGAAAATAGTGGTGAGATAGAGTTATTCTAGAAAAGTACAAATAATCAGCAAGTGCATTGTTTGCTGATTAAGGCTTTTGTTTCATCGCATAACTGGCAGCACCTAATAATGCAGTTTTGGGTTCAAGTACCAATTTGACAGGCATATTTTTCATCAATGCCGAAAATCTTCCCTTATCTGCAAACGCTTGCATAAATGCGCCGTTAGTAAAATAAGACTGTAGTTTAGGCGCAATGCCCCCGCCAATATATACACCGCCAGTTGAAAGTGCCTTAAGTGCTAAATTTCCTGCGGCCGCTCCATAGTTTTCTATAAATATCTGAATCGCCTGCTTGCTTAAAGGTGATTCACCTGATTGGGCTGCTTTAAAAATTGCTGCACCTTGATCTGGGGCTGACATAATCTGCGATTGAATTTGCGCTGGCTCAGCACTGGCATTAATCTTGTTCAAAAATTCATAAATTGTTGCGATGCCCATGCCCGAAACGACTCGCTCCCAACTGGCATGCCCAAACTTACCCCATAAGTATTGTAGTAATTCAAACTCGAGTGCATTATGTGGCGCGTAATCGACATGCCCACCCTCTGAGGCTGATACTTGATAATCACCATTGCTAGTTTTAAACAATATCGCCTCACCTAAGCCAGTACCAGCAGCGATTAAGGCGAGGTTACCAGAAGGATGAGCAACACCTTCATTAATCACTACAAATTTATCTGCAGGCAATCCCATTACACCATATGCTGTTGCTTCTAAATCATTGATTAGTTTTACGTTTTCAGTAAGTAAAGCCTTTTTAATTATTGTTTCATCTAATGTCCAACTGATATTGGGCATCGCACAATGTCCATTGATAATAGTGCCCGCTACTGCAATACAGACGTGTTCAACTTTTTGTTGCGCAACTTGAATAAAATGCTGCAACATGGCTTCAAAGCTGGTTTGCTCCCTATTTACAAAATGCATTTCAAATTGCGCCACATCGGGTTGCGTCGACTCAAATATGGCTAACTCTGTCTTGGTGCCGCCCACATCTCCCGCCAGTATTTTCATGCACATTCCTTCTCAAAATTGTTGAAGCAACTTAATCAATTAATCGCCTTCACTGGCATCTATCATACAACGAACATTTTAGATTAAAGTAGTTTACAACTTGTTTCCTCATGTGTTGAATTTCTTTATTGCACCTTGCTAAAAAGCAACTAAATTAAAATCTAAAAAATAAAAAAAGCCCTAATATTTTAGGGCTTTGAGTAAACTATAAAACTTACTATTAAAATTCAATCATTTTTAAATACACACAATCGTGAGCATTATTCTTCAAACGTTGCATTGATTTTATGAATACTTAAGTCTGCTCCGTTGAATTCATCTTCTGCATCCATGCGTATCCCCATGACAACTTTTAAGACGCCGTAAATCACTGATCCTCCGATGAGTGCTATCACTATGCCTAAACCTGTGCCAAGCAATTGCGATACTAAGCTTACGCCACCAATACCACCTAATGATTTCGCACCAAAGATACCTGCGGCAATGCCACCCCAAGCACCACACAAACCGTGCAATGGCCATACACCTAGCACATCATCAATTTTGAGACGATTTTGCGTTAAGGTGAATGCCCACACAAATATCGCACCGGCAACTGCACCTGTGGCCAAAGCGCCAAGTGGATGCATAATATCTGAGCCCGCACATACTGCAACCAAACCTGCAAGTGGGCCATTGTGAACAAAGCCGGGGTCATTTTTACCTAATACCAAAGCTGCCAACGTGCCACCTACCAATGCCATCAGCGAGTTCACTGCCACCAAGCCAGAAATGCCTTGAATGGCTTGCGCAGACATTACATTAAAGCCAAACCAACCAACTGTTAAAATCCATGCCCCAAGTGCTAAAAAAGGAATATTAGAAGGTGGATACGCATGCAAACTTCCATCTTTAGCATAACGACCATTACGCGCGCCTAACAAAATAACTGCTGCTAGCGCTATCCAGCCGCCCATTGCATGCACCACCACGGAACCCGCAAAATCGTGAAAGGCAAATCCGAATTGGCTCGTCAGCCACTCTTGAAATCCATAATGTTTGTTCCATGCAATGCCTTCAAAAAATGGATAAACAAAACCGACAACTAAAAAAGTTGCCGCCACTTGTGGGTTAAATTTTGCACGCTCTGCAATACCGCCAGAGATAATCGCAGGAATTGCTGCGGCAAATGTCAGTAAGAAGAAAAACTTAACTAAGTCATAACCGTTTTTAGCAGACAAAACCTCAGCACCACTAAAAAAACTGACGCCATACGCCACGCTATACCCAATAAAAAAGTAGGCGATGGTAGAAATAGAAAAATCCACCATAATCTTAACTAGCGCATTTACTTGATTTTTACTACGGACGGTGCCAAGCTCTAAAAACGCAAAGCCTGCGTGCATTGCCAGCACCATAATAGCGCCTAACAATACGAATAACACATCATTAGCCGAAACTAAAGTCTCCATGACCACTCTCCCCTAAAACATATTTTAATTTTAAATTTTTGTAAAAACGGCATTAAATCAATACCAAAGCCGCATTTTGTTAAGCAAAATTTACGCCATCTACTGAAAGATTGATTTTAAAAGGAATTTAAAAATTGAGGTGAAAAATATGCACGCTATATGTGCTTATTGAAGTGCATTGCACTTTTTTAGTGCGTATAAACTGTTAAGCATTCTTATCAATGTACCTAAAGCATGCTCACAGTATTCGAATTAAGCACAAATTGGTTGGCTTCAGGATTGCCAGACCAAAAATGAAAAAACTCGCGTACCACCACCAAAAATAGGCGACGATTTTTTTTCACTTCAAATAAAGGCAAAGTGGCATCTACCGTGATGCGATAAACCTTATTATTTTTATCAGGTGCTTCGCGCATACGCACCAGTAGAATCTTGGCTAACTTAACGCGTGTATCAATCAATAATTGCTCTGCATTTTCATCGCGCAATGCTTTGGTGTAGGCTTTCAGTGCCCAGCTGTCTGTGGTGTCAAACTTTTCGCTATCCACCGTATGCCACAATGCACTTAGCTCGATATGCTTGGGTTGCCAATCAATTGGCAAAGAGTCAACTGTAGAAACTTTATTTAATAGCGCAACTGCTTTTAAGTCATTCATCCAAAAGGGAAAATATTCACGCGCTACCGTTAAACTCTCAGGCCAATCGGCTTCTTCAACGGTATCCATGACTTGTTCAATCGCAGCGCGATAGACGCGGCCATTCAAATCTTTGCCCGCTAAGAATGGCACTAATTTATTCAAAAAATTAATTCTAGGCACGAATGTTTCTGGGCCAAAGCCCTTATTCGTGAGAAGCTTGATGTAAACTTCTAACGCTTCCTGTTCGCGTGGTTCAATAGTCATCGGTGTTCACTTAATATTGATACTTTAATTATATTTTTAAAATTAACGTACAATCTATTGAAAAATAACACAAATCACTCATATAGTACTAGTAAAGTTTAATTAATTTTTATTAAAAAGTAAAAAAATGTTTGAAATTATTTTATTGGCAATTCTGGTTTTTCTCGCTTGGTTCTGGCTCGACAGCATTGCTAAGCGCGAACTTGCAACCCAATATGGGCGCGACTTAGCGAGTCGTTTCAATTTACAACTCTTAGACGAAACCGTTGCATGCAATATGATACGCCTAGGTCGCGATAGTCATGGGCATGCGCAACTGTTGCGTTTTTACGAATTTGAAGTCAGCGCCAGCGGTGTTGAGCGCATGCAATGCAATTTACAAATATTAGGTAAGCAATTGCGTACTTGGCATATTCCGCCCTATATCCAACCACTTCATTAAAAATGCAATATATTGGTCGCTTTGCCCCTTCGCCGACAGGTCCACTCCATTTCGGGTCTCTGGTGGCGGCTGTCGCCAGCTATTGTGATGCGAAAGCGCATGAGGGCAAATGGCTAGTCCGCATGGAAGATATAGACAAGCCACGCGAAATGCCTGGTGCGGCCGATGATATTTTGCGCACACTAGAAGCCTTTGGCTTTGGTTGGGATGGTGAAATTGTTTACCAAAGTCAGCGCAGCCAATTATACGAAGAGGCATTAGCGCAACTACAAGCAAAAAATGTCATTTACCCATGCACATGCACACGCAAAGAAATTGCAGATTCTAGCCACTTAATGGGTATTGAAGGCGCAATTTACCCAAAAACGTGTTACCAAAAAATGGCTAATTTAAGCACGAGAGATTTTAATGCCTCTGCAAGCCTTATGGATACTGCCTCGCAGCGCATCAATGTGGATGATGCAGGATTAATTTCATTTAACGATGCGATTCAGGGTGAAATCAGCCAACACTTAGCGTGCGATATTGGTGACTTTATTTTAAAGCGAAAAGATGGTTTTTTTGCTTACCAACTGGCGGTTGTCATGGATGATGCCGCGCAAGGGGTGAATCATGTAGTGCGCGGTGCAGATTTACTCGACTCCACGCCACGTCAGATTTATTTACAACAATTATTGGGCATTGATACACCCCATTACGCGCATGTGCCAGTGGCGACGAATACACAAGGCGAAAAGCTCAGCAAACAAACATTAGCACGCGCTTTAGATACTAATCGTTCAAATATTGAGGTGTTTGAAGCGTTAAGTTTTTTAGGTCAACGGCCACCAGAAGCAATAAAAAACGCCACACTCGATGAAGTGTGGCGTTGGGCGATTTCCAATTGGCAACTCGCAAATGTGCCTAAAAGTCGCGCTCTAGTTAGAAATCATACCTAGCACCCACCTGCACCAACGCTGGCATACCAGTCAAAATACCGCGGGTACGGTCTACGATATAGTCTTTATCAAAAATATTTTTGCCCACTAAGAATACGGTTGTTTTATATTCTGGCAGTTTGTAGTTAATCGCTGCGTTGTAAATGGTGTAGCTCGCAATTTCACCACGCTGACCATCTGCTGTAGGCGCTTCAGTTTCTGCAAAATCCGCATATTGTTTACCGACATGCACGGCTTCTATTTGCGCATCCCATAGCCCAATTCTATAACCCAAAGCAGC
>CAYXHH010000064.1:0-9285 GCA_964464725.1 uncultured Methylotenera sp. | reverse complement strand
TATTCCACGCCCCATTGGTCGAAGCTGTTGATATCCCACATAATGCCTTGCACAAATATTTTGTGCTCGTACAAGGCAATCAATTTACCCAAGGTATTCGGTGTGAGTTTATCGAACATAATTGATGTGGTTGGGCGGTTGCCTTCAAACACTTTGTGTGGCAATAAGTCTTCTAGCGCTTGGCCGCTTAAGCCTTGTTTTTCAAGCTCTGCACGCGCTTCCTCTTTAGTTTTGCCCAACATCAAGGCTTGTGTTTGCGCTAAGAAGTTAGCCAATAAAATTTTATGGTGCGCGTAACCGTGTTTGCCAATCTCGTAATGGCTATGCACAGGCATTAAAAAGTCGGCAGGCACAATTTGCGTGCCTTGGTGTATCAATTGATAAAACGCATGCTGGCCATTGGTGCCAGCCTCACCCCAAATCACAGGGCCAGTTTTATATTGCACACGTTTGCCATCGCGGCAAATAAATTTGCCGTTACTTTCCATATCGGCTTGTTGCAAATAAGCTGGGAAGCGTGCCATGCCTTGGTCGTAAGGTAGTATCGCATGCGTATCTACATGAAAGAAGTTGTTATACCAAATGCCAATTAAGGCCAAAATCACAGGCATATTTTGCTCGAGCGGGGCGGTTCTGAAATGGTTATCCATCTCATGTCCGCCAGTGAGCATGGCTTCAAAGTTATCCATACCCACATATAAGGCAATCGATAAACCAATGGCAGACCATAATGAATAACGGCCACCTACCCAATCCCAAAACGCGAACATATTGTTGGTATCAATGCCGAACTCAGCAACTGCTTTAGCGTTGGTAGAAAGCGCCACAAAGTGCTTGGCGATATGCGCATCATCTTTTGCGGCATTTAAAAACCAAGTGCGTGCAGAATGCGCATTGGTCATGGTTTCTTGCGTGGTAAAGGTTTTAGACGCCACAATAAAGAGGGTGGTTTCTGCGTTGCATTTCTCAAGCGCCAGCATTAAGTGTGCGCCATCAATATTTGACACAAAATGGATGTTAAGTCCTGCTTGCGCATAGGGTTTGAGGGCTTGGCAAGCCATGACAGGGCCTAAATCTGAGCCACCAATGCCAATATTCACAATATCGGTAATACGTTTGCCGGTATAACCTTTCCAAGTACCATTGCGCACTTGGTCACTAAATGTGCGCATGTGCGCCAATACCGCGTTGACATCGGGCATCACATCTTTGCCATCGACATAAACAGGCGTATTCGCGCGATTGCGAAGAGCAGTGTGCAATACCGCACGATTTTCGGTGATATTGATTTTATCGCCCGCAAACATTTTTTCACGCCAATTTTCAATGTTGGCTTCGCGTGCCATTTGAAATAGTAGCGGTAGCGTTTCTTCGGTAATGCGGTGCTTGGAGTAATCGAGTAATAAGCCACCAAACTGTAAGCTAAATTTTTCAAACCGCTTAGGATCAGCCGCAAAGAAATCGCGCATGTGTAAAGGCGCGACAGTTTTTTGATGCGCACACAGCGCGTTCCAGACAGGGTATTGTGTAAGTGAAGTCATTTATTAGTTAAATCAATTATTTATATTTGTTTATTAAAGCTATTTGTTAAATTTTAAATTCCAAAATCAAGCCACCTAAAGGTGGCAGTGTAATCAATAATGATTGCCCGTGATTCATCCAAGCAATATTTTCTGTGTGTAAACCAGCGCCGTTTCCTTGGTTGCTACCCCCATATATTTCAGCATCGCTATTAAATACTTCAACATATTGGCCACTTTTTGGCACACCAATACGATAATTATGACGCAAAACAGGTGTAAAGTTGAGCGCTATTATAGCAAAATTACCGTTACGAGCACGTCTTACGAAGCTAATGACAGATTGATCTGAATCATGGCAGTCTATCCATGTGAATCCTTGCACATCAAAATCTAAGTCATACAGATAGTCAGCTCTTGCATATAAGTGATTTATATCATGCATCAAGCGTTGTACGCCTTGATGCAGGTCAATCTCGAGCAAGTGCCAATCTAGACTGCGGTTAACACTCCATTCACGACCTTGTGCAAACTCATTACCCATGAAATTTAATTTTTTGCCAGGGCTTGTCATTTGCAGCGTCAGTAATAATCTTAAGTTTGCAAATTTTTGCCACGCATCACCTGGCATTTTGTCTAGTAGCGAACCTTTACCATGCACCACTTCATCGTGAGAGAAGGGCAAAACAAAGTTTTCGCTATAAGCATAAAGCTGACCAAAAGTGAGTTTATCGTGATGGTATTTTCGATGTACGGGATCATTTTCGATATAAGCTAAATTATCGTTCATCCAGCCCATGTTCCATTTCATGCTAAAGCCCAAACCACCTAAATAAACGGGGCGAGACACGCCAGGCCAAGCGGTTGATTCTTCAGCAATCGTGAGCGCACCAGCAAAATTTTGGCCTACCATCATGTTAAGTTGTTTAAAAAACTCAATCGCTTCTAGATTTTCACGACCACCATACTTGTTAGGCAGCCATTGATCCGCTTTACGTGAGTAATCGAGATAAAGCATAGATGCCACTGCATCCACGCGTAAGCCATCAATATGAAACTCATTTAGCCAAAAGTATGCATTTGATATTAAAAAGTTACGTACTTCGTTTCGGCCATAGTTAAATATGAGCGTTCCCCAGTCTTGGTGTTCACCTAGTCTCGGGTCTTCGTGCTCGTAGAGTGCGCTGCCATCGTAGCGTGCCAATGCCCAATCATCTTTAGGAAAATGGCCTGGCACCCAATCAAGAATCACGCCGATATTGGCTTGATGGCAAGCGTCAATCAAAAACCTCAAGTCATCTGGTGAGCCAAATCGATTGGTGACTGCATAGTAACCAGTCGTTTGATAACCCCATGATTCCGTAAGTGGGTGTTCGGTAATTGGCAATAGTTCAATGTGGGTGTAACCCATCTTAACCACATAATCCACCAGTTCAGTGGCCAACTCTCGAAAGTTAAGGGCGACATTGCCATCTTTGTGGCGCCATGAGCCTAAATGCACCTCATAACAGTTAAAAGGCGCGTGTAACCAATCGTTTTGCGCGCGGCGAATAAGCCATTCCGCATCCTGCCAAGAATAGGGCGTCGGATTTGATATGCGCGACGCTGTTCCGGGACGTAATTCAAATTCACGTGCATAAGGGTCAATCTTGGTAAAAATCGCGCCAGTGTGACGGTTGCGAATTTCAAATTTATATAATTCCCCGACGCGTAAATTGGGAATAAAAATCTCCCACACACCACTTGCACCGCGCACCCGCATTGGGTTTACACGGCCATCCCATTGGTTAAAATTGCCTACAACACTTACGCGTTCAGCACTTGGTGCCCATACAGCAAATCGTACACCTTGAACTCCTTGCAATTCGCATTCACGCGCACCAAGCGTGTTGTAGGCTTGGTGTAAATTACCTTCACCAAATAAATGCAACTCATCATCTGTAATAAATGGCATGAAGGAGTAAGCATCATAAGTTTCATAACTTCCACCAACATGTTCAATCTTGACCTGGCAAGGGGCGGCTGGCATTTTTTCACCTTCCCAGACAAAAAGGCCATTTTTGTGTTGTTTTTCAAGCGGCACCCAGTTTGTATCCACTTTTAGCCAAACCTTGAGCACATGTGGCAAAAAAATACGAAACACAAAGCTATTCTTGCTTACTTCGTGCAATCCTAAGTAGTGAAATGGATCATGATGCTTGGCATCAAGAATCAATTGCATTGAATTTGCGTTTAGGTTTTTTGGAACTGAAGCGGTATTATTTTTTGCCAAAATATTTTCTCTAAAATATATTAAGTTTTTTTGCCAATTTTTAACTTATTTTTACTAACACTACTAGATTGTAATGCTTTAAGCTGATTATAATGGAATCGTATGAATTAAAAATGTAAATTCATCAATTAAGGCCCAATTAGTTATTTTATAAATGTTTTTTAGGAGGGCCCCATGGCACAAAGTATACAAACAGAGCGTCGTAAAGCCGACAGAAATTCGCCGCGCTTCATTAGTAATCTTACTAAAAATACGGTAGCCATTATTTTGGCGGGCGGGCGCGGCAGCCGTTTAAAAAACCTGACTGATTGGCGGGCAAAGCCAGCTGTTCAATTCGGTGGGAAGTTTCGAATAATTGATTTTCCCTTATCAAATTGTATTAATTCTGGCATACGTCGCATCAATGTGGCGACCCAATACAAATCGCAAAGTTTGATTCAACATATACAGCGCGGTTGGGGTTTCTTGCGTGGTGAGTTTCTTGAATATGTCAATATTATTCCAGCGCAACAAAGGTTAACCGAAGATTGGTATAAAGGTACGGCAGATGCGGTTTACCAAAATATTGATCTTTTGCGAGAAAATGGTGGTGAGTATGTGCTGGTGTTGGCGGGTGACCATATTTATAAAATGGATTATGGCAAGATGTTGGCAACGCATGTTAGAAGTAACGCAGACATGACCATTGCTTGTGTGAATGTGTCGATTGAAGATGCAAAAGGTTTTGGCGTATTGGCTGTTGATGAAACTGACCGGGTCATTGAGTTTGCCGAAAAGCCAGAGCATCCAAAGCATATGCCAGGGGACACAACAAAAGCATTTGCGAGCATGGGCATCTATATTTTTAATGCGAAATTTTTGTATGAGCAGCTGATTAGAGATGCGGATGACAAAAAATCTTCGCACGACTTTGGTGCGGATATCATCCCTTATATCATTAAAAAGTACAAAATTCAGGCACATCGCTTTACTGAAAGCTGCGTTGGCGCGCGAGATGGTAATTTTTACTGGCGCGATGTTGGTACGATTGATGCTTATTGGGAAGCTAATATGGAACTAACTAAAGTGATTCCAGAGCTCAATATGTACGATAAGGAATGGCCAATCTGGACATACCAAGAACAACTACCACCTGCCAAATTTGTATTTCGCGATAAAGACAGAAAAGGTAGTGCTACAGACTCATTGGTTTCTGGGGGTTGTTTGATTAGCGGGTCTGAAGTGGCTAGTTCGGTATTGTTTTCTAACGTACGTATACATAGTTATTGCGAAGTGGAGGGTGCGGTAGTGTTACCTAATGTAGTGATTAACCGCCATAGCAAACTTAAGAATGTTGTGATTGATCGTGGCTGTGTGATTCCTGAGGGAATGCATATAGGTATTGATTTGAAAAAAGATGCTGAACGTTTCTATGTGTCTGAAAAAGGGATTGTGTTGGTTACACCAGACATGTTGGGGCAAGACTTATATCGTGTAATTTAATAATTTCAACTAATTACACTGTTAAGTTAATGTGTATTATTAAGGTTTAATTGTGCAGGTATCTCATCAAAAACTATATTTAAACCTCTATTGGCATATGCATCAGCCAGATTATCGTGACGTCACCACGAATGAGTATGTGTTGCCATGGACATATCTTCATGCGATAAAAGATTACAGTGACATGGCTTATCACCTAGAGGCCAACCCCAAAGCTCGCGTATCGTTTAACTTCGTACCGATATTACTAGACCAGTTAGAAGACTATAGCCAACAATTTAAGAAAAAAGATATCCGTGATCCTTTGCTAGCTTTGTTGATAGAAAAGGATTTAGAAAATATCACGCATGAACAATGTCGTTTAATTGTGCAAAGCTGTTTTAAAAGTCATCATGAGAAAATGCTGAGCCCATTTCCGCACTATCAGCGACTTTTACATTTATATCAACTTGTAGAACCCATGATGGCAGATGACGAGTTTCATTATTTATCTGCACAATACAAAGCGGATTTATTAGTTTGGTACCATCTTGCTTGGACTGGTGAGAGCTTGCGTCAAAACAATAGTGTCGTGAAGTCTTTGCTGCATAAAGGCGTCTTGTTTACGATGAAGGACAGAAAGCAGCTATTCAAAGTCATCGGCGAGACAATTTCCGATTTAATTCCACGTTATAAAGCGTTGATGAAACGCAAACAAATCGAAATTTCCAGCACCCCGCATTACCATCCTATACTGCCTTTATTGCTAGACTTTAAATCCACGTTAGATGCAATGCCTTACGCACCTTTGCCTAAAAATAAACATTATCCTGATGGAAAGACAAGAGCCGTTGCGCATGTCGTCTCAGCTAAAGCGGCGCATCAGCGTTTTTTTGGAGTAACACCACGTGGCATGTGGCCTGCCGAAGGCGCGGTTTCAAAAGATGCATTAATTTTATTGGCTGAAAATGGTGTTAAGTGGGCGGCTACAGGCCAAGGTGTATTGGCAAATAGCCTTGCTAAATCTCAATTAGATGTTTCTGACAAAAACAATTATTTGTATCAGCCTTATAAGATTTCTAATGGTAAAGATGACCTGTTATGTTTTTTTAGAGACGATCAACTATCAGATAAAATAGGCTTTGAGTATTCAAAGATGCATTCCACAGAAGCCGTGCATGACTTTGTTAAGTCTTTAGAGGCTATTCACGAAGCTAATCAAACGGACAGTGCCAAAGTGGTCAGTGTGATTTTAGATGGGGAAAATGCTTGGGAATATTACCCATACAACGGGTATTACTTTTTAAAAGAATTGTATGAGGCTTTAGCGCAACATCCCACAATCGTGATGACGACGCCTACAGATATTGTAGAAATATGCCAATCTAAGAAAAATGAGACTAGCAAGATTAATACGCCAGTATTACCCCAAGTTGCCGCTGGAAGTTGGGTGTATGGTACATTTAGTACTTGGGTAGGTAGCACAGATAAAAACTTGGCTTGGGATTTATTGTGCGAGGCGAAGAAAGCCTACGATAGAGTCATTGCAAACAAATCGCTGAATGCAGAGCAATTAAAAGCCTGCGAACGTCAGTTAGCAATATGCGAAGGTTCGGATTGGTTTTGGTGGTTCGGTGATTATAACGCCTCAGATAGCGTGGCGAGTTTCGATAAGCTCTATCGCCGCAACCTCATAAATTTGTACCAATTGCTTAAAGTACCTGTACCTAGCATACTAAATAAAGCAATTAGTAAAGGTGGCGGCAATGCAGAAAATGCTGGCACTATGCGCCGTGGTGGTGAGTAAACAATCTAGAATATTTTATTTTTTCACGCAAAACTGATGTTAAGTTAAAGAAACCTTAATAATGCCTAAATCTAAGCAAGAAGCTAATCGCCACGCTGGTGTGCTATTGCACATAAGCTCATTGCCATCAGGTGATTTAGGTGTCGATGCCTTTCTATTCGTTGATTTTTTAGCCGAAATTGGTGCAAGTGTTTGGCAAACTTTGCCACTCAATATGCCACACGATGATGGTTCTCCCTATCAATGTCTAAGCGCGCATGCAGGCAATCCAGCATTTATTAGTTTAGCTAAGTTGGTAAATGAACATTTATTGACCAAGCAGGATTTAATTCAACCCCAAACGAATAGAAAAGAGCTATTAGAGCTTGCCTATTTGCGTTACAAGCTCGGAAAAAATACAAGGCTGCAAAAGGAATTTACGCTTTTTTGCCAAGAAAACGTCGCTTGGCTAGGCGATTTTGCTTTATTTTTGGTGTTAAGAGAGCATTTTAAACATATCAGTTGGAATGCATGGCCCATAGCCTATAAAAACAAGCAGCCAATGGCAATCAAAAAATTAAAAGAACGCTACGAGCACGAAATTGCTGTGATTAAATTTACGCAATTTTTATTTTTTAAACAATGGTTGGACCTTAAAGCCTATGCAAATAAAAAAGGCATAGCGATGTTCGGAGATATTCCAATTTTTGTGGCCTTTGATAGCGCGGACGTATGGGCGCAACCGCATGCATTTAAGTTAGATGCAAATAAAAATACAGAAGTGGTAGCGGGTGTGCCGCCAGATTACTTTTCAGCCACTGGTCAGCGCTGGGGCAATCCACACTATAACTGGCAAGCGATGCAAGCCAACGGCTTTCGTTGGTGGTTAGCTCGTATACGTACTCAACAGCGCTTGTTCGATATGGTACGTATCGACCATTTTAGAGGCTTAGAAGCTGCTTGGGAGATTCCTGCATCTGAGGAAACGGCAATTAACGGCGCATGGGTCGAGGCGCCAGGCGATGCACTACTGGCTGCAATTGTTAAGCGTTTTCCTAAGATGCGACTTGTTGCTGAAGATTTAGGCATTATTACTGAAGAAGTGGATGCGTTACGAGAAAAATACAATCTACCTGGCATGAAGATTTTGCAGTTTGCTTTTGGCGGCGGAGATGATAATCCTTATCTGCCCGATAATATTGGTGAAAACAGTGTCGTTTATACTGGAACGCATGATAACGATACCACGCTAGGATGGTACGAAACGCTCGATGAAAATGCAAAAGCACATTTGCATCGCTTATTAGAAACTGATGCGCCCAATATACCTCAAGCTTTAATCGATTTAGCATTGAATACCAAAGCCAAATTGGCGATTATTCCCATGCAGGATATCTTAGGCTTAGACGGTAAGCACCGCATGAATGTGCCTGGTACAGTAGATGGAAATTGGAAATGGCGTTTTGAAGCCAGAGCCCTTGAAAGCTTAGAGAAAAATTACATCAAAAATGCCGTTAAGTCGTCGGGGCGTGCAAATAAATGGGATTGTATTAATTAAGTTAAGTGATTGCACTTAACCAAGCTGAGCAATTTAATATTGGATCGAATAATGACCAGCATACACAACGTTAAGTTGTATATCAAAGTCTTGGCGAGTGCCATGTTATGCGTTTCAAGTATTGTCATTCAAGCAGCCGAAGTAATTAATACCAGCGTATTTAGTTTGCCAACGAGTGAATATACCCACATCGTAATCGAGACAAATCAGGCGGTCTCTAATTCAATGCTCATACTGAACAATCCAAATCGGGTAGTGCTAGACCTGATGAAAACCCCAATTAACAATCAACTTAACATATTGACCAGAAAAAGCTTTTCGGAAGACATGTCAATCAAACAAGTGCGGGTAGGCAATTTTAAGCCAGGGGTGACACGTATCGTATTTGACTTAAAGTCTGAAGTTAAAGCAGTACTGACTATGGCTAAACCTAGAGAAAAGTACCAGCACAGAATCATGTTAGATTTGTATCCGTTAAAAGCGAATCAAACAATTAATCATAGTGATATCAGCACGGATGCAAGTAAACAGAGTTTACTCAATGAAGGTTCAAAAAGTACAAGTCCAGCAGTAAAACATTCAAATACAACAGAATCGAAAACTATAGAATCTAGGAGTAGTGGAGCAAAAATAATTTTAGAACCACCTCCTTATGATGAGATATTGGTGGATGAGGATTACTGACTAA
>CAYXHH010000063.1:0-9310 GCA_964464725.1 uncultured Methylotenera sp. | reverse complement strand
TTAGCGATTAATTCGCTATAATCCATCGCATGAGCTTACGCCTGCGCCTTAATTTACTCATCACCGCATTGTTGCTGTTGTTTATGTCGGCGGTCGGTTTTATTGTATTTAAAGGGACAAAAGATTCTATTCAAGAAGGTGTAGAGGCGGCCACGAGAGTCACGGTGCAGTTGCTTGATACCGTGATTGCCAGTTCGGTGAGGAATCCTGAGTGGGGCTACACGCATGAGGTGATGTACCGATTTTTAAATCACTTGGGGCATGTGCGTGGCAACGAAATTAAGCTTTACAACTTAGGTGGGGCAGAGATTTTTAAATCGCCACCTTCAAAATATCGCGCAAATGTAAACCCGCCAGATTGGTTTTATAGCATGCTTGATCCGCATGAGAAATCTGTAACCCGTGATATTTTCTATGGCAAGCTTGTGATTGAGCCTAATCCTTCGGGCGCAATACGTGAAGCTTGGGCAAAAATGCGCTATTTATTTTTTGTCGGGCTGGCTTTTTTTGTGCTGTTAAATATCATGGTGTATTGGATGTTAGGTCGCTGGTTGCAGCCATTACAGCCGATGATTAAGGCAATTAACACCATGGAGCAGGGTGATTTCTCACCAAGATTACCAAGTTTTGATCTGCCAGAGTTTGACCGTATTGGGCATAGTTTAAATCGCATGGCAGAATCGCTTGCGGCAGAGCGAGAGCTCGAAGAAAATCGTCAATTAACCGCATTAATTCAAGAGCATATTGAAGAAGAACGTAGAAGTTTATCGCGCGAATTGCATGATGAGCTTGGGCAATATGTCACTGCAGTGAAAACCTTTGCGGTGGCGATTGCGAGTAAAACTAAAGATTCTGCCCCAGAAGTTTCTGGGCATGCGCAAACCATCGTGGCCGCCGCAAACCACATTTACGATGGCATGCATAATATTATTCGGCAATTAAGACCTGGCTCGCTAGATAACCTAGGCTTAAGCGAAACCTTGCGCGATATTGTGAACCAATTGCAAACTGCACACCCCAATATCAATATTAAGCTTCATTTGGCTGGGAATTTAGATAAACTAGGTGAGAATTTAAACATTAATATTTATCGCATAGTGCAAGAGGCGATTAACAATGCGATTAAACATGCAGAGGCTGATAATATTGAAATTAAGCTAGAAACCTCTAAAAATGGGGCTTTGCAACTGATGATTAAAGATGATGGACGTGGCATGAATATTCATGATGTAGACCAAACGAATCATTTTGGTTTGCTGGGCATGCGCGAGCGTGTACAAGGTTTTAAGGGTAGTTTTAATGTGGAATCTGCATTGAATACGAATAAAAATGAGCCTAACAAAGGCACGACCATTTATATTAATATTCCCAATGCAATTAATCTTAGAGAGTAAAACTGATGAGCCAAATAAGCATTATGTTAGTTGATGACCATGCCGTTGTGCGGATGGGGTTCAAGATGTTGTTAGAATCAGACGCGGATATCAAAGTGGTGGCGGAAGCTGAAAGTGGTGAAACGGCGATTAAGTCTTATGTTGAGCATAAGCCGAATGTGGTAGTGATGGATATTACCATGCCTGGCATGGGTGGTATTGAAGCAATTGAACGCATTTTAGCCAAGGACAGTAATGCGAAAATTTTGGTACTAAGTGCACATGAAGATTCAGTGCATCCTAAGCGCGTGTTAAATGCGGGGGCAATGGGCTATTTAACCAAACGTAGTGCGGCTGAAGAGCTGATTAAAGCGATACGTACCATCGCAACGGGTAAAAAATATATTGAGGCAAGCGTGGCGCAACAAATGGCGATTCAGCAGTTATCTGGTGAACAAAGCCCCGTCGATGTATTAAGTGAGCGCGAGTTTGAGGTGTTTATGTCGCTTGCACGTGGTAAAACTACCAATGAAATTGCCGAGAGTTTATTTTTAAGTCCACGCACCGTGGGTACACATTTATACAATATTAAACAAAAACTTAACGCAAATAATTCGGCAGAAATTGCGCTGATTGCCATGCGTAGTGGCTTGCTAGAACCCTAAGTAAGTATTTTAGAATCCTTGCGCTTGTTTGATGTTGCTTGCGCGTTTGAATTTCATGTTTTCTGGCTCATAACGGGCAATACTTAACTCGCCTGAACCTGCAATTTCTACCATCGTAATCGCGCCACTTGCGAGCTTGCCAAATTCTGGTGGAATTAAAAATGTAATCATTTTCTTGCTATGTTCAATTTCACCCACGCCAACTTGCCAATTTTTCCACTCATGTTTTTGCGGTAAATTTGTGGCGCCAACTAAGCGTGCTTCTTCTAAAATAGCAGTTTTTTCATCTCCAATCAGCAAGTTGAACAGTTCAACGCGCGCAAGCTGATTCGCTTGAATTGGCGCTACATCTTCTTTTTGCTCAATGGGTGCCTGTGGTAATGGCTCGGAGACAGGTTTAACAGGCAAGAAACGTGCAGTTGCTAGCATGTAAGATAATTCATCTACTTCTGTTTCTTTTAATTGAATTGTTCGATTACTAGTGGTTGTTGCGTTGCTTGGCGATTGAGAGTTTTGCATAAAGCTACGTTGTACAGCATTATTTTCTGTACTTAGTTTTTCTGCTGCTGCATATTGCGCTGGTGTATAGTCTTCCTCTTCTTCCACACCCATGGCGCGCGCAACGGTTTTATCTGCCACACTGGTGGCGATAGAGCGTGCAATTTGCTGCGCCACCGTGCCGCCAAGGCAGCCACTTAGCATGGTTGCAACTAGCATTAAGATGCTTAGTCTCGCAAAATATGCATTAATATATTGAATAGTTATAACAATCATTGTCATTAAAACTAAATTTGCGTTTTTAACGCGGAAAGTACAGATTACTGCTAACGCATTGAAATGTCTAGTGCTTTGTGTGCAAAAACATCATGCATCACATCATGTAGTGATTCAGTTGTTTTTGTGATGATGAATAAGCGAGAAAATGCAGAATAATGAGTATTTATTTGCTATTGCTTACATGGATACTCATGATGCCGCTTAAGATAATTAAACCAATAGCAAGCCATTCTGAGATGGATAGATGCTCATTCCAGATTAACACGCCAATCAGGCTTGCTAACACCACAGTGAGGTAGGCCAAACTGGCGACAGTCAGCGTGTTACCTGTGCGATAAGCGCGCGTCATGGCTAATTGAGCAATGGTAGCTGATAATCCTAAACCAAACAGCAATGGTAAATCGCTCCAATTGACAGTGGTAAAGCTTTGCATGAGCATCCAAAACCCTGCGCCAATCGTTGAAATGAGTGTGAAGTAATACACCGTGCGCCAATCTGGCTCGTTTAAGTTGCCGAGTTGTTTTACATGGATATAGGCAATTGCGGCGCCTATGCCAGAAGCCAAGCCCAACAAGCCTGCCAGTGCATCTTGATTGCTTAGTGTTGGTTTAAGTAAGAGGACGACACCAACAAATCCCAGCACTACAGCGCCATAAAGTGCGGGTTTTGGCTTTTCATGCAAAACAAATGGCATAAACAGCGCAAGAAATAAAGGCGAGGTGTAGTTAAGTGTGATGGCAGTTGCCAAATGTAAGTGTGCAATGGCATAAAAAAATAATACCAATGAAGCAAAACCAACCAATGCGCGCGACATCTGCATGCCCATCACAGGCGTTTTGAGTGGCAGTTTGTTCACAAAAATGTAAGCATAAATCGCGACTAAGCCAAATGCAGAGCGATAAAAAACTAATTCTGCGCTACTGAATTTATTCGCACCAATTTTAACCAGTGTGCCCATGATGGCAAAACCTACCGCAGCGACCACCATCCATAAACTGCCTAAATGCGGCCATTTAAATTGCGTTGTAGATAGTTTGGGTAGTTTCATGGCATTTTTGGGTTAATTTAGGTGTTAAGTATTGCGACTGAGCGCTACTTTTGAGTGATAGCAAGGTAATATTTGGCATCAAATATACCAAATAGTCTAAATCAGTTACACTTTATATTGTTAGAAATCACCAGATAATTAGAAAAAATTGATCACAATAGGAAAATAATAATGAGCTTACCAAGCGAAAATCAAAAAACAACACCTATCATTTTTACAGGAAAAGCATCAGAGTATTTTGGTATTTGGATAGTGAATTTGCTGTTAAGTTTGCTGACATTGGGGATTTATTCAGCGTGGGCAAAAGTGCGCCGCAAAAAGTATTTTTACAACAATACTTTAATTGAAAATGTGGGCTTTGATTACCACGCAAAGCCAATGTCGATATTAAAAGGGCGCATCATTGCGTTTGTGTTATTTGCATTGTATGTGTATGGCAAAGGCAGTAGCCCAGTGCTTGCCGCAGTGTTATTGATTTTATTCTTTCTCGCACTGCCATGGCTGATTGTACGTGGTTCATTGTTTAATGCGCGTAACACTAGCCATCGCGGTTTACGTTTCGATTTCAAAGGTACCGTCAGTCAAGCAATACGCGTGTATATTGGCTTGCCTCTGCTGACATTTTTTACATTGGGTTTAATCTGGCCGTACATCGCACACGAAAAAAGCCAATTTATCATGAATAACCATCGCTTTGGCCTCAGCCAATTTAACATGGGCCGCGTCGTGAAGCAGTTTTATAAAGTGTATCTGATTGTGTTCATTGTGCCATTGATTGGGATTTTGGCTGCAATTGCAATTCCTGCTTACCAAGCTTATGTCAACAAAGCCAAAGCGGCGGCTAAGCCACAAGCCATGTTAACTATCCCAAATGTGCAAGCGTTCGCGCCCATTCAATTGAATTCGAATATGGTTTTAGCGCTGAACGAGACAGCCCCTGAGATGGAAGTGCCTGCTGAGATGGAGGCACCAGTAAGTGACGAGACGCAAAATGATACAGCAACGCCTACAACAGTTGAGCGCGTATATTCAGACGCTAACCCACCAGAAATAGAACCTAGCCCAACTGAAGGGCTGCCAGCTGAATTGACCACTGAAGAAGTCGCACCACGGGAGTTGACCGCTGAGGAAGAGCGACAAATGCTAGAAGAGGAAAAAGCTGCCGCTGATATGGAACAAAAAATGGCGACAGAAAATAAGATTAAAGAGTGGTTAAGCAGTCCGCTTGCTATTTTGGCGGGCTTCGCTGGCATTTTGTTATATGGCTTATTTATTTTTGGATTTTTGGCCTACTTTCAATCGCGTATTGCTAACTTGGTCTGGAACAATACAAAGCTCGACCAGTTGTCATTTAAAAGTAGTTTGCGCGCGCGCGATTTTATCTGGCTATATTTAAGTAATTTAGGCGCAATTTTGCTGACCTTTGGGTTGGCAACACCTTGGGCACAAATCCGTATAGCGCGTTACCGTGCGTCTAAATTAGAAATCATTGGTGATGTCGATTTTGATCAGTTTGTTGGCGAGAAAAAAGAGGAAATCAAGGCGACTGGTGAGGAAATTGCAGATATGTTTGATGTTGATCTCTCATTTGGTTAAAGAGGCTTTTGGGCGCAGTTCATAATGAAATGAAATTTCAAGCTGATTATTATGATGGTTTAAGTGCAAGCGCCAAGCCAGTACTGGTGCGGGTGACAGAGCATGCCAAAAATATCAGCTTTGAAGTAGCAGATGATACTTTAGTATTTAATTTTGCTGATTTAGAAATTCAAGCAAAATTAGGAGCGACCAAGCGTGTGATCGATTTGCCGAATGGCGGCAGATTAGAAGCATACGATATCACTGAATTAGAGCTCGCGATGCCAAGTAAGGAAAATGCATTTTGGCGTGGACTGCATTATTTAGAAAATCACCTTGCTTGGGTTTTTGCCGCGATGTTGATTACTGTATTCGCAGGCTGGTTGTTTTTACAGTTTGGGGTGCCGACTTTGGCCGAATACGTCGCAAAAGCGACGCCACCGGAGATGGAAGCCAAACTTGGTGAGCAAGCATTAGAAGGCTTGGATAGTCAGTATGGTTATTTTTCGCCGAGTAAAACCGATGCGAAACACAAAGCCAGTATTTCAGTGGCACTTGCCAAGCTGTGTTTGGTGATGAAAGATTGCCCAAAGTATCGTCTAGAGTTTAGAGCAGGCGGCATGATAGGCGCTAATGCTTTTGCGCTGCCAGGTGGCATCATGGTCGTGACAGATGAGCTTGTTAAACTTGCAAAAAATGACACAGAAATTGTTGCCGTATTGGCACATGAGCTAGGGCATGTTAAACGTCGTCATGCCTTTAGGCAAAGTATACAAGGCGTGCTAGCGGGCTTGGTGCTAGCGGCAGTGACAGGTGATGTTAGTGCAGTTGCTTCTGGCCTGCCAGCAGCGTTGATGCAAATGCGCTATTCGCGTCTGCATGAACTCGAAGCAGATGCGTTTGCTTTAAGTGCCTTGCAGAAAGCGTGTTTGCCACCACGCGCTTTTGCGGATATCTTAACGCGCCTAGAGACGCAAATGTTGGATAAATCGCGTAAAGACAAAGCTAGCAAAACAAAATCTACTGAGAAAAAACAAAGCTCTGAATCCAAATCAGCGCGTGGTGACGTGATGACCGAAATGTTTGCCACACATCCTGACACACAAGCGCGTATCAAACCGTTTTTAAAGGCAAGACAAAATTGCAAATGAGTGATGATAAAGGCTTGAAACGCATAGACAAATCCTTGCTAATTTGTGTCATTTCAGCTAATCTCATGCATTATTACCAACAATAATGAATCGGGGGGATGACTACTATGAAAAATCCATTAGAATCGGTGTTAGGTACGATTATTTCTGGGCTGATACTGACTGTTGTATTGGTTGTTTTTTTAAAAAATTTCTTAGTAGTGGGAGCCTAATATGGAAGCCCTAATGCCTGGTATTGCCCGTTGGTTACATGTCATTTTTGGTATTACATGGATTGGCTTGTTGTATTACTTTAATTTGGTACAAATGGCCGCCTTAAAAGATGCAGGAGCCGATGGTACTGCGGCTGGCATCACGAAGCATGTCGCGCCACGTGCTTTGTTTTATTTTAGATGGGCAGCCGTTGGTACATGGTTAGCAGGTGCTTGGTTATTGGGTGCCGGCTTCATGGATGCATTTATGCTACGCAATGGTTACGAAGGTATTGGTATAGGCGCATGGCTAGGTACCATCATGTTGTTTAACGTTTGGCATTTTATTTGGCCAAATCAGAAAAAGATTTTAGGCATCGTGCCTGCAACAGACGAGATTAAGGCAAAAGCGCGCAGGGTGGCAATGTTGGCTTCTCGCACCAATATGATGTTGTCTATCCCCATGCTCTTTTTTATGGCAAACGGCTTAACGCATCGCAGTGCATTAGGCTTATAAATACTTCTCAGGCTTTAACGGCGGCCTTAGCCGCCGTTTTGCTTTTTTAGATTTGGCGAATTGTTAAGATTATATTGGTACGGAAATCATATGACGCAGCATTTAATGAATAACTACAATCGACTTCCAGTCACCTTTACCAAGGGTGAAGGTGTTTGGTTGTGGGATACTAATGGTGAAAAATATCTCGACGCACTTTCTGGTGTCGCTGTAAATGGCCTTGGACATGCACACCCAAAGTTGGTCAAAACAATTGCCGAGCAAGCGGCTAAGCTGATTCATGTTTCTAACTATTATCACATTGCCGAGCAAGCAGCATTAGCTGATAAATTAGCTGAAATTTCTGGCATGGATAAAGTATTTTTTTGCAACTCAGGTTGTGAAGCGAATGAAGCTAGCATTAAGTTAGCGCGGCTTTATGGACACAACAAAGGCATCGAAAATCCCGAAATTATTGTGATGGAGCGTTCCTTTCATGGGCGCACGATGGCTACGCTTTCTGCGACGGGTAATCGCAAAGCGCAAGCAGGCTTTGAGCCGCTGGTGTCTGGATTTATCCGTGTGCCATATGATGATTTAGAGGCGGTTAAGCAAATCGCCATGCGTAAGAATAATGTGGTTGCAATTTTAGTTGAGCCTGTGCAAGGCGAAGGCGGCATCAATATACCCGCCGATATACGCGCTTATTTACAAGGGTTACGTCAAGTCTGTGATATAAATGGCTGGTTGCTCATGCTAGATGAAGTACAAAGTGGCATTGGTCGCACGGGTACATGGTTTGCATTTCAACACACTGACATTATGCCGGACGTCATGAGTTTGGCTAAAGGTTTAGGCTCAGGCGTACCAATCGGCGCCTGCGTTGCCAAAGGCGCAGCGGCAGACGTGTTTGTGTATGGTAAACATGGCTCGACATTTGGCGGAAACCCACTAGCGACTGCGGCAGGCTTAACAACCTTAAATGCGATACAAGATGAAAAGCTGCGTGAAAATGCGCAAGCGATGGGTGACTTGATATGCGATGGCTTTAAGGCGGAGCTTGCCAATACCAAAGGTGTAGTCACAGTTCGTCATGCAGGTTTGATGATAGGTATTGAGTTAGATAGGCCATGCAGTGAGTTGATTAAAATTGCTCTTGAGGCTAAGTTGCTCATTAATGTCACCGCTGATAGCGTGATTCGTTTACTACCGCCACTGGTGATAAATGCTGAAGAGTCTAAAGCCTTAGTCGCACGTTTATCAGACATTATTAAAGCGTTTTTGCAAAACAAATAGTTAGATATTTAAAATGGCAATCAAACATTTTCTACAGTTCAATGACTTAAGTACAGATGAACTGAATCATATTTTTGCACGTGCTGCGTGGATTAAAGGTCAGTTTAAAGGTTATCAACAATATTGGCCTTTGCAAGATCGCACGCTAGTCATGATTTTTGAAAAAGCCAGTACGCGCACACGCTTAAGTTTTGAGGCAGGCATGCATCAGCTAGGTGGTTCTGCTATTTACCTCAACACACGTGATTCGCAATTGGGTCGCGGCGAACCCGTGGAAGATGCTGCGCAAGTGATTTCACGTATGAGCGATATTGTGATGATTCGTACCTTTGAGCAAAGCATTATCGAGCGTTTTGCCGCTAATTCACGCGTACCAGTAATTAATGGCCTCACCAATGAGTATCATCCTTGCCAAATCTTGGCGGATATTTTTACCTATATCGAGCATCGTGGTTCGATTAAGGGCAAAACCGTGGCTTGGATAGGCGATAGCAATAATGTCTGTAATACATGGCTACAAGCTGCTGAGATGCTGGATTTCAATGTGCATGTTTCAACGCCACCAGGCTATGAAGTTGAGCCAGAACGCGCCAATTTGTATGGGCATGACCATTTTGAAACATTTGCTGACCCGATGGATGCAGCTAAAGGTGCCGATTTAATTACCACTGACGTATGGACTTCAATGGGTTTTGAGGCCGAAAACGAAGAACGCATGCGCGACTTTGCCGATTGGCA
>CAYXHH010000062.1:0-9498 GCA_964464725.1 uncultured Methylotenera sp. | reverse complement strand
TAATACTCTGGTGACTAGCTTTAAAATGGATTTTCATGTTGGCTTAATGCCCATGCTACGTGTTCCCTAATGATTTCATTTTCATCATTTTCTCGTGTTTTTAGTGCGTTAATGACTTCAGGTGATGTTGGCGCATTTCCGAGGCCAACTGCTATATTCCGTAGCCATTGTTGGTAGCCTATTCGAAAAATAGCACTTCCAGCCATTCTTTCTTTAAAGTCAGCTTCTGACCAGTGAAAGCAATCAATTAACTGTATGTCATCAAGGCCATGACGGACGTTAAAATCGGGTTCCTGCGTGTTTTCTGCAAATTTGTTCCAAGGACAAACTAACTGGCAGTCGTCACATCCATATACACGGTTGCCAATGAGCGGTCTTAATGCAACTGGGATGCTGGTTTTAAGTTCAATAGTAAGGTAAGAAATGCACTTGCGTGCGTCTACTTCGTATGGTGCGACAATCGCTTTGGTTGGGCAGATGTCGATACATGCGCTACAACTGCCACAATGATTCGTGGCTTGTTGGTCAATAGGCAGTGGGAGATTGGTGTAAATCTCGCCTAAAAAGAACCAAGAGCCGTGGTCTTTATTAATCAGCAAAGTGTGTTTGCCGCGCCAACCTAGGCCAGCCTTTTCGGCAAGCGCCACCTCAAGTACAGGTGCGCTATCAGTAAAAGCGCGATATTCAAAATCGTGATAGTGTTCAGCAATTTTATCGCATAGTTTTTGCAGCTTATTGCGCAAGACCTTATGATAATCGCGACCAAGCGCGTAGCGCGAAATAAAAGCTTGATTGCCATTTTCCATGACTTCCCAGCTATTTTTTGCGTTAGGAGGCAGATAGTCTAGACGCGCAGAAATGACGCGTAAAGTTTTTGGCACCAACTCTGCAGGGCGAGTTCGCTTGATGCCGTGTTTTGCCATATAATCCATGTCACCATGAAAGCCTTTTTTTATCCAAGCTTGGTGTTCAATTTCGGCATGCGACAAATCGGTATCGGCAATCCCAATTTCGGAAAATCCGAGCGCTTTACCCCATTTTTTAATGTCGGCGGCCAGCCCTACGTAATCGTTAGTTGAATCTAGATGCATAATCAGAATGATATTACATTAAGCGTTAAGAGTTTGAAATTGCCTGATGAAGCTGCGACCTTGAACTGTGGGGCTCATTTTGCAAACACATTACTATCTGGCTTAACTGTTTATTTGTATGGCGATTTAGGTGCAGGTAAAACCACGTTTGTGCGTGGCGTATTACAAGGCTTGGGATTTCATGGAAAAGTGAAAAGCCCGACTTATAACCTTGTAGAAATATACGAGATAAAATCACAACAGAAAATACATATCCCTTTTCAGGGAAATCTATATCACTTTGACCTATATAGATTCAATGATGAAAATGAATGGGATGCCGCAGGCTTTAATGAGTACTTTAATTCACAAACGATTTGCATGATAGAATGGCCTGAGAGGGCAAAACATGTGTTACCCAGCGCAGACATTGAAGTGCATCTAGCAATGATAGCTGCAAATGATACTGATAAACCGAATAGCCGACAAATTACTTTTACTGCAAATTCTGCGATAGGTAAAAAGTGTTTAGAAGAAATGTAGATTGAGTGCGCAGAGAAAGTCTTCATGAATAGCCAGTTATTATTCAAAATCTTATTTGTTTTTCTAATTGTTATAAGCCCAGTGGCACATGCGTTAAATGCTATTACGGCTGCTCGGGTTTGGCCTGCAGAAGAATATACACGCATTGCTTTTGAGTCTTCAGCACCCGTTAAGTATCAATTGATTATTCTAAAAAATCCAGATCGACTGGTGTTAGATATTGAAGATGTCGAACTGACCAGTGTTTTACAGACCTTATCTAACAAAATCTTATCGAGTGATCCTTATATCAAACAAGTGCGTGTCGCCAAATTCAAGCCTGGTGTAGTGCGAATTGCGATTGACTTGAAAGGGGAGGTCAAATCTAATTTGTTCGCGCTTGCGCCCGCGGGTGATTATAAACATCGTTTGGTGTTAGATATTTACCCATTACAAGATGAGCTGATGTCGATGCTTGGAAAAAGAAACGGTGAATCAGAGAGTCCAGATAGCACTAAACCAGTGATTGAACCTCTACCACCCAACGCGGGCGGTGATGATTTGCCTCCAACTGAAGCAACCCCACCAATGACAGATACTGCACCAACTACAGAAACTGAAAAGAAGGATGAAGTGCTTGCGGACAAAGATGACGAGCGCTTAATTACGATTGCCATTGACCCTGGGCATGGTGGTGAGGATCCTGGCGCACGAGGTGCAAACGGAAGTCGTGAAAAAGATATCACCCTAAAAATTGCTAGAAAGTTAAAACAAAAGATCGATGCAGAACCCAATATGCGTGGCTTACTAACGCGAGACGGTGATTATTTTGTGCCTCTAGGTACACGTGTAGTCAAAGCGCGTAAATTTAAAGCTGATTTGTTTATTTCTATTCACGCAGACGCGTTTACTAATCCTGCTGCTCGAGGTTCCTCTGTGTTTGCGTTATCTGAAAAGGGTGCCACCAGCGCCAGCGCACGTTATTTAGCAAAGAAAGAAAATGAATCAGATTTGATTGGTGGTGTAAGTTTGGGTGGTAGAGACCCGCTACTTGCGAAAACATTGCTAGATTTATCCCAAACTGCCACTATTCACGATAGCCTCAAGCTTGGTAAAGCGGTGTTAGGGCATATAGGTGAAATAAATAAGCTACATAAAAATCATGTTGAGCAAGCAGGCTTTGCTGTTCTGAAATCACCGGATATTCCTTCCATCTTGGTAGAAACGGCATTTATTAGCAATCCGGAAGAGGAACGCAAACTCATAGATGACGACTATCAAGACAAGCTCGTCGATTCTATATTGAGTGGCATCAGAAAATATTTTGCCACAAATCCACCGTTAAGTAGTAACAAAAAGTAATTGTCATTAGTGCATTTAAGCTGATTGTGTTTTGGCACAATTTTAGCTTTGTAATATCTGCAATCCTTAAATTTTAGAAATGACTCAAATGAATTCCTTGCAATTTCCCCGCCATGGCGACAAAGAAAATTCGCCATTTTTTGAAGAATACTTACAACGTTTGTTAGAAGAGCGTGATCGCTTAGGCTTAACCGAAATGGTGCATGAGATTGATGCACTGATGATTACAGTTGACCCCGACCATTCGATTGAATATATAGCTGAACTATGTTTGATGACGCCTTATCATTACTTGGTCACACTTGAGAGTGAGTCACATTGGACGCACATTTTGCGCATCGATTTAAACTCTCCAGACTTGATACTGCGCGAAGTAAAAGACCCTAATTTTAGAGGTATTTTTCGTGCCCTTAATGAGATTTATCCCGTTGGTTCGCAAAAACCAAACAGCCGCTATATGGGTGAAATCATTCGCGTTAGTAACTTGCATGAAGTCGAAAAGATACAACAATCGCGTGAGTTTCGTTTTTTTAACCAAAATGATGTCCGCAAGTTAGAGTTGCCAGGTAATTTGGCGATTAGCAAGCCTTCGCCTTACACGCACAATATTGTGGCGTACTTAGAGCGTCATCCTAATGATTTGCGCGTGTATGCATTAGGAATGAGCACTATTCGTTCAGATGTACAAGCCGCATATGAACAGGCTAAATTGCTACAAGAAAAGTTGCGTATAGATGATCTGATTTTGCCTGTCGATCACTTGGCGACCCGCGTTTATAGTCAAAACCGCGAAGTGGCGATTTTAGAATACCTGTCTTGGTCGAGCTATTACTTCTGGGGTGCTTACAATATTCGTGATCAAAACTCTTCCACTAATGTTACCAAAAGTGTGCATGGTGTCGCTGAATCTAGAAGCCCAGCAAAAGTATTTACAGCAAACAATACGCCTTACTTTGTCAATCATCTCGAAAAGTTGCCCTCACCAACAGAAACCTTTGTACGTAACTATGGCCCACGTTTACACCATATGGCACTTGCAGTAAAAGATGGTGAGCGTGATGGTATTGAACATATTGATTTCGTGGTTAATGCGATTGCAGAACAGGGTAAAGGGTTCTTATTAGATGTGATTGGCTCGAAAGAACAAGGGCTAAAACAAATATTCTCTAACGCATCAGAACACTCATCATTGATTATTGAGTACGTGCAGCGTTATGGTGATTTTGATGGTTTTTTTACCAAAGAGAACGTGGCTGCGCTCACTGAAGCTGCTGGTGTTGAAGAGGGCGTCAGAGCATTACAAACTTAACGGCATAATTGGCACAAAAATCGCTAGGTATATTCATAAAGATACTTTAGACGATTATAACAACGAAAAAATACATGAAAATTTCCTCCATAGAGTACGCTTCAGTACAAGCTTATGATGAGTTATTGGATCAACATTTGCGACCACGCTCAGTGGCTAAGCCGCTGTTTGATTATCTTAGCTCACTCGATGAAAAGGAACTTCAAGATAGGCGGCATGCCGTTGAAGCGACTATTCTGGCGATGGGGATTACCTTTACTATCTACTCAGATGCTGGAAACATAGATAGGGCTTGGCCTTTCGACGTTGTGCCTAGAGTGATGAGCAGACGCGAATGGGAGCCAATTCAGGCTGGTTTAAAACAACGATTAACAGCGCTGAATCTATTTATTGATGATTTGTACAATAAACAGCAAATCGTCAAAGACGGCGTTTTTCCAATTGAGGTACTCAAAGGTTCAGCAAATTTTAGAAAGCAGTGCGTGGGTGTCTCGCCTAGATTTGGTGCATGGGCGCATATATGCGGCACAGACTTGGTGCGCGATAGTGATGGCACCATGTATGTGTTAGAAGATAATTTGCGCGTGCCCTCTGGTGTTTCTTATATGCTAGAAAATCGCCAAATCATGAAGCGTGTTTTTCCCGAGCTGTTTAGAACCTCAACTATTTTGCCTGTCGACGATTATCCAACACAGCTTTACAACACGCTAGCAGCGCTTTCTCCGCGCAATGGCGAGGTGCCTGTGATTGTGGTGCTTACACCTGGCATTTATAACTCGGCATATTTTGAGCATAGTTATTTAGCGCAACAAATGGGTGTTTATTTGGTAGAGGGTTCAGACTTAATCGTCGATGAAAACGATATTGTCTACATGAAGAATATTACTGGGCTTCAACGTGTGGATGTGATTTACCGCCGCATTGATGATGACTTTTTAGACCCTGAAGTGTTTAACCCAGAATCTGTCTTGGGCGTGCGTGGGCTAATGCGGGCATGGCGCAACGGTAATGTGGCCATTGCCAATGCACCCGGAGCAGGCGTCGCAGATGATAAAGTGGTGTATACCTTCGTGCCAAAAATCATTAAGTATTATTTAGACCAAGATCCCATATTGCAAAACGTACCTAGCTATATGTGCATGTACGATGACCAAAAAGATTATGTGATTAACAACCTAGATAAATTAGTCGTGAAGCCAGCCAATGAATCTGGTGGTTATGGCATGCTCATTGGCCCACGCGCCACACAAGCTGAACGTAATCAGTTTAAAGAGCTGATACTCAATAACCCGCGCAATTATATGGCACAACCTACGCTGAATATTTCTACGGCGCCAACGATTATAGAAGGGCAGCTTGCGCCAAGACATTTGGATTTAAGACCCTTTGTTTTGCAATCGGATAAGTTGTACGCCACTACAGGCGGACTCACACGCGTCGCAATGCGTCAAGGTTCGCTGGTCGTTAATTCTTCGCAAGGCGGTGGCAGCAAAGATACTTGGATTGTCGAGGAGGGTATCTAATGCTGGCACGTGATGCGGAAAACCTCTATTGGATGGCGCGTTATTTAGAGCGCGCAGAAAATACGGCAAGGTTGATTATTAAAATTTCAGATACCTTGTTAGATATCCCGAATGGCGCTTCTTTAGGATGGGGCACATTGCTCAAAGTGGCTGGCTTGGATCAACTTTATCAAGAGTATTACGATGAGGCGAATGAAAACGACATCATGCACTTTTTAATCGCTGATGAGCGTAACCCAAGTTCGATATTATCATGTGTTAAGTATGCACGTGAAAATACGCGTACCTTACGCGAAATGCTCCCTGAGGATTTATGGGAGCGCATCAACGGGCTGTATTTGTATATTCAAAACAATTTACAAGATGCTTCTAAAAATCGTCGTAATAAGTACCAGTTTTTGCAAAGCATTATTACGCAAAGACAAGCGATAATCGGCTTGATTGCCTGCGCCATGGAGCAAGACTTGGCTTATCACTTTATTAAGCTAGGTCGAAGTATTGAACGCGCCGATATGACGACACGAATTATGGACGTCAACTTTGCGATATCGTTGCCAGAGGACCATCCTTTATTTGAAATCACCATGCAAACCTTATGGGCAGGCATTTTAAAGTCACTTTCAGCGTTTCAAACTTATCGCCGTTTGAAGGCGTTCCATGTGAATATGCCACAAGTGGTTGACTTTTTATTTCAAGAAGCAAGGTTTCCAAGAAGTGTGAAGCATTGCCTTGCCGAGATAGAGGACTGCTTGCAATTCATGCCACAAAGCGAAAAAATTTTAATTGCAACACATTCTGCGCAAGCCAATCTTAGTCAGCTAAATACAACATCCATGAACTTATCTAAACTTCATGAGTATATTGATTTATTACAGCTCTATTTAGGCAAAATACATCAAACGATTGATATGGTTTATTTCCGCGCCTACGAAACACAGGCATCAGCCCAAATCTCCGCATGACGTATTGTTTAGTGATTCATGCCAACGAAGGCTTGGTATTGTGTTCGGATTCTCGCACCAATGCAGGCTTTGATAATATTTCGGTCTATTCAAAAATGCATCGTTTTGTATGGCCTGGCAATCGCTTTATTAGCATTATGTCGTCAGGTAATTTAGCGACAACACAATTGGTCATCAGCAAGGTTAAGCAAGACTTAACGCAACATGCACCTATAAATTTACTGAGTGTTGCAAGTCTGCATGAGGCCGCAGACTACATTGCGAGCACGAGTACCGAAGTTCAAAAGAACCAAGTTGCACGTGATAAACAAGGCATCAGCTATGAGGCGACTTTTATTATTGCCGGCCAAATTGGCACACAAGCGATGGAAACCTTGCTCATTTACCCACAAGGTAACTTTATATATGAATCTGACGTATATCCATTTTTGCAAATCGGTGAGATTAAATACGGAAAACCCATTTTAGACCGCGTTGCAAAACGAGATATTTCATTGGAATCAGCCGCAAGATGTGCGCTTGTCTCGATGAATTCTACCATCCGCAGTAACTTGACTGTTGGCCCGCCTGTTGAACTGCTCATCTATAAAAAAGATACCTTGGAAATGGGGACTTATATGTCACTCACCGATAAAGATGATTTTGCCAAAAAACTATCGGAATCTTGGGACCAAGGCTTAAAGCATGCACTAGAGACGCTTCCGCGCTTTCCTTGGGAAGTGGCGCCTTAAGTATTAAAAACCATAAAATTTAGGTTTTAACCCTTTGCCAACATGGATTTATTAGTCTATTATTGACGTTAAATAAATCATCATATTATTTCCAGAATTTAGAATTCAGTCATGACATATTGTTTATCAATTAACACTAAACAAGGTTTAGTATTATGCTCGGATTCCCGCACTAATGCTGGGTTTGACAATGTCTCGACTTATAATAAAATGCACACGTTTTCTTGGCTGAACAATCGCTTTTTCACCATTATGTCGTCTGGAAATTTAGCTACCACGCAATTAGTGCTTAAAAAAATTCGCTCAGATTTAGACAATTCGACTGTTCCTAATTTATTGACAGTGAATACCATGCAAGAAGCGACAGATTATGTGGCGAATCTCAGTACGAATGTGCAAAATTTGCATGTGGTGCGTGATACAGGCAGTACGAACTTTGAAGCCACCTTCATCATGGCAGGACAAATTGGTCAGCAAGCCCCAGAAACTTCCTTGATTTATCCGCAAGGTAACTATATTTGTGAATCGGACGAACATCCATATCTGCAAATTGGCGAAATCAAATATGGTAAGCCGATTTTAGACCGTGTAATCAATCGTGATACAGATCTAAACCACGCAGCACGTTGTGCTCTAGTGTCGATGAATTCCACTATACGCAGTAACTTAACCGTAGGACCGCCGATTGATCTTGTGATTTACGAGAAAGATAGCCTCAATGGCGGTAGATGGCTACATTTAACCGAAAATGATGCGTTTGCTAAACAGTTATCTGAAACTTGGAATGCTGGTTTGGCAAAAGCTTTGCAAGAGCTTCCTCGGTTTGAATGGGAAACTGAAAATTTCCTTTCTAACCCAATTCAGCAGCAAAACTATTAAATTATAGTTAGAAATTTTGACGTTTTATGGCGTTAAGTTTCAAATCTGATTTACCTAACCTTCCCATCTTAAATCTAGCGTAAAAGGAAATCGTGGATTGCGATTTTCTTCGGCAATTTCTACCTTGCCTGGCGTGTGACCATGCCCCCAGAAACGCGCAAAACGTCTCGCTTCCGCTTCATTTGCATTAATCGGAAAGGTGCTATAGTTGCGTCCGCCAGGGTGCGATACATGATAGGTACATCCACCGATAGATTTACTGCTCCAAGTATCCACTAAATCAAATATCAGCGGGGCTTGTACGCCGATAGTCGGGTGCAAGCCAGACCATGGAGCCCAAGCACGATAGCGCACACCAGCGACATATTCGCCCGCAATACCTGTGGCCTGCAATGGTAGTGGTCTACCGTTACAAGTGACGATATGTCGGCCGTTAGTCAAACCACGTACGCGCAATTGCATACGCTCAACTGATGAATCTACATAGCGCGCTGTGCCACTACCGGTGACTTCCTCACCCATGACATTCCATGGCTCAATCGCTTGGCGCAACTCAAGCTCAACACCGTGATACGCCACCGTGCCATATCTGGGAAAGCGAAACTCGATAAATGGATCAAACCAATGCTTTTCAAATTTGTATCCGTAAGCACGTAAATCTGCAGCAACATCGGCAATATCTTGTGCTACAAAGTGTGGCAGCATCCAACGGTCGTGTAACTCTGTGCCCCAATGAATCAACTTGCCTTCGTAGGGTTTGTTCCAAAAACGTGCGACTAAAGCTCTCAATAACAAACTTTGTAGCAAACTCATGCGCGCATGCGGTGGCATTTCAAACGCGCGGAACTCTACCAAGCCCAAGCGACCTGTAGGTCCATCAGGTGAATAGAGTTTATCTATTGAAAATTCAGAGCGATGGGTGTTGCCAGTTAAATCGACCAACAGGTTACGTAATAAGCGGTCAACCAACCAAGGGCGCTTACTTTCCTCAGTTTCGGGCAGGGCTTTATCCATTTGCTGAAAAGCAATGGCCAGTTCATACAGATTGTCATCACGCGCTTCATCTACGCGAGGCGCTTGGCTAGTTGGTCCTATGAATGTGCCAGAGAATAAATAGGATAAGGCAGGGTGGTTTTGCCA
>CAYXHH010000061.1:2274-9584 GCA_964464725.1 uncultured Methylotenera sp. | reverse complement strand
GTTTGCGCAGACTCTATGCTCGCACAAGACTAGAGAAAGAAGAGGTCAATTTACTACGAGGGATATTGACCCTTACGCAAGCACCAAAAAAACATAAGAAGTATTAAAGTATCTTTTTTTTACCATAAAATACAGTCAAGCCATTAAACCAAGTAAATTAGTCAGGTATTATTTTTTGTGGCATAATCTCACATTAACTTACATAAATGAATAAACGCAATGTTTGACCACTTAAAAGAAGATATCTCTATTGTTTTTGACCGCGACCCTGCAGCGCGCACGCATTTTGAAATTCTCACCACCTATCCAGGCGTGCATGCATTGATCATGCACCGCTTTAGTCATTGGCTTTGGAAAGCAAAATTCTATTGGCTTGGGCGTATGTTTTCACATATCGGTCGTTTTTTAACAGGGATTGAAATCCACCCCGGTGCAACCATTGGCCACCGCGTATTTATTGACCATGGCATGGGCGTAGTCATCGGTGAAACAGCAATTATTGGCGATGATTGCACCTTGTATCATGGTGTGACACTTGGCGGCACCTCATGGAACAAAGGCAAACGTCACCCTACCCTTGAGCAAGGCGTAGTCATTGGCGCTGGCGCAAAGGTACTGGGGCCAATTACCATAGGTAAAAACGCAAAAATCGGCTCGAACGCAGTTGTTGTGAAAGATGTCCCAGAAAACGCTACTGCGGTGGGGATTCCTGCTCGTATATTAGAAGAAGAAAAAGCTAAAGCAGAAGCTCAAAAATCTAAATTTAGCGCATACGCAGTAGCTAACGATGAAAATGACACACTTAACCCCGAAGTATTAACGAAAGTGATACATGATCTGCTAGAGAATGCTGAAGCACAGAATAAAAAAATGATCGATCTACAAAGCCAATTGAGCGCTATTACCTCTGGTGATGGCGAGGTCGCAAGCGCTTTCGCCACTAACAAACCCAAGAAAAAACCGCACTAATCCTTAAAGTTTTTTGTTTTCGCGTTGAACTTATTTTGCTTAATAATTGACTAAATTACTAGGTTATTATAGAATTAGCGTATTTTAAGTGATTAACTTTTAGAATTTAGCAGTTTAAGGATACTAAAAAAATGAGGCTCACCACAAAAGGCCGTTTTGCTGTGACCGCGATGCTAGACCTCGCTCTAAACGAAGCAGAAAAACCTGTGACACTTGCTGGTATCAGCGAGCGGCAGGCAATTTCTCTTTCGTATTTGGAACAATTATTTAGTCGCTTGCGCAAGCAAGGCTTAGTCTCCAGTGTGCGCGGACCAGGCGGTGGATATCGCGTGGCAAAAGCGCATCATGAGATTTCTGTGTCACACATTATCAGCGCGGTAGATGAGCTCATTGATGCCACGCAATGCGGTGGTAAAGAAGATTGCCATGATGCAGGTCGTTGTATGACACACGATTTATGGGCATCACTCAACCATAAGATTTTAGATTATTTATCTGGCGTGACCTTGGCGGACATGGTGGAGAACAAGCGTCAAAACGATGCTGGTATTCCTAGTCAGATCGTATTTTCGCCGCGCAAAACTTGTGAAAGAATAGAAGCAGCTGCTTAACAATGACAATGTATTTTGATAACTGTTATTTAGACAACAATAGCACCACAGCGCTTAAGACAGAAGTGCTTGAGGCAATGTTGCCCTTTATGACAAATCAACATGGTAATGCGACAAGTCGCCACAGTTTTGGGCGAACTGCTCGCGCTGCCGTTGAGCATGCACGCGAACAAGTGGCTGCAGCCGTTGGTGCATATGCTAATCAGGTAGTATTTACTTCTGGTGGTACAGAATCTAACAATTTTGCTGTACAAGGCATATGCAACAATTTAGAGCCAGCGCAAATATTAACCAGCGCAATTGAGCATCCATGCGTATCCAAACCTGCAATTGCGATGCAGGCGCGTGGTTGGAAAGCACACAGCATTCAGGTTGATGCGAATTGCAATCTTGATATGTCGCACTTGCAAAAGTTGTTACTTAGCCCCACTAATTTAGTATCAGTAATGTTAGCCAACAACGAAACAGGTGTAATTCAAGATATTGCCTCAATCGCTAAATTGGCACGTGAATACAAGGCTTATGTACATACTGATGCAGTACAGGCATTAGGTAAAATACCAGTCGATTTCTTTGCGCTAGGCGCACATGCAATGACAGTGTCTAGCCATAAAATTGGTGGGCCACTCGGTGTTGGTGCCCTAGTGATTGATAAACGTATTGATATACAACCCTTATTGCATGGCGGCGGACAAGAGCGTGGTTTACGTAGCGGTACAGAAAATGTCGCAGCAATCGTCGGGTTTGGTATGGCTTGTGAACTGGCTGTGAAAAATTTGACTGCATATGATTTGCATACCGAATCGCTTCGAAAACATTTAGAAGCAGGTCTAGCAAAACTAGGTGCAGTGGTATTTGGCCAAGCAGGATTACGTATACCTAACACGAGTTTCTTTGCCTTCCGGAACATTGATGGCGAAACTCTAGTAATTGCGCTAGATAAGGCTGGTTTTGCTGTTGCAAGTGGCTCAGCTTGCTCATCTGATAGTGATGAACCTAGCCATGTATTACTCGCAATGGGAGTAGATGAAGACTTAGCGCGTGGCGCAGTGCGCGTGAGCTTTGGTATGAGCAACACGATAGAGCAAGTGAACAAGTTTACACATGCCTTAGAACAAGAGTTAAACAGATTAAGAAAGTTAACGGCTATTGCCGCATAAGAAGTTGATTTTTAGAAAGAAATTATGACAGAACGTGATCCCATTTATTTAGACTACTCTGCTACCACACCGGTTGACCCGCGCGTGGCAGCAGTAATGATTCCATACTTAACTGAACATTATGGGAATCCTGCCTCACGTAGCCACCCATTTGGTTGGACAGCAGAAAAGGCAGTTGAAAATGCACGTGAAGAAGTAGCGAAACTGGTAGGTGCAGACCCACGCGAAATCGTGTGGACATCTGGTGCAACAGAGTCAAATAACTTAGCAATCAAAGGCGCGGCTAATTTTTATGCGGCAAGCAAGGGTAAACATATTATTACTTTGGCGACTGAGCATAAAGCAGTCATTGATGCTGTGCGCGAACTCGAGCGTCAAGGCTTTACGGCAACTTATTTAGAACCTGAACCAGATGGCTTAGTGAGCCTAGAAAAATTTAAAGCTGCAATTCAGCCAGATACTGTTTTAGCGAGCGTCATGTTTGTAAATAACGAAATCGGCGTCATTCAAGATATCGAAGCTATAGGTAACATCTGCCGTGAGAATAATGTAATTTTCCATGTAGATGCGGCGCAAGCGACAGGTAAAGTGGTCATTGACTTAGAAAAACTCCCTGTCGACTTAATGAGTTTTTCTGCCCATAAAACTTATGGTCCAAAAGGCATAGGTGCTTTATACGTGCGCCGTAAACCGCGCATCAGAATTGAAGCACAAATGCATGGTGGCGGTCACGAACGCGGCATGCGTTCTGGAACCCTCGCCACTCACCAATGTGTGGGCATGGGCGAAGCCTTTAGATTAGCACGCCTTGAGATGGCAACTGAAAATGAGCGCATTCGTGCACTGCGCGATAAGTTATTGCGTGGCTTACAAGAAATCGAAGAAACCTATGTCAATGGTGATTTAGAAAAACGCATTCCACATAACTTGAACATTAGTTTCAATTACGTGGAAGGCGAATCGCTCATCATGGCGATAAAAGGTATTGCGGTATCTTCAGGTTCAGCCTGTACCTCTGCGAGCCTTGAGCCTAGCTATGTTTTACGAGCACTTGGCCGCAGTGATGAACTTGCACATAGCTCGATTCGTTTTTCAATTGGTCGCTTTACCACTGAAGCAGATGTAGATTACACGATTGCATTATTAAAAGAAAAGATTCATAAATTAAGAGAGTTATCCCCACTTTGGGAAATGTTCAAGGACGGCGTGGACTTATCTAAAGTCCAATGGGCCGCCCATTAGGAGAGTTGATATGGCATATTCAGACAAAGTTTTAGATCACTACGAAAACCCACGTAACGTGGGCAGTTTAGACAAAAATGACCCGAACGTTGGCACGGGCATGGTGGGTGCGCCTGCTTGCGGCGACGTGATGAAGCTGATGATTAAAGTGAATGATGATGGCATTATTGAAGACGCCAAGTTTAAAACTTATGGTTGTGGTTCAGCAATTGCCTCCAGCTCATTAGTGACTGAGTGGCTTAAAGGACGCACCATCGAGCAAGCCTATGCGATTAAGAATTCAGAAATTGCTGAAGAGCTCGCTTTACCACCAGTTAAAATTCACTGTTCAGTATTGGCTGAAGATGCAATTAAAGCGGCTGTAGCCGACATTAAAGCGAAACAACAAGCAGCCAAAGAGGCAGCATAATGGCAATTAGTTTGACACCAACAGCTGCAAAACGCGTAGAAAAATTCCTTTCCAATCGGGGCAAAGGGATAGGTTTACGCTTGGGTGTTAAAACCACAGGTTGCTCTGGCATGGCTTATACACTAGAGTTTGTGGATGAATTAAACCCTGAAGATATGACGTTTGAAAGCAATGGTGTTAAGGTAATTGTTGACCCAAAAAGTTTGGTATATATCGACGGCACTGAATTGGACTTTACTAAGGAAGGCTTAAACGAAGGATTTAAGTTTAATAACCCTAATGTGAAAGACGAGTGCGGTTGCGGTGAAAGCTTTACGGTTTAAATGCGGCTGTGAGTTTGAACTACTTTGAACTATTTGGGTTAACGCCTACATTTGATGTTGACCCAGCCGCGTTAGAAGCAAGCTTTCGAAAAATCCAATCTGATAGCCATCCAGACCGTTTTGTGACTGCAAATGCAAGTGAAAAACTAGCATCTATGCAAACTGCAACCATCGCAAATGAAGCCTACCAAACGCTTAAATCGCCTGGTCTACGAGGTGCTTATTTATTGAGCTTGAGCGGAATTAAAGCGATTGATGAAAATAACAATCAAATGCCAGCTGACTTTTTAATGCAGCAAATCGAATGGCGTGAAGCAGTTGAAGAAGCAGAACATGTAAGTGACATCACAGCGCTTGAACACTTGTTAGATGAAATTGCGGTTGAAGCCAAACAACTTCAACAGACTTTATCAGCACAATTTAAGCAAAACCAGCTATCAGATGCTACAGACAGCACCCGCAAATTGATTTTTATGGATAAAGTGCGCGCAGATATCATTAAAGCGATTGAAAAACTAGAAGATTAAAGTTAAGAATAGAGCATGGCACTTTTACAAATTTCAGAACCAGGTCAATCTACTGCTCCCCACCAACATAAATTGGCGGCAGGCATTGATTTAGGCACAACCAATTCGTTGGTCGCTACCGTGCGTAGCGGTTTGAGTAGCGTGTTGGTGGATGATGACGGCCATGCCCTGCTGCCCAGCGTGGTGCGTTACCTGCCAGACGGTAATGTAGAAGTAGGTTACAGCGCACAAGCCGCACAGTCACAAGACCCTGCTAACACCATAGTCTCGGCCAAACGCTTTATGGGACGTGGTTTAAAAGATATTGATGTCTCAATGCAGCCCTACCATTTTGTGGATAACAATAATGAAATGTTGCAAATCGAAACACGTGCTGGCGTTAAAAGTCCTGTCGAAATCTCAGCTGAAATTCTAAAATGTCTAAAAACACGTGCAGAGAAATCACTCGGCGGCGAACTCGTTGGCGTGGTGATTACGGTGCCTGCATACTTTGACGATGCACAGCGCCAAGCCACTAAAGATGCTGCTCGCTTAGCTGGCTTAAACGTGTTGCGATTACTTAATGAGCCTACCGCTGCTGCCGTGGCATATGGCCTAGATAATGGCAGTGAAGGCACCTATGTGATTTATGACTTGGGTGGCGGCACGTTTGATGTGTCTATTTTAAGATTATCCAAAGGCGTGTTTGAAGTGCTTGCCACCAATGGCGACAGCGCTTTGGGTGGTGATGACTTTGACCGTCGCATTTTTTGCTGGATTTTAGAGACAAGCAAATGTAAGCCATTGAACGCACAAGATACAAGATTATTACTGACCAAAGCACGTGAGGCCAAAGAGTGGCTGACAGACCATGCCTCTGCTCAAATCACCAGCATATTAAGCACGGGCGAAGTCATTAATGTGACTTTAACGACCAAACAATTTAATGACTTAACACAAAATTTGGTGCAAAAAACCTTAAGTCCCACCAAAAAAGCATTACGCGATGCAGGGCTGACAATTGAAGACATTAAAGGCGTGGTGATGGTGGGCGGTGCTACGCGTATGCCGCAGATTAGATTAGCAGTAGCAGATTTTTTTAAACAAACCCCACTCACCAATTTAGATCCAGACAAAGTCGTGGCGCTTGGTGCAGCGATTCAGGCCAATACCTTAGCTGGCAACAAAAGTGACGCCGATTTATTACTATTGGACGTCATACCACTCTCTTTAGGTTTAGAGACCATGGGGGGCTTGGTCGAAAAAGTGATACCTCGTAACGCCACTTTACCCATTGCGCGCGCGCAAGAGTTCACCACCTTCAAAGATGGTCAAACCGCCATGAGCATACATGTGCTGCAAGGTGAGCGCGAGTTAGTGAGCGATTGCCGCTCATTGGCACGTTTTGAGTTGCGCGGCATTCCGCCTATGGTGGCTGGCGCGGCGCGCATCCGTGTGACATTTACTGTGGACGCCGATGGTTTATTGAGCGTTTCTGCGCGTGAAACCACCAGCAATATCGAAGCGAATATTGTCGTTAAACCCAGCTATGGTCTAAGCGAAGAGCAAATTCTTAACATGCTACAAAGTAGCTTTGATGCGGCTGAGGCTGATAAACACGTACGCGCATTGCAAGAGGCTAAAGTGGATGCAGAAAGCTTATTATTGGCGATTAAAGCGGCTTTGGCGCAAGACGGCGAATTATTAAATGCCGAAGACAAAGCTGAAATCAATGCCAAAATGAATGCCTTAGAAGCCACCATCATCCAAACCAATGGCCATGCGCCTTACAGGGCGGGCCTCGCAGATGAAATTCATGCTGCAACTGAATCATTAAACCACGCAACTGAAGCGTTTGCTGCTAAACGCATGGATAAAAGCGTCAACCTTGCGCTTACGGGTCAAGACTTAAACACATTAGAGATATAAAAAATGCCACAAATTATTGTATTACCCCATGTTGAACTTTGCCCAGAAGGCGCGGCGATTGAGGCTAAAAGTGGTGTTTCTATTTGCCAAACACTATTAGATAATGAAATCGATATCGACCATGCGTGCGACCAAGCTTGCGCCTGTACCACCTGCCATGT
>CAYXHH010000061.1:0-2174 GCA_964464725.1 uncultured Methylotenera sp. | reverse complement strand
GCTCCAATAATGGCAATTTGTTTGGCTTCTATCATATCTGCCACAATATCGCTGCAACGGATAATGGTATCTATTTGGTGTTGCACACTGAGGCGGTTAATTTTTTCCACAAAGTCAGCGTTTTTAGAGCTACGGTCTTCTGGTTTAGTAATGGTTTTTTCATGTCTAATCGCTGGTTTGATGAGGTTAATAATCTCACCGATATGTCCATCTTTAAAATCATCACAAGCGGCTTTCACTGCGCCGCATGAAGTATGCCCCATCACCACAATCAATTTTGCACCCAAGTACTTGGTGCTAAACTCTAAGCTACCAATCGCTTTGTCTGAGGCAATATTCCCTGCTAAACGCACACTAAAAACATCACCAAGTGCTTGGTCAAATACTAGCTCAACTGGTGCACGCGAATCGCTGCAACTGAGAAAAGAGGCAAATGGATGTTGTTTGTCTTTTGTAATATGAATCATTGCTTGGAAATCTTTATCTTCCTCGCGATTTGTTAAGAAACGTTGATTACCTTCAATCAAAATATCCAAGGCTTCTTGTGGCGTCATTTTGTCTCGGTCTAATAATGGGTGTTTGTACATAACTACTCCTAATTCTTATTTAAGTTTATTAATATTTCAGTCCGATTAGCTTTTAGGTTGAATAAAGCCAACTTTTTCTACCGTGATTTTTTTGAGTTTTGCGTGCAGCTCGTAATCACGCAAGTACTCTGCCACATCATATGAAATGGATTTTGAATTGCTACAATCAACAATCACTTTGGCATTGGCCGGAATCGCCTCTAATGCTTCAATAATGCGCGCTTTGTTGAAGAAAGAAACTTCTTCTGCCAATACAATGTGATGCACTTCGTGACCTTCTTCTGTGGTTTGAATGTCTTTCATATGATAGGAATTGCGATAACTGTGATGCAAAGCAAAACCTAAACCCACCAACAAACCTAACCCAATACCTGTGAGTAAATCAGTGAATATAATCGCCACCACCGTCACAACAAAAGGTACAAACTGCTCCCAGCCCAAGCCATACATTTGCTTAAATAGACTGGGCTTGGCTAACTTATAACCGACCATAATCAAAATAGTAGCCAAACTTGCAAGCGGAATTAAGTTTAAATAACTTGCAATAGTGATTGCACTAATTAATAACCAAATACCATGCAAAATCGCTGATAACTTGGTTTGTGCACCAAAAGTAATATTGGCAGAGCTACGCACAATCACTTGCGTGACAGGCAATCCACCAACTAAACCAGAAAGCATATTGCCTAAGCCTTGCGCTTTAAGTTCTTGGTTGGTGGGGGTCACACGTTTAAGCGGATCTAACTTATCAGTGGCTTCAACACAAAGCAAAGTTTCTAAACTAGCTACAATTGCCAACACGATAGCTGTTTTAATGACTGCTAGATTATTCCATTGACTAAAATCAGGATAGGTAAAAAAGCTAAAGAACTCACCCACTCCATTGGCTACTGGTAAGCTTACAATCTGATTCGCATCTAAACTAAACGGCAATACGCCTTTTTGATACGCCAAGTTCATGGCAATACCTACTAATACAACAACGATAGGCCCCTGCAAAATTTGAAAAAATTTATGCTTTTTACTGAGTACTAAATCCCAAAAAATAAGGATAGCAAATGAAATGAGCGCAATGGTCACAGCACCAGGCGTTAAATAATCCCAAGCGTTAGAGAGTGCCGTAAATGTATTTTCACCTGTTGTTTGCTCAAAAGATTCATCGCCCTCAAAATCAGCATCATAGCCAAAAGCATGTGGAATTTGTTTAAGGATAATCAATAGACCAATACCTGTGAGCATGCCTTTAATGACAGATGATGGCACAAAGTAAGCGATGAAACCTGCTTTAAAAAAGCCTAAGGCATATTGAATGACCCCGGCCAGCACGACAGCGAGCAAAAAGGTTTCAAAGTTGCCAAGCGCGCCGATTGCGGTGAGCACAATTACTGCTAAGCCAGCAGCTGGGCCACTCACACCAAGTTGCGAGCCACTAAAAATACCGACAACTATACCACCCACAATCCCAGCAATGATGCCTGAAAAGAGTGGCGCGCCAGAGGCGAGTGCAATACCTAAACAAAGTGGCAATGCGACGAAGAACACTACAATACTGGCAGGTAAATCGCTTTTTAATTCTTTAAACAAACT
>CAYXHH010000060.1:0-9893 GCA_964464725.1 uncultured Methylotenera sp. | reverse complement strand
CTGTGTACTTTTTTTGAGTGTGAAATCCAAGAACTGGTGAAATTTGTGCCAGATAAGGGATTAAGTCATCAAACTAAAATTGCATAACTAATTGCAACTTGGGAGTACATGATGATTATGAAAAAAATATTAGTTGCGGCTTTAGCATCTTTACCCTTGCAAGTATTTGCAGACCACGATGAAACAATATACTTGGATGATGTGAACGTAAGTGCACCTGCGCTAGATAGTCGTATTATTCGGTACCCCGCGACGGTAGAAACTTATAACAAACAGCAGATTCAAGATACCGTGAATGCGACTACCTCGCAACAAACTTTAAAGTATTTACCAAGCTTTCAGGTGCGTGAGCGCTACATTGGCGATCGTAATGGACCAATTGCCACACGTACTACAGGTACCTTATCAAGTGCGCAAACCATGCTTTATGCCGATGGCGTTTTGTTATCAAATTTACTGGGTAATAGTTTTGGCTTTCCCCCGCGTTGGGGTTTGGTCAGTCCAGAAGAAATTGAAAGTGTGAGCATTTTATATGGTCCATTTTCAGCTTTTTACGCAGGAAATTCGTTTGGTGGTGTAGTTAATCTTAACACGCGTATGCCGACAAAATTTGAGGCACATGCCAGTGTACAAGGCTTTGCCCAAAATTTTGATTTATATGGCACCGATGAAACATTTAAGGGCAATCACGAAACATTTTCTGTGGGCAATAAAATTAACGATTTTAGTTTTTATGCCAGCATCGATCGCTTAGAATCTGAAAGCCAGCCGATGCAATTTGCTAATGCAATTAGTGCAGGCACTGCGGCAGGTGCAAGAACTGCTGTGACTGGTGGATTTAGAGACAGAGACCAAACTGGGCAGAACCGTGTGATTTTTGGTGCAACAGGTATTGATAACAGTGAGCAAATTAACGCCAAAATTAAAGTGGCTTATGACATTTCACCCACAATTAAAGCTGCCTATACTTTGGGTGTGTGGGATTTAGATAGCCGTTTGGATGTGGAAAGCTATATTAAAGATGCTGCGGGTAATGATGTATTTAATGGCCGTGTAACTTTAGACGGGCAAAATTTTGATGTGGGTGGATTTAATAATCCTGCCGAAATTGAAGCGTTTCATGTGATGCAGGCGTTTGATATTAAAAGCAACTCAAAGGGATTCTTTGATTGGCAAGTCACATTATCGGATTACGATTACCAAAAAGATCAAAATAGTGCCTCAAATGTATCTGCGACGGGCAGTACTGCAACAGGTAATCCTTACACCAACCGAATTGGCCGTATAACCGATTTACAAGGTACAGGCTGGACGGTGTTTGACGCGCGTGGAACCTTGCGACCGGTTGATGCTAATGGAGATCAACATGTGATTGATTTTGGTTACCATGTAGATAACTATGAATTACGCAGCGAGACCAATACAACATCAGATTGGTCGCGTGGTAGTAAGGGTGCATTGTTTGGTTCTTCGCGAGGGGATACGCGCACGCATGCTTTTTACATACAGGATAAATGGCAAATTGACCCCAAATGGGCCCTCACCTTGGGAGGTAGAACTGAATATTGGCAAGCTGAAGATGGGCGAAACCAAATAACATTAGGCGGGTTATTACGCACTGCAAACTATGAGAAACAGTCGCAAACGAGATTTTCACCAAAAATCTCGTTAAGTTATGAACCTGAGCCAGCTTGGGGTTTTCGTGCAGCAGCTGGGCAAGCGTTTAGGTTTCCTACCGTCAGCGAGTTATATCAACAACTTAACCAAGGCAATACTTTGGTTGAAAATAATCCTAACTTAAAAGAAGAAGAGGTTATTTCGGCAGAATTTACAGCAGAACGCCGTTTTGAAAATGGTTTAATTCGCGCAAGCTTGTTTCACGAGAGCAAATTTGATGCCTTAATTAGTCAATCGGTTGGGACTGGAGGCGCAATTCCTTTTGGTAATGGTACTTGTGGCGCTGTTACTTGTTCGTTTATTCAAAATATTGACCACGTGCGTACTAATGGCATCGAGCTTTCGACTATATGGGAAAATGTAGCTATTCATGGCCTCGATATTTTAGCTAATGCGACTTTTACTGATGCGGAAATTTTAAATAATAGCTTAAATCCTGCAACCAATGGCAATAAGCCAGTGCGCATCCCGAAACAGCAATACAAAATGGCTGCAACCTATCATCAAGGTAGTCATCTAACGTATACGCTGGCGGCACGTTACAGTGGCAGGCAATATAATACGTTAGAAAATAGTGATATTAATCCGGATACTTTTGGCGGCACGAGCAAGTTCTTTTTTGTAGATGTTAAAGCCAATTACAAGTTTGCGGATAGGTTTACAGCGAGTATAGGTGTGGATAATTTGAATAATTACAAGGCATATGTGTTTCACCCATATCCACAGAGAACTGGTTATCTACAACTAAAGTTTGATTATTAGGAAAATATGCGCTATTTATTTGTAGTTTGGAGTCTCTTATTTTCGCTGAATGTTGGTGCACATGAAGCACACACAAAACATTCGGCAAGCCAGTTAGCGATTTCAGTGGCATTTGATGCAACTGGTAAGCTTTGGCGCGCTTTTGCGCATGATGGCTTTGTACAGGTAGATCACAGTGCTGATTTAGGTAAAACGTTTAGCAAGCCTGTCAAAGTAAATCAAACTATGCAGAAAATAGGCGCAGATGGAGAGGCGCGACCAAAAATCGCGCTTTCCTCAGAAGGTCATATTTATATCACTTGGACAGAAGCATTAAAGCAGCCATTTGCAGGATTTATCTGGTTCGCACGTTCAGTTGATGGCGGAAAATCATTTGAGAAACCTTTTATCGTTCATACAGACCGTGCTGAAATTACGCATCGTTTTGATGCACTTAACCTTGCAAATGATGGAAAAATCACGGTAAGTTGGATTGATAAGCGTGATTTAATTGCAGCTAAGGCAGCTGGTAAAAAATATGATGGAGCTGCGATATATTATGCCCAATCTATCGACAAAGGGGCATCGTTTAAGCCTGAGCAAAAATTGGCAGACAGTAGTTGTGAATGTTGCCGTATTGCGACCACCAACAAACCCGATGGCACTGTTGTCGCCATGTGGCGCCATGTTTTCGAGGGTAGTGAGCGTGATCATATGATGGCCGAGATACCTTCAAACACACCTGCTTTGGAAGCCAAGCAGGATGCGGCTCCTAGGCGCGTCACTTTTGGACATTGGGTGATAGATGGTTGTCCGCATCACGGCGCAGCGCTTGCCAGTGGAGGTGAAGGCAAAGATTGGTGGGGTTACCACATGGCTTATTTCGATGGTAATGATGCGAATAAAAAAGTTGGGCCTGGTTTGTTTTATGGACGTATGGATGGAGTTAGTTGGGCATCTACCTCACCCAAAAAATTTGGCAATAACAAAAATCAAGCCGGTCACCCAGCATTGTTAGCCATTGGTGAAAAGGTTTGGTTGGTTTGGCGCGAGATTAATGAAGGCAAGACCACCATTTTAAGTAAGTTCTCTGAAGATGATGGCAAGTCTTGGACAGAAGCTAAAGAGTTGTTATCAACCACTGATAAAGCAGACTATCCTATTCTGATTCAACACAAACGCATGCCCTATTTGGTTTGGAATACGCAGAAAGAGGGCATGCAAGTCGTTTTGCTACAATAATAAACGACTTTACACTCAGTTTTAAACGACTTCTACGCCATCGTTTAAAGCGTTGACTTCAATAAAATAGCTAACCTTGGTACGCGGGTTTAAGTAATGAGCAACTTCTGGTGGTAATTGGTTAGGGCGCAAGCAGCTTAAAATGTTAATTTTAGGCTCATCGCGTAAGTCGATAATACGTGGATTTTGCCTGTTCACTAGCGGGTCATGCACCATCACATAAGGACGCAGAGGCTTATTTGGATTGGATGAAATAATAATTCCGTGCACCCCAGTAGAAAGTAACACAATGCTCCCAGGCGGATAGATGCCGAGCTCTTTAATGAGGTGTTTAAGCAGTGTTTCATCATATTTTGAGCGTTGATGCGCATACATAAATGCCAATGCTTCATAAGGCGTTTTACTTTGACGAATATCTGCTGGATTGCATAAATCGTCATAGCAGTTTGCTAAAGCGACTAGTCGTGCCAGTGGGTCAATTTCGTCCGCTTTTAGGCGGTCTGGATAACCAGAACCATCTGCATGCTCATGATGCTGTAAAATAATTTTAGCAATGCGGCTAGGTAGGCCGACTTCTTTTGCGATGCGAGCACCTATTTCTGAATGCATTTCATAGTGTGCTTGTTCTGACTTTGTCAAAGGTTCTATTTTGTTTAGTATGCTAGTAGATATTTCCAACTTTCCAATATCATGAAACATCGCTGCCAATCCTAATAAACGAATATCTTCTTTAGACATTTCGATTGATTTGGCCATCATGAGCGAAAGTACTGTCACATTTAATGCCTGCTGATAGTTTTTATCCGTTGAAGCATTTCCATTAAGCGCATGAATGGCAACATCACCTTCCATCAGTGCAGTGTCCACCATCCCATTCACCAAATCCGTGGTTTGTTTGATGCACTCTTTAGGGTCTTGCAATAAATTTGTGGTGACATGTTTGGTAATATCGCTGGCCACAACAAATTTCTTTTCGTTTTCAGCTATTAAGTTTTGAAGTTTAACTAAGCGCTCAACCTTTGGATCCATTGGAGTTGAATCTATTTCTGTTATTGGTTTAGGTGTAATTGGCTGCTCTATAGTTTTTTCTTCCACAATTTCATCTTTAACAGATGCATTTTTAGATTCAACAATATCAATGGGTAGAGGTTTGCAATCACTGCGTTTTGGGTCGTAACGTAACTTTTTTAAGCCTATACTTTTAATTTTATGTATTTGCTCTTCATCTTTCACTTTGAAGTTACTTAAAGTGAAAGGATGGTCCATCCACCCTAAATCAAGATGAATATAAAGACCAACTTGAAGTTGGTTAATATCAATAAAATTAGCTTCGTTAGTATGCATTTTTATTACCTCTATTGTTTTTTAATGACAGTAATTGAGTGAAGTCTGCTGTGGTGATTGGTTTGCTGTAAAGATACCCCTGCGCTTCTTCGCAACCCATATTTTTAAGAAAATCTGCATGCGCTGTTGTTTCTACACCTTCTGCAATTACTGAGAAGCCTAAGCTTTTTGCCATGGCATAAATTGCATTTGTAATGCCCGCATCATCTAAATCATCGGGCAAACCACGCACAAAAGATTGGTCAATTTTAATTTTATCTAAGGGCAAACGCTTCAGATTAGAAAGTGAAGAATAGCCAGTGCCAAAATCATCAATTGCTAAGCGAACACCTAATTGCTTGATGCGATTAAACGTGTCTATCACGTATTCTGTATTCTGCATCACCGTACTTTCAGTGATTTCTAACTCGAGTATATTAGCGGGGCAACTGGTTTCGATGAGTACGCCGTAAACAGTATCTGCGAAGTTGCTTCGCATAATTTGTATTCCCGATACGTTGACTGCGATCCATTGCATAGGATAGCCAACTTTAATCCATTCCTTAGCTTGCAACGCTGCTTGACGTAACACCCATTCGCCAATTGGCACAATGAGACCAGTTTCTTCAGCAACAGGGATAAATTTAGCTGGTGAAACGATACCTAATTCAGGATGATTCCAGCGTATCAGCGCTTCTGCACCAATAATGTCACCATTAATCAATGAAACCTGTGGTTGATAGTAAACCTCAAATTGGTTGCGCTCTAGGGCACGCCTAAGTTGACTTTCGACAATAAACCGTTCAACTACAGTTTTACTTAGCTCGGCAGAATAAAAGCAATAATTGTTTTTTCCTTTATTCTTTATTTGATACATCGCCATATCAGCAGCTTTTATTGTGCTATCAACATCGCTACCATCTTTAGGGAAAATAGAAATACCTATACTAGCCGTGCTATATATTTCACTATTATTGATATTAAATTCTGCTTGCAGAGAATGAATAATCATTTTTGCGATTAACTCTGCTTGATCTTGATGATGAATCTTATCTAACATCACGATAAATTCATCTCCACCTAATCTGGCTAAAACGTCACTTTTGCGTAAGCAGCGATTAATTCTGTCTGAAACTTCACGCAATAATTTGTCGCCTACTTGGTGGCCGAGGCTGTCATTAATTGCTTTAAAGCGGTCTAAATCAATAAATAAAACAGCAACTTGATAGTTCTCTCTTTCAGCGTGTTTAATCGCTTGGTCCAGCAACTCATTAAACAAACGGCGGTTGGGTAGCCCAGTGAGAGGGTCATGGTTTACGAGCGCATGCAATTGGCTTTGTGAGCGCTTACTCTCTGTAATATCTTCAAATACAGCCACATAATTAATGATGTCACCTTCTTCATTTTTGACGGCACTGATGGTAAGCCATTCTTGATAATACTCGCCATTTTTTCTCGTATTTTCTACTTCACCGTGCCATTTTGCCTCTTGTGCAATGTGCTGCAAAATCGACTGATTGTCCTGTTTTAAAATATTCGGTATTGTCCCTAATACATCCTCTTCAGTATATCCAGTAATATCTGTGAACCCTTTGTTAACGCCAGTGATACAGGCATTTGTGTCAAGAATCATGATACCTTCAGATGCGCTATCGAATGCAATCTTGGCTTGATGTAGTTTCTTATTCGCACTACATTTTTGTATTGCAACGCTGATAGATCGTCCGACTGCCATTAAAGAGCCAAGCTCTTGTGGGGTGGTCTTCATGAGGTCATGACAGCGTTCTATAATCATGTTGCCCCACCAAACAGTGCCAGAGAAAAGCGGCACAATCACAATCGACTGTGTGTCATGTTGCTTCAGCACTTTTCGTTCGTATGTAGGTAAGTCTTTGATGTCGCCATAGACTGGATTGCCTTCTTTCAGTACATCGCCCCAACGCACTAATGATGCTTCGTTAAAGTTGATATTCTCAAAACTTTTACTAGGATTTGAAAAGCCCGGCATTGACCATTTGTGTACTATTTTTGAATATGCATTTCCTGCGCTGATACTTTGGTTAGATTCATTTCTTAACACGGTCGCTCGCGTAAAATGCAAAGCTAGGCAAATTTGTTCTAACACTCTATTGGCTACAGTTTCCCAACTATCTGCAGAGTGCAAAAGCCAGTCACATGAAATCAGCGCATCCAGCACAGCACTGCGATTGCGAAGATTGTTTTCTGTCATCTTACGTTCGGTAATATCGCGGCCAAGGGTGACCAAACTCTGGCGACTGCCATCTGCGTTAAATAGTGGTACTTTAATCACATCGAGTATTTTTTCTCCGCCTTCTGGCAGTAGAATGATTTCTTCATTTCGGATTGACTTTCCGGTTTTCCAAGCTTGTTCGTCCGTGGTTTTGGAGTGACGAAGGGTCTCCTTGAAGATGGGATCAACAAGCTCTATTAACTCGTTATCGGTTTTATTTTTATAGGCAATTTTGTTGAGATGAAATAAGTCTAGGCCACTAGCGTTGACTTCTAACCAACGATTGTTTGCATCTTTTAAGCAGATTAAATCAGGGCTCGCATCAATCAGATTGCGTAACAGATCTTCAGCGTTACGTAACTGCAGCTCTGTGCCCACGCGGTCGCTGATGTCATACATGTGCAGAGCATGGCTTGCTTCTAGACCATTTAAAATGACATTGTTTGAAACATATACTTTTAGAGTGCGCAACATATCACCAGAAGCATATTGCAATATAAACTCTGTATTAGATTTTTTGAGTTCATTTAATACATGCTTATTGACCGATTTGGGTAGTTTGCCCGCACCAACATTCACTAATGCATGATCTAAGTTAAAAATTTCTAGCGCATATGGGTTAGCGTAGCTGACACAACAGGCGTGATTAATCGCCATGATAGCCACGCCCTGTAAAGAGTTCAGCAATCGCCAAGCAAGCGTCAGTTCATGAGGTTCGGAGTTCCTCAAGTTAACTTTTGGCCTGAGCTTGGGTTGCATGATAGATGCAGTTTTTATGGTTTTCACTTTTTTTTACTATCTTTTAAAAATATTGCAAATAATCAAATTTTGTAAATTCTTAACGACAAGAAAAGTAAAAACTTAAGTAATTACTTAACTATTAAATAGGCTTAAAAACTGAATTACATGGCTAAAAGTCATGTATGTAGAGGCGAAAATTAGAAGTGAGATTTTGAATTAAGGGCGATGGCAAATTTGCTTGGTATTGAAAAAAACAAAAATTACCCCACCTAATCGATAACTAAATTGAAAAGGAGGCAATATGCGCTTCGATAAACTTACCACTAAATTTCAACAAGCCATTAATGATGCGCAAAGTCTGGCGCTGGGTGCAGATAATAGCGTCATTGATGCACAACATTTATTACTTGCGCTCATCAATCAAGATGATGGCGGTACTTCTGCCTTACTGGGTCGCGCTGGCGTGCAAGTGGCGGCATTAAAAAATAGCTTAAATGCAGCGATTAATGATTTGCCTAAATCAACAGAAAGTACTGGCGAAATTTCTATCTCGCGTGATTTAAATAATCTGCTTAACTTAACGGATAAATTGGCTCAAAAACGTAACGACGCGTACATCGCTAGCGAAATGTTTTTGCTAGCGTTGGCAGATGACAAAGGCCCAACCACTAAATTACTTAAACAACATGGCTTAAGTAAACCTGCGCTAGAAGCGGCCATTCAGGCTGTTCGTGGCAATGACGGCGTGAATGACCAAGAAGCAGAAGGTCAGCGTGAATCGCTTAAAAAATATACCCTCGACCTCACTGAGCGTGCGCGCATGGGTAAGCTCGACCCTGTGATTGGCCGTGACGATGAAATTCGCCGTGCCATTCAAGTGTTGCAACGCCGTACCAAAAATAACCCTGTATTGATAGGCGAACCTGGTGTCGGTAAAACCGCCATCGTCGAAGGTTTAGCGCAACGGATTGTCAATGGCGAAGTGCCAGATTCGCTCAAAAACAAAAAAGTGCTGAGTTTGGACATGGCGGCTTTGCTGGCAGGCGCGAAATACCGTGGTGAGTTTGAAGAACGCTTAAAATCGGTGCTCAAAGAGTTGGCACAAGATGAAGGCCAAACCATTGTGTTTATTGACGAAATCCACACCATGGTGGGTGCGGGAAAATCAGAAGGCGCGATGGACGCAGGCAATATGCTCAAGCCCGCCTTGGCACGTGGAGAACTGCATTGCGTCGGCGCGACAACCTTAGACGAATATCGTAAATACATCGAAAAAGATGCTGCGCTTGAGCGTCGTTTCCAAAAAGTGTTAGTGGATGAGCCAAGCGTGGAAGCCACCATTGCCATTTTGCGTGGCTTGCAAGAAAAATACGAACTCCATCATGGTGTGGAAATTACTGACCCTGCCATCGTGGCAGCAGCGGAATTGTCGCATCGCTATATTACCGACCGCTTTTTACCTGACAAAGCGATTGATTTGATAGACGAGGCGGCTTCACGCATCAAGATGGAAATTGATTCCAAACCAGAAGTCATGGATAAGCTTGATAGACGCTTGATTCAGCTCAAGATTGAGCGTGAAGCGGTACGCCGTGAAAAAGACGAAGGCAGTAAAAAACGCTTTGAATTGATTGAAGAAGAAATTGGCAAACTTGAAAAAGAGTATGCCGATTTGGAAGAGATTTGGAAATCAGAAAAAGCAGCGGTGCAAGGCTCTGCGCATATCAAAGAGGCGATAGAAAAAATCAAGCAACAGATGGAAGAAGCAACGCGCAAAGGTGAGTGGCAGAAAGTCTCTGAGTTGCAGTATGGCAAATTGCCACAACTAGAGGCGCAATTAAAACAAGCGGCCAATGCTGAAAACAGTGCTGAAGCGCAAGGCCAAACTGTAAAAAATAAAATGTTGCGCACGGAAGTA
>CAYXHH010000059.1:0-10186 GCA_964464725.1 uncultured Methylotenera sp. | reverse complement strand
ACTAGTCGGGCTTTTTTTACATATAAAATTAAAAAACTTAATGCCTAAAATACTGCACTAACATATAACCTAATGCAGTCATCACTATACTGCCTAGCAGATGGCTAGAAATGTGTCCTAGCGCCCAAGCATACTGCTGCTTTTGAAGTAACGTAAATGCCTCTGCAGAAAAAGCAGAGAATGTGGTTAAGCCACCTAAAAAACCTGTCATGACAAATAACCTTAACTCGTTATGGCTAGGCGTATCGATAAAATATGCTAATGCAATACCCATCAACAAACCACCACTTAAATTGGCAATTAATGTACCCATCGGCAATATGGCTGCATTTAGTGCAACACCCAGACCCCAGCGAACCCAAGCACCTAAGGCTGCTCCTCCGCCTACAGCGAGCCATTGTGTGACAACAAATCGTTCTAAAGCCATATGTTTACTTAGCAAAATTTAAAACTACGTATAATCAATTACAAAACAAACTATAATAACAATATACCATTTAATTTACAGCGAGAATAATTTGCGTGTTTTATTTGCCACCTCTGAAGCTCATCCTCTAATTAAAACTGGCGGTCTAGCCGATGTGAGTGGCGCCCTACCGAAAGCCCTAACACAAGTTGCTGGCGACAAAAAATTAGAGATTAAAATAATTATCCCTGGCTACAAAGCCGTATTAGCCAAAGTTAGACAAGCTGAAGCTATCGCAACCATTGGCGTATTAGGTTACACCTGTAAAATCCTACTCGGTAAGATGCCTGATAGTGGTTTAGATGTGATTGTGGTGCAAAATGCCGCCTTATACGAGCGTTCTGGTGGGCCCTACAGCGATGAAAATGGGCTCGACTGGCCTGATAATGCTTTAAGATTCGGTGTTTTATCTCGTGTAGCAAGCATGCTATGCAGTAAAAATAGTCCAATTAAGAATTGGCAACCAGATTTAATTCAATGTAATGATTGGCAGACAGGTTTAGTGCCCGCCTATATGAAGCTAGTTGATCATTCCACTACAAAATCGATTCTAAGCATTCATAACTTAGCTTTTCAGGGTTGTTTTGATGCAAGCTGGGTATCTAAGCTGGAGTTGCCTATATCTGGGTATCAAATCAATGGGTTTGAATACTATGGACAGCTTTCATTTTTAAAAGCAGGCATTTTTTACGCTGACCAATTGTGCACTGTGAGCCCGACCTACGCGTCTGAAATTCAAACTGACAGCTTTGGTTTTGGCATGCAAGGTCTACTTAAGTCCCGTAGTCATGAGCTCACTGGTATTTTAAATGGGATAGATGAAGAAGAGTGGAATCCTGCAACTGATAAAAACTTAATCAAAAATTACAGCAATAGTCGCATCACCGGCAAAAGCGTCGTTAAACATCATTTACAGCAAAAACTCGGGCTACAAATTGATGCCAATGCACCATTACTGGGCATCGTGAGCCGTCTCACTTATCAAAAAGGTTTGGATTTATTACCAGAAATCATGCCCAAGTTAATTGAGCAAGGTTGTCAATTTGCCATATTAGGGAGCGGCGAAAAAGTATTAGAAACTAACTTTAAAATTCTCGCTGCACATTACCCTAAACAAATTGCAGTCAGTACAGGCTATAACGAGCAATTGTCGCACAGCATCATGGCAGGTAGCGATATATTCATTATGCCCTCACGTTTTGAACCCTGCGGATTGAATCAGCTATATGGTTTAGCCTATGGAACCCCTCCTGTCGTCTCTTATACAGGTGGTTTAGCTGATTCTGTGTGTGATACTAATGAGTTAACGATTAAAGACAATACTGCAACAGGTTTTGTCGTCAAAAATGTCAACCATTGGTCACTTTTGGTCACAATTGAGCGCGCGTTAAGTTTTTGGAAAGATAAAAAAACTTGGCGTCAGATTCAAAGCAACGGCATGAAACGCCCGATTGGATGGGATTCTAGCGCTAAAGCATATTTAAAACTTTATGAAAAAACACTATCCGAACATTGAATTGTAAGTTGGCACGAATGATGCTTAATAAATATTAAGCTCTCCAAAGCTAACTTCTCCTCCCTAGGGGGCATAACGCCGAATGTGTTGTGCCCCTTTTTTTATGTCTAGCAAACTTGTTAAATATGTTTGCTTTTGATAAACCTCACACGTTTGCTCCACTTTTTGTTTGAGTAATCAACAGTAAATTTACTTCCTTCATTTACCCATAGTTCTTCGTTATTAAACATAATTTCCGGATGATAGTCCGGCATTGATGCAGCAAGCGGATAAGCTGACCAGCTTTTTAGTTTATGTTTATCAGTTGCTTCAAGAATGTACTCTTTTTGATCTTTAAACACAATCACCCAAGCATGACCCTCACTTTTATAAGAACCCAAAATCACTCTAGCATCAAACCCTAAATCTATCAGCCAATCTGCTAGCAATATCGCATGATCCTCACAGTCCCCTTTTCTTCTTGACCATGCCTGGATTGAAGTCATCCAAACTTCTTCCCGTCCATTAAATTGTAGGCTATCTAACTCGTATTGCAAGTTACTTGAAACCTCATACATAGGTATCCAAGCTTGAGTTGTATTGTAAGGCGGTGCTCCTAAAAAAAATGCACTTGGATTGTAAAGTTTTCCTTGTACTGATGGGGCTAGAAATAAAAATAATTTCTTTGAGCTAGAGTTTACGTAGGAAATATTTCTGGTAGCAGGCTCTAGTTTTTCCAACTCATCATGAGGTACTAATAGATTTATGTTGCTTAATTCCGGCAATAAATAAGATTCTCCTACAATTGGGAACTCTGATTCAACATACTTAATGAATAATCCCGTACCAACTGATTTAGGTTGATCGTTGCCATGCTTTAATGGTGCATATTTATCAGTAGTTATTTTTAATGCAGTAAAGCTTAATATAAGAGGTGAAAAAATAATGACTGACCATAAAGCAGCAAGAAATAATTTTATTAAGTGTCTATGATGTTTATATGATTTAGACCCTACATTCTTTACCAGCATTTTTAAGCAGTTTACCCACGCATACCAACTGATACGACAATAGCGACAAAAACTATGAGGGCTGAAGCAAATATGGCAACCGCAATATTGTTATTTTTGAGTTCTTCTTCAATATCTAGTTTTTTTAGCAAAGTCTTATCAACAATTTTAATGGATACTACAGCTATGACCAGCGCTGAAAAAGTATATGAAAGATTAATTAAAAAATTAAAAATTGTAGAATAAATAAAATCAATTTCCATCAATGCTCCTGAGATTGTTTGATTAAACTCACTTAACTATAAAGTGTTCTCGATAATATTTCAGCTCATCTATCGACTCATAAATGTCAGCCAAGGCTTCGTGCCTGCTGGCTTTTTTAAAGCCACTATATATCTCAGGTTTCCAACGTCTTGCCAGCTCTTTAAACACGCTCACATCTAAATTTCGGTAATGAAAATAAGCTTCTAAATCAGGCATATAGCGCGCCATAAAGCGTCTGTCTTGGCAAATAGAGTTTCCGCACATTGGAGACTTTCCTGCAGGCACAAACTCTTTCAAAAAAGTAATCATTTGTTCAGTTGCAGCGGCTTCATCTAAGTTGGAGGCCTTCACTTTATCAATCAAACCACTACGTCCATGTGTGCCCTTATTCCATGCGTCCATCCCATCTAAAACCGCATCAGATTGGTGAATGACTAATACTGGAGACTCCCCCAATACATTGAGTTCGGCATCGGTAACCACGACTGCCAATTCTAAAATACGGTCTGTATCAGGTAAAAGCCCGCTCATTTCCATATCTAGCCAGATTAAATTATCGTTGTTTATATTATTACTTGCTGCACTCATCATGATTTCCATTAAAATAGTATTCAAATAGCAATGCGAATGAACCAAAACATCGCAAATGCTTCACAATAGCGTTAGTTTACACTTTTTTGTTTAACTTAATTTAGAAAGCGTTTGTTTTAGAATACTTTATGGCATCAACACTCACATTTGTTTTTATTTCATTACTTGCGTTAACCGTCATCACACGACTATGGTTGGGGGCAAGACAAATTGCGCATGTTCAAAAAAATCGCATTCAAGTACCCGCGGCATTCAGTGAAAATATTACCTTAGAAGCCCACCAAAAAGCAGCTGATTACTCCACAGCAAAAACAAAACTTGGCTTAACTGAAGTTGTTGTGCAAGCCATGTTGCTATTGGGTTTTACTGTAGGTGGCGGCTTGCAATGGTTAGATAGTTTTTGGCAAAACGTTATCCAAAACCATGAAATTATTCGCGGTGCTATTGTTATTTGTAGCGCAATGTTAATCAGTGCACTCATCGACATTCCATTTGAATTTTACAAGACATTTACTGTGGATGAAAAATTCGGCTTTAACAAAATGACTAAAGCCATGTTTTTTAGTGATTTAGTCAAACACAGCTTAGTGGGATTGGCACTTGGTTTGCCTATTCTGTTTGTTGCGCTATGGTTGATGCAAGGCGCTGGTAGTTATTGGTGGTTTTATTTATGGGTCGTTTGGAGCATATTTAATATCCTGATGTTGGCTGTTTACCCTACTTTCATCGCACCCTTGTTTAACAAATTTACGCCACTTGCTGATGAAAATTTAAAAACGCGTATTGAGTCTCTATTAACGAAATGTGGCTTCAAATCGCAAGGTTTGTTTGTCATGGATGGTTCTGCTCGCAGCAGTCATGGGAATGCCTATTTTACTGGATTTGGCAGCAGCAAGCGTGTGGTGTTTTTTGACACCTTACTTAACCGCTTAAACACTGAAGAAATTGAAGCAGTACTTGCACATGAACTTGGTCACTTTAAACATCATCATGTGATTAAGCGCATTGCTATGATGTTTTTTGTGAGCTTTTTAGGGCTTGCTTTACTCGGTTGGTTGATGAATCAAACTTGGTTTTATAACGGCCTTGGCGTGACCACACAAAGCAATCACATGGCACTTATTTTATTCTTGCTAGTATCACCAGTATTTCTATTTTTGTTGCGCCCTATTATGGCAAGTTATTCGCGTAAAAATGAATTTGAAGCAGATGATTACGCGGCCAAAAATGCCAATGCGAATGACTTGGTAAGTGCATTAGTGAAGTTATACCGTGATAACGCATCAACGTTGACACCAGACCCATTGCATTCAGCCTTTTATGACTCACATCCGCCAGCCAGCATTCGCATTTCGAAATTAGCGGCGTATACTACTTAACATGCGAATGGCATTCATATTCTTATTGTTGGGATTAGGTGTTAGCTTAAGCGCCAACGCTAACGAGCTATTTAGTAAGGCTGATACTGTTGCAGGCAAAGCGTTGCACGAAAAAAACTGTATTTCGTGCCACGCTTCTAGCTTTGGTGGTGACGGTTCCGCCATTTACACGCGCGAATACAATAAGATCAAAACTTCCAAAGGTTTGATAGCGCAAGTACGAAACTGTAATACTATGTTAGGTCTCAAATGGTTTGAAGATGAAGAGCTAAACGTTGCAGCATATCTCAATCAAACATATTATAAATTTGAAAAATAAATGCATTCACTAACATGCAAGGCTTAGTTGTTGCTGCCTACGGCAAACGATATGAAGTTGAGCTTGCTGACACCTCTCGCATCAGCTGCGTTACACGTGGCAAGAAAACAGACCTCGCTTGCGGTGATATTGTTACCATTAAACTAACAGATACTGCCGAAGGCGTTGTTGAAGCTAGTCAAGCACGTACGTCTCTACTCTATCGTAGTAGTAGCATTAAAAGTAAAATTCTCGCCGCTAATGTGACACAAATGCTCATTGTGCTAGCAACGCAACCTAGCTTTTACGAAGCCTTGCTTAATCGTTGCTTGGTTGCAGCAGAAGCGGCAAATATTAAAGCCATTATCGTGTTAAATAAGTGTGACTTAACAGATAGTAATGACGCAAAAAACAAACTTAAACTATATGAAGCGCTAGGTTATCAAGTAGTACATTTATCAGCTAAGCAAGATATTTCTGTATTAAAACCATATCTCAACAATCATCAAAGCGTGTTGGTAGGTCAATCTGGTATGGGTAAGTCCACCATCATCAATGCGTTATTACCCAATCAAAACGTTCGTACACAAATGATGTCAGTGGCGCTAGATAGCGGCAAACACACTACGACGGCAGCACATCTGTATCACATTGATAGCGACAGCAGCCTCATTGACTCGCCTGGTTTGCAAGAATTCGGCTTACATCATTTGTCAACCAATCAAATAGAATTTGCGTTCGTTGAGTTTAGACCGTATTTAGGTAAATGCCGTTTTAATAACTGCAAGCATCTGCACGAACCTGATTGTGCGGTGTTAGAGGCCGTAGGAGCGGGAAAAATATCGGCATCTAGATTAGCTTTTTATCAAGAGCTGGCGCAAGAGTATAACCATTAATAATGACAAAAACTGCTTTTATTTCACACCCAGATACTTTATTACACGTCATGGATGGCAATCATCCAGAATCACCAGCGCGTATTACCGCTATTAAAAATGCAGTGATGGCATCCGAATTAAAAAGTAAACTTAAATTTTATGAAGCGCCTGTTGCTGAAAAGCACCAACTAGAAAGAGTACATAGCCATGAATATGTCGAGCACATATTTAAAATATCTCCCAAAGCAGGCTTAGTAAGGCTAGATGCCGATACTGCAATGGGGCCAATGAGTTTATCCGCCGCCTTACACGCGAGTGGTGCAGTAGTGCTAGCCACTGATTTGGTGTTAGAAAATAAAGTCGATAATGCTTTTTGTTGTGTACGCCCACCAGGGCATCATGCGGGTCGGGAGAACAGTGCAGGCTTTTGTATATTTAATCATGTAGCAGTTGGTGTCGCTCATGCCATGGATAAGTACAAAATTAAACGTGTCGCCATTATCGATTTTGACGTCCATCATGGCGATGGCACAGAAGATATTTTTGCTAACAACCCCAACGTCATGCTCTGTTCTACGTTTCAACACCCTTTTTATCCGCATCGTGGTGCAGAGACAAGAAGCAAAAACATGATTAACGTACCTATTGCCGCGAAGACCAGTCGTGAAGATTTTAAAAAAGCGTTTAGAACTGAGTTTTCTTTGGCGATAGAAGCTTTCAAACCTGAAATGTTTTTTGTTTCCGCGGGATTCGACGCACATTTAAATGACCCCCTCGCAGACTTAACATTACTTGAAGAGGATTATTTCTGGATGACTGAATTCATTAAGGAAAAGGCTAAGTCTTACAGCAATAACCGTATTGTATCTTCACTTGAAGGAGGTTATCATTTAGATTCGCTCAGTAAAAGTGCCTATGCACATATTAACAGCCTTGCTAATTAAAATAAGATGACTGACATTAAACGGGAAGAAATTGCTGTGGAAAGATTGAAGTTCGGCATGTATGTTGTCGAACTCGATAGGCCTTGGGAAGGCACCCCATTTTTGTTGCAAGGTTTTGTGTTAAGTAATGATGAGCAAATAGGTGCTATTAGGCGCTTATGTACAGTGGTCTATATAGACCGCACGAAGTCTACTGGTGAACACTTTGCTGCACCTAAAAAAGAAGACGTGAGCATTAAACGCGAAGGCTCAGTCATTCGTTTAAAAGACCCGAGCAAAATAGATGCGCCTAGAGCACCTGCACCAAATACTCAAAATAAATCCTCCCATAAAAATGGATTTCTTGAAGTTTTGCGTGATCTCAAAAATTATCAAGCACCAAAAAACAATGAACGCGTTGGACAAGATGGTACTGTATTTAATATCAAGTACGGTGCAGATAGCGCATTACAAACAACGCTACCGTATGAAAATACGCAAAACAATTCACAAGCACATATAGCGAAAGATATCTCAAGTGGCATTGGTGGTTTTTTCAGTAGTTTATTTAAGCGAGATAAACTTAAGTCTAGCACTGATAACGTTCCACTCAATAAAAACCCTACAAACACAAATGCAGACGATCATTATGTCGTCAGAATCTATGAAGAAGAACCGCCCGTAGAAAATGAAATTGCGAAAATTTATCCAGTTTACGAGCAATCACAGATTGCAACACGCGAAATATTTGATAGCGTTGCCAATGCACATGACTTAGATTTAACAGCAGTGAGCGAAGTCCTAGACAATATGGTGGAAAGTATTGGCCGATCACCAGATGCGCTTTTGTGGCTGGCAAAACTAAAACAAACTGATGATTATGCATACAACCATGCGCTGAATGTATCTATTACATTAATGGCATTTTCTAACTTTCTAGCTTTATCCAAAGTCCAAGTTAAAGAAATGGGGCTTGCAGGCTTATTACAAGATGTAGGTAAAATTAAGCTTTCTGCAGACGTGCTATTAAAAGAAGGCAAACTGACAAAAGAAGAATATGAATACGCTAAAAAGCATGTCGATGAAACACTTAAGATTTTAGAATCAACACCAGACATCACGCCAGCAGTAATACAAACCGTAGCACAACACCATGAACGCATTGATGGTAGTGGATATCCTAATAAACTCACAGAAAATCAAATTGCCCTATCTGCTCAAATTGCTGGCCTCATAGATACCTATTGCGCAATTACTAGTCATAAATCATATGCTAAAGCGGTATTTCACCAACAAGCACTGGATATTATTCACGATTTAAGTGGTAAGTTATTTAGTAATGCATTAGTTGATCAGCTAGTACAGTTTATGGGAATGTATCCAGTGAGTTCATTAGTTGAACTTAACACAGGAGAAGTTGGTGTTGTGATTCAACAAAACCAAGTAAGAAGACTACTCCCTAGATTAATGTTGCTTCTAGATCCAAAAAAGGAGCGCTATACCTCTCCCATCATTTTAAATTTATTAAACAGCCCTCTATCTCCAAATGGCGAGCCTTACAAAATAGTAAAAAGCTTAGCGCCAGATAGTTACGGTTTAAACCCTAGCGATTTTTTTGCTTAAATAGTTTCTTACATGGGTTATTATTCACTTCCTAGCAAAGAGATAAATTTTCAGGAATTCCAAGAAGTTGAAATTAGATATTCTGAAGCTTCACTGATCTCGAAATTAAAGCAATACAAACTTAATCCAGATACATTATTGAGTCATTTAAGCACAGACTTAAACGCTCTAGCGCGTGTAGAACAATCTGTTGCAAACACCGAAAATACACATCTTGATGACCTAAGTAATCATCTAAAGCATTGGCAAAAGAATCAAGATATTACTCAATTTACCAACAATATCAATCAGTTGGTTTTTTTTTGGTTGAATGCTATTGAAGCAGGTACAAGTATTCAAGAAATAATTAGTTATTTAGAATGTTTTAAAACAAAAACAAGCTTTTTCATCCCCAACTCTTCAAAGTTTCATTGTTTTTTATTAGATTTGCTTGCTGAAACCACGCATCGACACCAAGAGTTACAGCTCAATTATTCTTTAAACCATGATCAGCACACGCACTTACCAAATGCCAATCAGCTGCCTGTCGGTTTAAAAGAAGCGGTTGATAGTGCTACTGAACATCAACTACTGGCATTACTTTCCATACATTTTCAGGTGGCTAAAAACAATCCAGTTTTATCACAGGCTACTCAAATCGGCTTGAGTAAAGCAATCACAGCGCTATTACAAGAAAATATTTCTATTCCTCATAGCATCTATTACAGCGGAAACTTACAGTACGATCTGCTAATTCCAAATTTATCCGATAATGTACAGTTGAATTTGCTTGCAGCGAAAATACAGCGCGCATTTGAACAAATGATTTTTTTTGAAAATCAATCTATCTTGGTGACACCATTTATTGGCTGCGCATTTAACAAAAAATCTGCACTAACTGAAATAAATTTGTATGAATGCTCCAAACTAGCCTTAGAAAATGCGCTACTTAAGCAACACCATTTAGTTATCTATACAGAAACTATTAAAGAATTGTTGTCCATTCAAAATGATCTAGAAAAACGCGTGCTCGAAGCGTTTGCCAATGATAACCTGACATTGTTTTTTCAACCGTTAGTAGACCTCAAGGACTTAAGTTGCGCTGGTGCGGAATTATTATTGCGCTGGTCTGAAAAAAGTGGCTATAGCGTTTACCCTAGCCTGACTGTTGAAATACTTAACAAGGTTGGTAAGGGGAAATTATTTACCAGATGGTTAGTGAACTCCGCATGTCGTTATGCTGCTGAGCTGAAATATGAGCATAAGTTAAACGTTTACCT
>CAYXHH010000058.1:0-10255 GCA_964464725.1 uncultured Methylotenera sp. | reverse complement strand
AATTAAATAAGAAATTAGCACAGAAATAGGCTGTTGCAAGAAACATACACTAAGTAATTTGACGTATATGCGCTGTTCTTGCTTGTCGTTAATCTCACACCTATCAAGTTAATGGCTTGGACTGCCTTGCATCTAGCCCAGTATGCCAAATGCAATGCAGTTAGCGAAACGCAGTATTTTTTTAATTATATTTTATAAGGAGTAAGGAAATGAGTTTTAAGCTTAAAAAAAGCCTCACGATGATATCGCTTGCTGTGGCTTCTGCGCTACCAGCCATGTCTGCAAATGCAGGCGCTACTATTTCATTTGGTGAGGATAAATCAATTACAGCTGGATTTGGTTTTATTTCAAACTATATATCTGCAGAAGATGCTGCCCCAAACGGTAACGATCGTTCCAATGACTTTAATCTGTTCAGTGCACGTTTGTATTTATCAGGCTCATTTAACAAATACATCAAAGGTATGTTGAATACAGAGCGTTCTGGTGGTGGCGAGGGTAATATTGAAGTGATTGATGCCAACGTGCAATTTCAACTCACTCCAGAAATTGCCATTTGGGCAGGTCGTTTCTTGTCTCCAAGTGACCGTGCCAATATGGCAGGTCCATACTACTCATCAGGCGGTGGCGGTGTTGGCTATTGGGCCAATATCTCATCACGATACGGTTGGAACGGTGGTGTAATTGGTCGTGATGAAGGTGTGGCGATTGTGACTAGCTTTTTAGAAGACAAATTAGCTGTGTCTTTTGGCGCGTTTGAAGGCGATAATATTTTTAGATTCAGCGGTGTTGGAGCGTTTAAAGAATCTAGTGCAACTGCAGCGTCACTTGGTGCTGATGACAAATTGATGTATGCAGGCCGTGTGCAACTTGCTTTGTGGGATTCAGAACCAGGTTATTACGGTACCGGTAACTACTTTGGTGCTAAAGATATTTTGACAATAGGATTAGCCGGTCGCCAAAAATCAGATGGTGCAATCAGTTCAACAGCAGTTGGCGATTACTCTTCTTATAGCATAGATTTCTTGATGGAGAAAAAAGATGTAGGCCCAGGCACACTCTCTCTTGAAGCTGCTTATTATGATTATGATACTGATAAAGTATTTTTGGCAGAAGAAGGTGATGCCTATTACGTTGGTGCTGGATATTTGTTTAACACACAAGTAGGCTGGGGCAAGTTTATGCCATTTGCGCGTCATCAAGAGTTTGATGCTGACAATAACATCAAAACTGAACGTACAGATATTGGTGTTAACTATGTAATTGCACCATACAATGCACTCATTTCTGCTGAATATCAAAAAACAGATGTCACAGGACGAAGTGATACAGATGCATTTCTTGTTACGCTTCAAATGCAATTCTAATATTCGTTCAACCATATTAATTACACACCAATTACTTAATCGTATTGGTGTGTAGTTTTTTTTACTTAAATTACCAACAAAAATATTAGTACCTATATTAAGTACCACCTAGCATTTTGTGTACTTGGCATACTAGGCTTGCAGTTGTAGCATGGTCAGAGCCACCCTTTATAGGCTGGAATGAGCTTTTAGGTTTATTTGCAGCTAATAGTTTATTTTTAAAATAGCGTGTTTCTAGGGTTTTGTATTGATTTAATTTGCAATTAAATTGTGTTGTTGCATGTTCTTCCAGATAAGTAAATTTTGTGTTGTTTATTCGCCCATTTTTTTGCTGCGTATAGACAGTTTTTGAACTAATGAAAGGCAAATGATTTGTCTCATTATATGAGTCCATGTCTACCAAAAGTTCGTAATCTTTAGTCTTTTTAATCGATGTCCAATCTTCAGCAGAGCTTGGAATACTAGTACAAAATATCAACCCGCATGAATAAGCTAATATTTTGTTTTTATTTATTTTTTTACTGTTTTTTAGTAATTGCATATGTACGCTCTAGATAATAGTTACATGAGAAAACTAACATAAAAATAAGGGCAAAAGTAAATTATACGACTACGTAGTTTGACGTATTTCCTTCCTCTCCTTACACCTCTAATCTAAGCACATTGAAAAGCTCATCGCATACACGTGAGTTTTCATTGAAAGACTTTGGTAGAAGCTAAATTTTATGACATTAAGCAAAATTAAGTAGGAGGATATAGATGAAAACAATCGTTAAGTTGGATTTAAACAAAAAACCATGGGAACAAGACGGACAAATCCATAATCGTTGGCATCCTGATTTGCCAATGATTGCCATGGTAAAGCCTGGAGATGAATTTCGCGTGGAATGCATGGACTGGACAGGTGGCCAAATTGGCAACAACGACAGCGCCAATGACGTGCGTGATGTAGATTTAACACAAGTACACTACTTGAGCGGCCCAATTGGTGTTGAAGGTGCAGAGCCAGGTGATTTATTGGTCGTAGACATATTAGATGTTGGCACTTTTGAAGATAGTCAATGGGGATTTAACGGTATTTTCGCCAAAGAAAATGGTGGCGGCTTTTTGGTGGATCATTACCCAGAAGCGCGTAAATCAATCTGGGATTTCCACGGGATTTACACCACATCTCGCCATGTGCCAAACGTAAAATTCGCTGGCATTATGCACCCAGGCTTAATTGGTTGCTTACCATCAAAAGAGTTATTAGAAAAATGGAATACGCGAGAAGCTGAATTGATTGCGACTGATCCAGATCGCGTGCCAGCACTCGCTTTACCGCCAGAGCCAAAATCAGCGGTAATGGGTAAGCTTACTGGTGACGCTGCTAAAAAAGCCGCCATGGAAGGTTGCCGCACTGTTCCACCACGTGACCACGGTGGTAACTGCGATATTAAAAACTTAACCAAAGGCTCAAAAGTTTATTTCCCTGTGTATGTGAAAGATGGTGGCCTTTCAATGGGTGACCTTCACTTTTCACAAGGTGACGGTGAAATCACATTCTGCGGTGCGATTGAGATGGCTGGCTACTTAGATTTAAAAGTAGGCCTAATCAAAGATGGCGTTAAGAAATACGGTATTAAAAACCCTATTTTCCAACCAAGTGTACTAACCCCAACCTACAAAGATTACATCATATTCGAAGGTATTTCTGTGGATGAACAAGGTAAACAGCATTATTTAGATGTGCATGTTGCTTATCGTCAAGCATGCTTGAATGCCATTGAATACATGAAGAAATTTGGTTACAGCGGCGCACAAGCGCTTGCAATTTTAGGTACTGCACCTGTTGAGGGTCATATCAGCGGCATTGTGGATATTCCAAATGCTTGCGCAACATTATGGTTACCTACTGAGATTTTTGATTTCGACATGAAACCAAATGCTGATGGTCCGAAAATTATGGTTAAAAAAGGTATAGACACTGCTAAGGCGTCATAAGGAGCTATTAAATGCCAGTTTATGAATATGAGTGTGATTCTTGTGGTGTGTTTACTGCACTTAGGAAAATGAGTGAATCAAGTCAACCCGCAGTCTGTGAAGATTGCGGTTGTGAAAGTCCACGCATTATGTCTGCTCCTGCTTTAGCGGTCCTTAGCAAGTCACAACGTATGGCACATGAGCGAAATGAAAAGTCAGCACATGATCCTAAAGTGGCAAGACGCTCTAGTTGTGGATGTACTGGAGCACATACTTGCAAGACGAGCACAAAGGTTAATCCAGAAACAGGTAAAGCACCACTACAAATGCAAACCAAGAAAACAGCAAGGCCTTGGATGTTAGCGCATTGATAAACATTTGGACGTTGATGCTCTTGAAATGATGAGTTTTTAGTTTTAACAAGCGTAGTAAATGGTAGTAATTTTTTGATTTTTTATTAGGAGATAATGTATGAGTACCTTTAATAGACGAAGTTTTGTGAAAGCAGGGGGCCTGTTAGTTGGGGCTTTGATGTCTGCTGGCGTTTTATCAACAAATGCTTTAGCTGCTGACTACCCAACTTCGAAAGTAAATACTACTGGCTTAGCTGTCACAGATAAGGAAGTGACTGTAGGTATTTTGCACTCTGCTACAGGCACGATGGCGATTAGTGAAACTGGTTCAATCCAAGCTGAAAAATTAGCCATTGAGCAAATTAATGCGGCGGGCGGTATCTTAGGTCGCCAAATTAAAGTGATTCAAGAAGATGGTGCATCCGATTGGCCAACTTTCGCAGAAAAAGCGAAAAAATTATTGGTGAGTGACAAGGTTGCAGCAGTTATGGGTTGCTGGACATCAGCTTCACGTAAAGCAGCGCTACCAGTCTTTGAAAAAGAAAACGGTTTACTTTTCTATCCTACATTCTATGAGGGCTTAGAAGAGTCTAAAAATGTGTTCTACACAGGACAAGAAGCTACACAGCAAATTCTTGCAGGCTTAGATTGGATTGCTAAAGAGAAGAATGCAAAAAAATTCTATTTGATTGGTTCTGACTATATCTGGCCTCGTACTTCTATGAAAATTGCGCGTAAGCACATTGAACGTAATCTTAAAGGTACGGTTGTTGGTGAAGAGTATATTGCTTTAGGTGATACCCAATTTGGTTCAGTGATTAACAAAATTAAATTGAAAAAACCTGATGTGATTTATGCGGCTGTTGTAGGTGGTTCTAACGTAGCTTGGTTTAAACAATTAAACGCAGCTGGCTTGAACTCTAAAAAGCAAACCATGTTAACAATTTCTGTTACAGAAGACGAAGTTTTAGGTATTGGTGGTGAAAACTTAGAAGGTTTCTATTCAGCAATGAAATACTTTCAATCTCAAACAAATCCTGAAAACGTAAAATTTGTTGAAGCTTTCAAAAAACGTTGGGGTAAAGATGCTGTAATTGGTGATGTAACACAAGCTGCTTACTTAGGTCCATGGCTCTATAAAGCTGGTGTTGAGCGCGCTGGTAGTTTCGACGTAGATAAAGTACAAGCTGCATTACCTGGCTATGTATTTAAAGATGCACCAGAAGGCCCAGTGACAGTTGAGAAAAACCATCACTTAACAACTAAGTTACGTATTGGTCAATGGCAAAAAGATGGTCAAGCTAAAGTGGTATACACCTCTGGCTATATCAAACCTGATCCATTCCCAAAAGGTTATCAATAACATAACTTGATGTGGCTGTTAACTAATAGGCCACATGAATTGCAAGCTAGATAGATACAAAAACATTTAGCTTGCTTTTCTAAGGTTATTAAAAGGAACTTAGTAACTTTAGAAAAGATTAAATTTCATATTCGTAATTAGTGAAGGGAAAAAAGTATGTTTGGATACAGTGCAGCAGAGTTGACGGGTATTTTTGTCATGCAAGGTTTTTCCGGGCTGAGTATGTTTAGTGTGTTGTTATTAATGGCGCTTGGGCTAGCCGTTATTTTCGGACAAATGGGCGTGATTAACATGGCACATGGTGAGTTTATGACCATAGGTGCCTATACGACGGTGATGCTATCTAAACTTGCGGTGACTTATGGAGCCGTTGATTACTACTTTATATTTGCCATTATTCTGTCCTTTATTATTGCCTTTGCATTTGGCTACTTTATCGAATTGGTCATGATTCGACATCTGTATAAACGGCCACTAGATACTTTGCTTGCTACTTGGGGCTTAAGCTTGGTCATGCAACAGATTTTCCGCTCAAGCTTTGGTGCGAAAGAGGTAAGTGCCACCTTGCCTGACTGGTTATTAGGCTCATTTGCGCCTTCGGAAAGCATTGATATTCCATTGAATGGTATTTTTGTATTAGGACTTGCAGTGATAGTCACTTCAGGTGTTTATCTCATTATGTTTAAGTCTGCATGGGGTTTAAACATGCGTGCTACTGTACAAAACCGTACGATGGCTGGTGCAGTAGGTATCAATACCAAAAAGGTCGACCGCATGACTTATGCCTTAGGTTGCGGTATTGCCGGAATCGCAGGTGCTGCATTTACTACTATCGCCTCTACGGGTCCAACTAGCGGATCACTTTATATTGTGGACAGCTTTATGGTGGTTGTGTTTGGCGGGGCTGCAAGCTTACTGGGTACAATCGCATCAGCATTCGGGATTGCGCAAGCGCAGTCTGTACTACAGTTTTTCTTAACAAGCTCTATGGGCAAGATGGCGACTTTGATGTTCATTGTCGTTGTATTGATGCTCAAACCAGAAGGACTCTTTGCCTCTAAACTCCGTAAATAATGGTAGATGCTAAGAGATCAGATTAATTGGAACGTGTACAAGAGATTTAGGAAAAACAGTTTTAGTAATTTTAAGGAGTAATGAATGAATACATTAGCAGACAGACTGTTAGGTGGAAAAGAAGGAGCGTTAGGCTTAGCAATACTAGCGGCGCTGATATTAGTGATTCTTCCATTAGGATTAGATATCTTCCGTTTAAATTTGGCAGGTAAATATCTGACCTATGCATTTGTAGCGATTAGTCTAGTGCTGTTGTGGGGTCAAGGTGGTATCTTGAGTTTAGGACAAGGCATCTTTTTTGGACTAGGTGGTTATGCCATGGCGATGTTTATGAAGTTGGAGGCGTCTGACCCAATTACCACTAAGATTCAAACTACACCAGGCATTCCAGATTTTATGGATTGGAACCAGTTAACAGCGTTACCATGGTTTTGGGAGCCGTTCAAAAGTTTGCCCTTTACCATCTTGGCGATATTGGTCATTCCTACACTGTTTGCTTACATCATTGGTTACGCAATGTTTAAACGTCGTGTTGGTGGTGTTTACTTTGCGATTATTACACAAGCGATTGCGTTAATTTTAACGATTTTGATTGTAGGCCAACAGGGTTATACCGGTGGTGTGAATGGGATTACTGATCTTAAAACAATCTTAGGTTGGGACACAAGAACCAATAGTGCAAAATATATACTGTATTACCTCAATGCATTCTTACTCATAGGTGTCATACTTGGTTGTCGTTGGATGTTATCTGGTCGATTCGGCATGATTCTTCTCGCGATGCGAGATAAAGAAGAGCGCGTTAGATTCTCAGGTTACGATGTTTCAAACTTCAAAATATTTGTATTTTGTTTAGCAGCGTTAATCTCTGCTATAGGTGGGGCAATGTTTACCTTGCAAGTAGGGTTTATGTCAGCCTCATTTATCGGCATAGTACCATCGATTGAAATGGTGATTTTCTGTGCTGTTGGCGGTCGTGCATCCCTTATCGGTGCAGTTTACGGCACATTACTCGTCAATTATGGCAAAACATTTTTCTCAGAAACATACCCAGAGCTTTGGTTGTTCCTAATGGGAGGGTTATTTATCGCCGTGGTCATGTTCTTCCCAGACGGAATCGCAGGTTTGTACCAAAAATATAAACATAAATTCAAATTCTTAAAAAAAATATCTGATTCAGATTCAGCAGTTGCGCTAATTAAAGGAGTTAAAGCATGAGTAACACGGACTTTGTATTAGCGATTGAAGATTTAACTGTGTCGTTTGATGGATTTAAAGCAGTTGACTCGCTCAATATGTATATCGATAAAAACGAATTACGTGTGGTTATTGGACCAAATGGAGCCGGTAAGACCACAGTGTTAGATTTAATATGTGGTAAAACAAAATCAACATCAGGCACTATTAAGTTTATGAATAAGGAGTTGACGACCATGCCAGAGCATGAAATTGTGCGCGCTGGTGTTGGGCGTAAATTTCAAACACCGTCAATTTATGAAAACTTAACGGTTGATCAGAATCTGGAAATGTCTTATCCAAGAAATCGTAATGTATTTAAAAGCTTGGTTTTTAAGCGCACTGCAGAAGTAGATGAGCGTGTCAAAAAAGTGGCGGCAGAAATTATGATGACTGAATTGTTAGATATGCAAGCTGCATTATTAAGTCATGGTCAAAAGCAATGGCTTGAAATCGGCATGTTACTGATGCAAGAACCTAAACTATTGATGTTAGATGAACCTGTCGCAGGGATGAGCGCAAAAGAACGTGATGAAACCGCAGTTTTACTTAAAAAAATTGCGAATAATCGATCTGTATTAGTGATTGAACATGATATGGATTTTGTGGAAAAAATTGCAGACAAAGTCACCGTATTACATCAAGGAAAAATCCTTGCTGAGGGATCGATGGATAAAGTACAGGCTGATGAGAAAGTCATTGAAGTTTATCTTGGCCATTAATTCATATAGCCAATTAATAACGAACTGTTAGGAGTTAAGCATGTTAGAAGTTCAAAATCTAGATGTTAGTTATGGGCAAAGCCAAGTAATCCATGGCTTAAGTTTTAAGGCTGAAAAGAATGAAACATTAGCGATTATGGGCCGTAATGGTATGGGTAAAACAACCTTATTTAAATCTTTAATGGGTATTTTGCCAAGTAAAGCTGTAAAAGCAACTGTAGATGGCGTGAGTGTGCAAGACGATGAGAGTTATATACGAGTGAACAAAGGTTTGGCCTACGTTCCGCAAGGAAGAATGATTTTTCCAAGCATGACTGTTCAAGAAAATATCGAAACTGGTTTGGGTAAATCAGCAACACGAGAAATTCCAGAAGATATCTATGCTTTATTTCCAGTATTATTTGATATGCGCAAACGTAAAGGGGGTAACCTTTCTGGTGGTCAACAACAACAATTGGCGATAGCGCGCGCTTTAGTGACAAATCCTAAAGTGTTGCTTTTGGATGAACCAACAGAGGGTATTCAGCCATCAATCATTAAAGATATTGCTAAAATCCTAAATGAGATTAAAAAAATGCGGGAAATTACCATCATCGTTTCCGAGCAAGTCTTAAGTTTTACCATGGAGGTGGCTGATCGAATTATCGTGATTGATAAGGGTAAATTTATTCATGAAGATTTGCGCGACAACGTGGATGCAGCAAAAATAAAAGGCTATTTGTCTGTTTAAAAAATATTATACTTAACCATCGTATCGATTGAATATTTTATGGCATGATGGAGTCATGGATGATGACATATTAACAGAAGAAAAAGTTAAGCATAAAAGTGATTTTTTGAAACCAAATACTTGGCTGGCGGAATTAAACTTAGCATTTGCAAAACAGAATAAACGTAGTTATTTAGCGAAAAATCTGCACTCAGGGCCGTTGGTTTTGCAAAAATCACTTCATCCAGAGGGAGAAGAAGTTTGCCATGGCGTGATTATTCATCCGCCAGGGGGCGTAGCTGGTGGTGATGCACTAAACTTAAATGTGGATGTTTCTGAAGCCGCTCATGCATTGCTAACAACACCAGGTGCTGGCAAGTGGTACAAAGCGAATGGACTAAATGCAAGTCAACATTTGCAATTTAATTTAAAAAGTAATGCTTGTTTAGAGTGGTTGCCGCAAGAGAATATATTATTTGATGGCGCGCAAGTGAAGTTTAGTGCAGAGGTCAGTTTGGCCGCAGATGCCAAATATGCTGCTTGGGAGATACTGTGCTTTGGTCGTCAAGCCCAGCAAGAGCGTTGGAAAAATGGTAGCTTGCACCAAAACTTAACCATACGCCGTGAACAAACTCTAATTTGGAACGAACGTACTTACCTAAAACCAGAGCATAAGTTATTGTCGTCAATTGTGGGTTTACATGGTAATGCGGTATCTGCTAGTTTTATGATAGCAGCAGGTGCTCTACCTGCTAATGTGCTTGTAGCTTGTAGAGAATTACAGCCAAAAATGGCACTAGATATGCATGCGAAATATGGCGTAACAGTATTGCCAGAAATATTTTCTGCGCGTTATGTGGGGCAGTCTGCGCAATGTGCGAGACAATATTTTGAGTCACTTTGGCAAATTCTGCGACCTTGGTATGCTAATAAATTGGCTGTCAGGCCAAGAATCTGGAACACTTAAATGATAAAAGCTTCAACGATAAGAGCATAACAGATGGAACTCACCCCAAGAGAAAAAGATAAACTCCTTATTTTTACTGCTGCTTTGCTTGCAGAGCGGCGCAAAGCGCGCGGTTTAAAGCTTAATTATCCAGAAGCGGTCGCCTATATCTCAGCCGCCATTATGGAAGGTGCGCGTGACGGTAAAACCGTTGCAGAATTGATGAGTTACGGCGCAACTTTGCTAACACGAGAGGATGTGATGGAAGGTATCGCGGAGATGATTCCTGATATTCAGATTGAAGCAACATTTCCCGACGGCACCAAATTGGTGACCGTTCATCATCCGATACCATAGGGGCGCACATGATTCCAGGAGAAATGAAAATAGCAAAAGGCGACATCCCACTCAATGTTGATCGTGCAACCGTGGTAATAGATGTCTCAAACAAAGGCGACCGCCCGATTCAAGTGGGGTCGCACTATCATTTTTTTGAGACGAATGAAGCCTTAAGTTTTGACAG
>CAYXHH010000057.1:0-10334 GCA_964464725.1 uncultured Methylotenera sp. | reverse complement strand
AACTTTACCGAGATGATGCGCGATATGGCTAAAGAGCATGGATGGTATGAACAAAGACGGCCATTGCAGTTTATGTTTGTTGCTATTATGGCAATGTCACTGCCCATACTGGTTTTGTTGGTAAGAACATCTTTGGCTAACTCATGGCGACGCTACAAAATAATGTGGCTAGGTATTTTATTATTATTAGTGTTTATTGTGATTAGAGCTGCCTCCTTTCATCATGTTGATCTGATATTTTACAAATCCATAGGTAGTCTTCGTTTTTATCAAGCCTTAGAAATTGTTGCGATTTTTATTATTTTTATAGGTACTTTTTATGAAAATAAATCAATTGCAATTGTCAACAGAGAAAATGTAGCTAGTGCTATTGTTGAGATAAGTGAAGAGGGTGAAAAAATTGCTTGCCCTAGCTGTGGACGAAGACCAAAACATGAGGCCAAAGATGGGCGTGTTTTTAAATGCAAAGCTTGCGGACACAGTTATATGGTAAGGCTTGTCGATACTTAACGGTAAACTGTCGTAAAATAGCATATGGATTTATATAGCCTAGTTAAGCCCTTCCTTTTCCAACTCGATGCCGAATGCGCGCATGATATCACTTTAAAAAGTCTAAAATGGGCTGAAAAATCTGGTTTGCTCCATTTGTATCCAAATGCGCCAAACAATTCTTCGCGAAAGGTGATGGGGATTACATTTCCTAATGCGGTGGGTTTGGCAGCAGGCTTAGATAAAAATGGCGCAGTGATTGATGGTATGGCAAAACTTGGATTTGGTTTTATCGAGATTGGCACTGTTACGCCTCGTCCGCAGCCAGGCAATCCCAAACCACGTTTATTTCGTGTTAAAGAAGCAAATGGCATTATTAATCGCTTTGGGTTTAACAATCTGGGCGTAGATAACCTGATTGAGAACGTAAAAGCCGCTCAATACAAAGGCGTGTTGGGAATCAATATAGGAAAGAATTTTGATACTCCTAATGAACGTGCGGTAGATGATTACATCATTGGCATGCAAAAAGTATATGCACATGCTAGTTATATCACAGTCAATATCTCATCGCCCAACACCAAAAACTTACGCGCTCTGCAAGAAAAAGAGGCCCTTTCTAATTTGCTTGCTAGCTTGAAACAGGAACAGAAGAAACTTTCGCAACAACATGCCAAGTATGTGCCAATTGCCTTAAAAATCGCACCAGACTTAACATCTGAGCAGGTGCAAGAAATTGCTGATTTGTTGATGCAACATCAGATAGATGGAGTCATCGCTACCAACACCACGCTTGCGCGAGATGCGGTTAAAGGGATGCCAAATGCTGAAGAAGCGGGCGGGCTATCTGGCGCACCGGTTAAACGACAATCCACTCTTGTGATTCAGCAACTTGCAAACCAACTGCAAGGCGCACTGCCGATTATTGGCGTGGGGGGCATTTTAAGTGGCGCAGATGCCGCAGAAAAAATCGCTGCAGGTGCCAGCTTGGTCCAAGTATATAGTGGCTTGATTTACAAAGGACCTGCGCTGGTGCGTGATATTTGTAAAACCCTAGGATAATTTCAAAGCGTTGATGCTACCAATCCTTTATTCTTATCGTCGTTGTCCTTATGCCATGCGGGCGCGAATGGCATTGAAGTTAGCAGATATTTCTGTTGAGACGCGTGAAGTGTCTTTGCGTGATAAACCTGCTCACATGTTGAAAATATCGCCTAAAGGTACAGTACCAGTTTTGCAGTTGCCGGATGACACGGTGATTGATGAAAGTTTAGATATTATGATTTGGGCGTTCAAGGGACATGCCTTGCAAGGCAGTATTGATGTGGCTTCCAAAGCATTAATTTCAACTAATGATACGGATTTTAAAAAAGCATTAGATGCTTACAAATACCCTGAGCGCTACCCTCATCAAACGCAAATTCAGCATCGCGCAGACGGCGAGATGTTTTTACAAAAGCTAGAACTTATGTTGAACCAACACGCGAACTTATTCAGCGAAGAAGCTGGATTTGTAGATATCGCCATCTTCCCGTTTGTGCGCCAATTTGCCGCTGTGGACGATGTTTGGTGGCAAACCCAACCTTATCCCAAAGTATATGCTTGGTTAAATCGTTGGAAAGAAAGTGAGCTATTCAATAGCATCATGACAAAAAACCCGACATTCGTCGGGTAATTTGTGATAGAAACTTAACTGTGTTTTAAGGCTAAATTGTTTCCGCTTCAGGCTTAGGAGCCTCTGGGCTCGTGGACTCTTTACCTTGATCAAATACTAATTTAACTTCATCTTTAGCATCAATGTCCACATGGACGCTGCCACCGTTAGCGAGTTTGCCAAACAAAAGCTCATCTGCCAACGCTTTACGAATCGTGTCTTGAATCAATCGCGCCATTGGGCGAGCGCCCATCAGCGGGTCAAAGCCTTTTTTGCCTAAGTATGCTTTTAAGGCATCACTAAAAGTCACTTCCACTTTTTTCTCATGCAATTGGTCCTCTAATTGCATCAAGAATTTATCCACCACGCGGATGATAATTTCTTGTGAAAGAGGTGCAAATGATACGGTAGCATCTAGGCGATTGCGGAATTCTGGCGAGAATAAGCGTTTAATATCCGCTGCCTCATCAGAGGAGTCTTTCGCATTAGTGAAACCGATGCTCGATTTGGACAGATTTTCTGCGCCTGCATTAGTCGTCATGATGATTGTCACGTTTCTAAAATCGGCTTTGCGACCATTATTATCAGTGAGTGTCCCGTGATCCATCACTTGCAACAGAATATTGAAAATATCTGGATGCGCTTTTTCAATTTCATCGAGCAACAACACGCAATATGGCTGTTTCGTAATCGCCTCGGTCATCAAACCACCTTGCTCAAAACCCACATAGCCTGGAGGCGCGCCAATCAAACGGCTCACCGCATGACGTTCCATGTATTCACTCATATCAAAGCGAATTAACTCGACGCCCATAATGTAAGCGAGTTGTTTTGCTACCTCGGTTTTACCCACACCAGTTGGGCCGCTAAACAAGAAGCTGCCTATAGGTTTATTATTGCCACCTAGGCCGCTGCGTGCCATTTTAACGGCGGTTGTCAACACTTCGATGGCCTTGTCTTGGCCAAATACGACTGCTTTTAAATCGCGCTCTAATGTTTTAAGTGCTGTACGGTCATCATTAGAGATATTTTTGGGCGGAATACGTGCAATTTTTGCAATAATGTCCTCAATCTCTTTGTTGCCAATAACTTTTTTCTGTTTGTTTTTAGGCAAGATGCGTTGTGCTGCGCCTGCTTCGTCAATGACATCAATTGCTTTATCTGGCAAGTGGCGGTCGTTAATGTACTTGGCTGATAGTTCAGCTGCGGTTGAAAGTGCACTGGCGCTGTACTTAACGCTATGGTGCTCTTCAAATTTTGATTTCAAACCTTTTAAAATTTCAATCGTTTCGGCTACGCTAGGTTCTACCACATCCACTTTTTGGAATCGACGTGATAGCGCATGGTCTTTCTCAAAAATACCACGATATTCTTGGTATGTAGTTGCACCGATGCACTTGAGCGTTCCATTTGAAAGCGCTGGTTTGAGTAAGTTGCTTGCATCTAATGTGCCGCCACTGGCTGCACCTGCGCCAATTAAAGTGTGAATTTCATCGATAAACAAAATCGCTTCTGGTTTATCTGCAAGTTGCTTCATGACCGCTTTTAAGCGTTGCTCAAAGTCGCCACGATATTTGGTGCCTGCAAGCAAAGCACCCATGTCAAGTGAGTACACCGTCGCATTTGCCAATACTTCTGGAATGTCTTTGTTTACAATTCGGCTTGCCAAACCTTCTGCAATCGCAGTTTTACCAACGCCTGCTTCTCCAACCAATAATGGATTATTTTTGCGACGACGGCATAAGGTTTGAATGACGCGTTCTAATTCTGGAGCGCGGCCAATCAATGGATCGATTTTTCCTGCAGCTACTTGTGCGTTAAGGTTTAATGTAAAGCTTTCTAGTGCGCCTGTAGGCGCTGATTCCATCTCAACTTCAGTATCACCGCTTTCTGCCTTGTTGTCATTTTCTGGTACTTTGGCTACGCCATGTGAAATAAAGTTAACGACATCTAATCTAGTAATGCCTTGCTGATGCAAGAAAAATACGGCGTGTGAATCTTTTTCACCGTAAATGGCAACAAGCACATTCGCACCAGTCACTTCTTTTTTACCGCTAGATTGCACATGTAACATCGCACGTTGAATTACACGTTGGAAACCAAGTGTAGGCTGTGTATCCACTTCATCCTCACCACCAACAATAGGGGTATGTTCTTCAATGTAATGGATAAGTTCTGTACGTAACACGTCAAACTTGGCACCGCATGCGCGAAGTACTTCAGCTGCGGTTGGGTTATCAATCATCGCAAGCAACAAATGTTCAACCGTAATGAGTTCATGGCGCTTTTGCCGCGCATCCATAAACGCCATATGTAAACTCACTTCTAGTTCTTGCGCTATCATTTTTTACCTTCAACTTTCATATACATACTGAAATCTTGTACTTCAATTTTAAGCACCAACATTACGCTGGTAACTTACTTTGCACCACCAGCTTACGCTGGCTCAATTACACACTGCAATGGGTGCTGCGATTCCTTTGCATGCGTCATCACTTGGTTCATTTTTGTTTCGGCGATATCTTTCGGATAAACGCCACATACGCCCATGCCTTCAGTATGCACCTTTAGCATAATTTGTGTAGCTTGTTCACGTGTTTTATTAAAAAAACGCTGTATGGTTTCAACAACGAACTCCATAGGAGTGTAATCGTCATTTAATAATAAAACTTTAAACATTTCTGGCAGTTTTGGTTTAACTGCGCTAGGTTTAATTGCTACATTACCTGTTGGATTCGTATTTGCCATTTATTGTTCCGTGCTAAGTGTATTTTGAGCCGAATAACAAAAAATTCAAGTACCCAAATGGGTTGCAACTAAAGTTTTATCCAATTAAGAAAAAATTTTGACGCTTTTGACAATTCTGTCTTGAGTTTGAATGATTTCAAAGTGATGCTCACCGATTTTAAAACTAGTCCCCGGTTCTGGAATATCCTCAAAATGCTCGATGATTAACCCATTTAAAGTGACTGGCCCATCAAGGGGTAAAGAAAGATTAAGTTTTTTGTTTAAGTCGCGCAATGTACTACTTCCGTCTACCAACCAACTCCCATCAGCTTCTTGGCGGTAGCTTCCGATTCGGCTTGGTGATTGTGTTGTAAAGTCACCAATCACTTCCTCTAAAATATCTTCCAGTGTGATTAAGCCTTTAAATTCGCCATATTCATCTACGACAAGTGCAATGCGTTCTTGGTTCTCTTGAAACTGCTGAATTTGGGTATAAAGCGGTGTGCCAGCAGGCACAAAATAAGGCGCTTCAATAATTTCACGTAAGGTTTCTTTTGTTAACTCATCATCATGCTGATGCAAACGCACTTGATTGATAATTTTGCGAATATGAATAATGCCAATAATTTCTTCAGCATCACCTTCACGTACTGGCAGTCGCGTGTGGTGGCTATTAGAAATGCGTTGCAAAATTTCTTCAATTGGCGCGTCAAAATCAATTACCTCAGCGAGCGTATGTGCCGTCATCACGTCATCGACCGTAATTTTTTCGAGCTCAAACAAGTTAAGTAAAATCGTGCGGTGCTTATTGGGTAGAAAATGCCCTGCATCTGTCACAATACTACGCAATTCATCCATGGTCAGTGATTGCGCGCCTTCACTAAAGTTAATGTTAACTCTCAGTAGCTTTAACAATCCTTCTACAAACAAATTGATAAACCATACCACTGGATATAACAGTTTGAGTAAGGGGTAGAGTAGATAGCTACACAAAATGCCAAGTTTTTCTGGATAAGCAGCAGCGACTACCTTGGGGGTGATTTCACTAAAAACTAATATAGCAAAAGTCACTACTAGAGTGCCTATCATGAGCACCCACTCACCTTCGCCAAAGAGTTCAACGGTAATCAGGGTGACAAGGGTGGCAGAGGCAGCATTGGCGAAGTTATTGCAAAGTAAAATAACACCTAGGAGCTTGTCTGTTTGCGCTAATAAGGCGCTTGCTAAACGGGCGCCGCGGTTACCTTCTTTGACTAAATGTCGCAATCGATAGCGATTAAGCGACATTAAGCTGGTTTCTGCTACCGAAAAAAAACCAGATAAGAGTAGCAATACGGCTAAAATAGCCAGTTGCCAAGCGATGGGAATGTTATCCAATGAGCGCTAAAACGTTGTTAAGATATATCAAGTTTACCTGTTAACTACTGCAAGAATCAAGCGCTTACTAGTATGAAAACTAAATAACTACTTGACGATAAATATGAACATAAAAGGCGATAAATTAAGGTGCAATCGCCTCTGAATTTTTGTCACCTTCTTTTTTCTCAATATCGCCGATTAAGTTTGCACGGCTCACGCCTAACCACATCGCAATGGGGCAAGCAACCAACACAGATGAGTAAATACCAAACAAAATACCGATGGTGAGCGCAAGCGCAAAGTTATGGAGCACTTCGCCACCAAAAAGCAACATAGAACCCACCATGGTTTGTGTCATTAAGTGGGTAATCACGGTGCGGCTCATGGTGCGGGTAATTGCGTTATCAATCACTTGCACCACCGTTGCTTTACGCATTTTTCTAAAGTTTTCGCGCACACGGTCAAACACCACCACAGATTCGTTCACAGAGTAGCCTAACACCGCTAAAATCGCGGCTAATACTGTGAGGTTAAACTCCCATTGAAAGAAAGCAAAAAAGCCTAAAATAATAATCACATCATGCATGTTGGCAATAATTGCTGCGACTGCAAAGCGCCATTCAAAACGCACAGCTAGGTAGATCATAATGCCTACGCATACCAATAATAAAGCCAATCCACCGTTGGCATAAAGTTCTTCACCCACTTGTGAGCCCACGCTTTCTACTCGGCGTACTTCCACACTAGCATCTTCAGCTTTGAGTGCATTGGTCACTGTTTCTGAAAGTTTTGCAATCGACATTTCTTTCACTAAAGGTAGGCGAATCAGCACATCTTGACTGGTACCAAAATTTTGCACTGTCACATCTTTAAGGCCAGTGCTGGCAACAGCTTTACGAATAGCATCGATATTAGCGGCGTGTGGGTAGTGTATCTCCATCGCAGTACCGCCAGTAAAATCCACACCGTAATGCAAACCTTTAGTCGCCAAGAAAAACACGGCTAAAATAAAAGTGATGAGCGAGATAGCCGTGGTTAAACGGCCATAGCTCATAAACGGGATATCTTTTTTGATTCTAAATAATTCCATAATTTTTGCTCGAATAGCTTATTAAGTTATTGATTAATCAGCTTTATAAATCTGGCCGATAGAAAGTTTAGTGATTTTGCGGCGATAGCCATAAATCATGTTCACAATCGCGCGTGAGACTAAAACCGCACTAAACATCGAAGTTAAAATACCAAGCACATGCACCACTGCAAAACCTTTAATTGGGCCTGTACCAAACATAAATAGCGCTAAACCAGCAATCAGTGTGGTCACGTTCGAGTCCACAATGGTATGCCAAGCGTTTTTGTAGCCCTCGTTAATACTGGCTTGTGGTGAATTTCCATTACGTAATTCTTCACGAATACGCTCGTTAATGAGTACGTTTGCATCAATTGCCATACCAAGTGCCAGTGCAATCGCTGCCAAACCTGGCAAGGTGAGTGTAGCTTGCAACATAGAAAGTAAAGCTACTAATAAGAGTAAATTAACACCTAGAGCAAGCACAGAAACGCCACCAAATACCATGTAGTAAATCAACATCATGACCGCAATCGCGGCAAAGCCCCACAATGTAGAATGCACGCCACGCTTGATGTTTTCTTCACCCATGCTTGGGCCAACGGTACGCTCTTCAATAATTTCCATGGGTGCGGCGAGTGCGCCAGCGCGTAATAGCAATGACACATCAGTGGCTTCTTGTGGGTTAGCCATGCCAGAAATTTGTACACGACCGCCACCGATTTCTTCGTTAATCACTGGCGCAGTAATCACTTCTGTACTGCCTTTTTCAATCAGTAAAATCGCCATGCGCTTGCCTACGTTATCGCGCGTCACGTTTTTAAAAATACCAGCACCACGGCCATCAAGGGTTACGTTCACCACAGAGCCACCATTTTGTTGGTTTACGCCTGGGCCGGCATCGGTAATGCGGTCACCCGTTAGCACCACATTTTTCTTCACTAAAATAGGGCGGCCTTCACGGTCGTTATAAAGCTCATCTCCAAATGGTACCTGACCTTTCATGGCTTTTTCTAAGGTTGCCATGTCAGATTTATCTTCATCCACCATGCGAATTTCTAGCGTTGCAGTACGGCCTAAAATTTCTTTCGCTTTGGCTGTGTCTTGCACACCAGGTAATTGCACCACAATGCGGTCAAAGCCTTGTTGTTGCACGATGGGTTCGGCTACGCCAAGCTCGTTAATACGGTTGTGCAAGGTTTGTAAGTTTTGTTTAAGCGCAAATTCCTGAATTTTCTTTTTAGTCGCTTCGCCTATACTTGCAGTCAATAAATGCTCTTTACCATTTAGGCTGTCGTTGTAGGTTAAGTCTGGATAATCTTTACTTAATAATTTGCGCGCTTTTTCTAGCTCATCTGCGGTTTCAAACTTTACTTCTACTTTTTGACCATCGCGGTTAATGCCAAAGTAATTGATTTTTTCGCGGCGCAAGGTGGTGCGGAAATCGCCCACGCTACTCTCAGCGGCTTTATCGAGTGCAGCTTTCATGTCCACTTCTAATAAAAAGTGCACGCCACCACGTAAATCAAGGCCTAAATACATTGGTTTAGCGCCAATCGACAGCAACCAGTTTGGCGTTTGTGAAAGCAGATTTAAGGCTACGGTGTAATCTTTCCCTAAATTAGCACTTAACTTATCTTTGGCTTTAAGTTGTTCTTCAGGGTTGGCAAAACGTACTTTTACGCCAGCGGCATCTAAATAAATCCCGTTAAATTTGATATTCGCCAAGGTGAGCATATCTTCAACTTTTTTGAGTAGCTCGGGGTTAGATTTTAAAGAAGATTTTGCTGGGCTAATTTGAACCGCAGGCGATTCACCATAAAAATTAGGTATTGTGTAAAGCAGGCCAATAAGCACGACAACTGCAATAAGAATATATTTCCAGGTAGGGTAGCGGTTCATAATTTAACTTTTAGTCGTAAAGTAGCAAAAATGCTTTTTTGTTAGATTGATTTAATAGTGCCTGGTGGCAGCATGGTTTGCACCGTATGTTTTTGCACATTAATCACGGTATTCGCAGCAATTTCAATGCTCACGTAATTGTCGCCCACTTTAGTTACCTTGCCCACAATGCCGCCTGCAGTGGCGACTTCATCGCCAGCTTTAAGCGCGTCTATCATGGCTTTTTGTTGTTTGGCTTGTTTCATTTGCGGGCGAATCAACATGAAATAAAACAATACAAAAATAAAAATAATGGGTAAAAAACTCATTAAGTCGCCACCTGGTGCTGGCTGTGCGGCGTGTGCATTACTAATAAAAAAATTGTTTAACATGCTAAAAACCTTTAAATTGGGGTGTGTTAATCGGTTGTATTAAATAGTCGCGCATTTTAACACAGACTATAATCGTAGGGCGAAGTTTGACTTGCAAGCAATACTTAGGCACGATTCTATGCATTAAGTACTTAACTGCATAACAGGATGAAAAATTGAGCCAACCCAAAAAACTACTGATTTTAGTCGGCAGCCCGCGCAAAACGGGCAACTCTGCAACGCTAGCAAATGCGGTTAAACAAGGCGCAGAAGCCGCTGGCAGCCAAGTCACCTTGCGGCATATTGATGACTACATTACAAACTTTTTGCGCGATTGCCGCAGCTGCCGTTTGCCCAATGGTGAATGCGCCATAGAAGATAACTTTAAAACTTTATTTTTTGATGATTTTTTAAGTGCCGATGGCGTGGTGTTTTGCTCACCCATTTATTGGTATGGCTTATCTGCCCAAACCAAAGCCTTTTTTGACCGCACATTTTGTTATTACGCGGCATCGTACCCCAAATCTGCCGAGGTGATTAACCAGATGATGCATAAACGCATCGGCTTGGTGCTGGCGTCAGAAGAAACCTACCCTGGCGCATCGCTTGGCATTGTGCACCAAATTCAAGAATATGCGCGCTATACCAAATCGGAGTTTGTCGGCGTGGTGCGCGGCGTGGGCAATAGCCGCAGTGAAGTAGTGCGCGACCCGAGCGCGCCCTTACTTGCGGCAGAGGAGCTAGGCCGCGAGATTTTTGCCCGCAAGTTCTCAGACTTTAGTGT
>CAYXHH010000056.1:0-10756 GCA_964464725.1 uncultured Methylotenera sp. | reverse complement strand
CAAGCCACACATCCTTGGTTTGTAGCTGTGCAGTTTCACCCTGAGTTCACGTCAAACCCGCGCGCAGGGCATCCACTATTTAAAGCTTATGTGCAGGCAGCACTTAACAATAAAAACAATCAAAAAAAAGGTAAACACGAATGAAATTATGTGGATTTGAAGTTGGTTTAGACCAGCCATTATTTTTGATTGCAGGCCCATGCGTGATTGAATCGCGCGAGTTTGCGATCGAAACGGCAGGGCAGCTGAAAGAAATCGCTGCACGTGTTGGTATTCCATTTATTTATAAATCCTCTTACGATAAAGCCAATCGCAGTTCCACCAAAACTTTTCGTGGTTTTGGTATGGAAGAAGGCTTAAAGATTCTAGACGAAGTAAAACGCCAAATTGGTGTACCCGTGCTGACTGATGTGCATACCGAAGAACAAGTGCCACATGTGGCAGCGGTGGTGGATGTATTGCAAACACCTGCTTTTTTGTGTCGCCAAACTGATTTTATTACCGCAGTAGCGACTTGCGGTAAACCAGTTAACATAAAAAAAGGCCAATTTTTAGCACCGCATGATATGTTGCAAGTGGTGAACAAAGCCAAACAAGCCAATGGCGGTATCGATAATATTTTAGTTTGCGAGCGCGGTGCGAGCTTTGGCTATAATACTTTGGTATCTGATATGCGTGGACTTGCGATTATGCGTGAGACCAACTGCCCTGTGGTGTTTGATGCCACACACTCAGTACAACAACCGGGAGGGCAAGGTGATAAAAGTGGTGGTCAGCGTGAGCATGTGCCTGTGCTAGCACGCGCGGCAGTCGCAAGCGGTATTGCTGGGGTATTTATGGAAACCCATCCAGATCCTGCAAAAGCTTTATCGGACGGCCCTAACGCATGGCCATTGCATAAGATGGAAGATTTGTTACATTTATTAGTAGATTTAGATCGTTTAGTGAAAAAAGCGGGCTTTGCCGAGCAAAGTTTATAAATTATTTTAAAAAAACCTGTAAATTAAGGACTTAACATGAGCGCAATTGTAGATATTATCAGCCGTGAAATTTTGGATTCACGTGGCAATCCAACCGTCGAATGTGATGTGTTACTCGAAAGCGGTGTCATTGGTCGTGCTGCAGTACCATCGGGTGCTTCGACTGGCGCTAAAGAAGCCATGGAATTGCGTGACGGCGATAGTGGCCGCTACTTAGGTAAAGGTGTGTTAAAAGCCGTTGAAAATATCAACACCGAAATCACCGAAGCGATTATCGGATTAGATGCGGAAGAACAAAGTTTTATCGACAAAACGCTGATTGAGCTAGATGGTACAGAAAACAAAGACCGTTTAGGCGCAAATGCAATTTTAGCGGTATCCATGGCTTGCGCACGTGCAGCAGCAGAAGAGAGTGGTTTGCCGCTTTACCGTTATTTAGGTGGCTCTGGCGCGATGCAGTTGCCAACGCCGATGATGAACATCATCAACGGCGGTGCGCACGCAGACAACTCAGTCGATATTCAAGAATTTATGATTATTCCTGCTGGCTTACCTAGTTTCCGTGAAGCTTTGCGTTGTGGCGCAGAGATTTTCCATCAATTGAAAAAAACATTGCATAAAAAAGGGTTGGCAACCACAGTAGGGGATGAGGGTGGTTTTGCCCCAAATTTACCATCTAATGAAGCAGCGTTGCAATTGATTATGGAATCAATTTCAGCCGCAGGTTACGAGCCAGGACGCGATGTCTATTTAGGTTTAGATTGCGCGAGTACTGAGTTCCATCAAGATGGAAAATATCATTTAGCCTCAGAAAATATCTCATTAACATCAGCACAATTTGCCGATTACCTCGCGACGTGGTGTGACAAATATCCTATTATTTCGATTGAAGATGGCATGGATGAATTTGATTGGGATGGCTGGGATATCCTGACGCAACGTCTGGGTAAATCCACGCAACTCGTTGGTGACGATTTATTTGTGACCAATGCCAAAATCTTGCGTGAAGGTATTAAACGCGGCGTCGCTAACTCTTGCTTGATAAAAGTAAACCAAATCGGTACCTTGACCGAGACTTTCCAAACTATCGAAATGGCAAAACGTGCAGGCTATACCGCGGTGGTATCGCATCGCTCTGGTGAAACTGAAGATACGACGATTGCGGATATTTCTGTCGCAACCAATGCCTTGCAAATTAAAACTGGCTCATTATGCCGTAGTGAGCGTGTCGCAAAATATAACCAATTATTGCGTATTGAAGAGGAACTTGGCGACGCATCAAGCTATGCAGGCCTAGATGCGTTTTACAACATCAGACGTTAATGTATTGAGCAGTGAAAGCCCTGACCCTTATATTTGTGATATTAATTGCCTTGCTACAATACCCATTGTGGCTTGGCAAGGGTAGCTGGTTAAGGGTGTGGAATGTCAGTCAGCAGATTGATGAGCAAAAAACCAAAAATACTGAGTTAAAGCACCGTAATGAAGCCATTCGCGCCGAAGTGCGCGATTTAAAACAAGGTACGGCAGCGATTGAAGAGCGCGCACGTAGCGAGTTGGGCATGATTAAGCAAGATGAAGTATTTTACCAAGTGATTGATCAACCGCTTCCTTCAGTGCCAGCTAACAAATTGCCTGTGCCTTTAACGCCAGATAAAACGCTGGATGTAATCCCCAACCCACCTTAAAGTGTTAAGTCAATTTTACGGTGTTAGCTTTCTAAACTGTAAGGTAAGTCTTTAAACTTAACACCAATATCATGCCAAAAAATATTGCCAGCGTTCGCTGCATCAATTCGCATTTCAATTAGCGCATCAAAACTATTGTCAGGATTGGTGGCCACACGCACAATTTGGCCGACTTCACTTTGAGCGGCATCTACAACCTTGTCGCCGGCATTTGGTATCTCTTTAGCCGCAATTTCAACCAAATAAGTACGACGTTTCACACTGCCTAAATAATGTGTGCGTGCCACAATTTCTTGACCTGTGTAACAACCTTTTTTGAAGTTGATGCCATTCAACAAATCTAAATTGAGCATTTGTGGCACAAATTGTTCTTGTGTTTCAGGCATCACTTCGGGGATTCCTGCATTGATGTCTAACCAGTCCCAGTAATTTTTTTCTACTATCTGGCAATGCTCTTTTAATGTATTTTTAATCTCGGTAGCTAATGTGGTATCCGCCATAATTTGAAAGCGCGTGTGACCAGCTACACTTGGCAATTTAAGGATAACGGTATTGGCAATTGCCACGAATTCATAAGAGTCTTTTGGTAATTCAAACTCACGAGAGATTTTAGCTAAGCTGGAAGCCAGTATAGATGCGGCTTCTGGACCATCTATGCCGATGATATTGAAATTTTGTGTAATATCTTTGATTTCTACTTTGCTCCGCATCACATACATTTTTAATCGTTTCATGATGGGCTCAAGCAAAGTGTGATTCAGCTGCAGCACAAAATTTTCATTGTGTTGCAAGGCTAGGAACAAGGCAAGCATACGTCCTTTTGGGTTGCAATAAGCCGTTAAGTGCGCTTGTTTTGTAGTGGTTAATTGTTTGACATCATTCGTGACTTGGCCTTGCAAGAATGTGAGCGCATCTGCGCCACTTAGTTCTAATAAGCCTAAGTGTGATAAGTCGCAAATTATATTGACGTTTGTTTGCTTGTTCACCATGTTAATTGTTGTCATGCGCGTAGTTACCTATGATTTGACTATAATGCCATATGCGGCCAAGTTTAACTCAGACTATTTCTATTAAGATGTTGCCATCCAAATTAATGTTGGGGCTCATCATGTTAGTTTCAATCATTTCTTGTGTGATTTTATGGTTTTTACCCATTTTATTGGCAATTAAATTGGCTGCAATGAGTGTCGTTTTGCTTTCAAGTGTTTATTATAGTTTGCGTGATGCATTATTACTTTTACCTTGGTCTTGGCAATCACTTGAAGTTAACAGTAAAGCGCAGTTAATCGTCATCAATAAACGTGGTGAGGCAGTTTTACCTGCGCTTCATGAATCTACTTTCGTACACGCAAAATTGTGCATTTTGAATTTTAAAAGTGAACCATTTAAACTGGGCTTGCCGCCAGTTGTGTTATTAAGTAATGCGCAAAATCTAGACGAAATACGTCGACTTAGAGTTTGGTTGAAATGGACTAAATCAAAAGGGCGAGATGCCACAGCGCCACTCACATAAACAACTTTATTAAAGAGCATCACTTGTTTCGTATAAGTTTGTTTGCTTTTTAATCTTGGGCTTATAACTGCTAAATTTTTTCTTTAGCGTTTTGATTGGATGACGAGGAACATAAGCTAGCAGTAATAATATTCCCGAAATAGAGGCAAACAAGGCGTCTAAGTTAAAAGGCGCCCATTCTCTACGAGCTGGTTTAAGTTCCTTCATGGCATGTAGCGTGCTTTGTGTACCTTGTGAGCGAACATAACTAGCGCCAATATCTTTGGCAAGTGACTTCATATATGCTTCATCGATTTTTGAGATGTAACGGTCATTCACATTTTCTGCAAGATCGTTTTTGCGTTTTAAAATCCCCGCAGCTTGGATTGGCGCAGCACCCATCGCCAATTGCATACTTTCGTGCGACCAGTATCCAATATGTTGATTTTTATTATCATATTTGGGAATGGCCGCGCCTGCATCTGAGCCAACGCCGACAATCAGCCAGCCATCGCCACCTTGAAACGTACTTAAATCTCTGGTGTTAAATGCATGTAATTTGGGCGCTTCTTCACCATCGCTAAAGTAAATCACTTGCGCGGGTTCTGTAAAATTATTGAGGACTTGCGCGGTCGCCAACATGCTTTCTCTAATACGACTGTCAGCCGTCCAAGCGCTGCGCCAATCAATATGGTCTAGAGAGTCTTGGATTGATGAGAAATTTGCACATACCTCGATGGGTAAGTAGAGCGCAACTACATTCACACCAGAGAACATCCCAATTCCCACTTTAGTACCACAAGGTAATGATGAGATGGTTTCTTTGAGTGTGTGTTTGGTATAAGCTAATCGGCTAACCGTTTTGCCATTGATTTTCATGTCTTCAGCATTCATGCTTTGTGTGATATCAATAATCATGAAATAGCTGTAAATGCTATGCTTAACAGGAATGCTAGGTTTTAAAATGGCTAATAATAGCAATATAAAACAAGCAGTTAACAGATATAAATCTTTATGTAGGAGGAACTTTGCGCTTATTTTTTTTATTAGCGTAACCATTTTTTATAAAAGATTATGGAATTAGCTGGTTGTCATGTGCAATTTTACTGGTGTTTTTTGAGGTGCGACGCTTCAATGCATTTTTATAAAGATTGAGCGATTGCTGAATGTCGCGGATAGAGTTTTTGTTAATATATGCCGCCAATAAAAGTATGCCAGCCAATGAGGCGAGCACCCAATGCAAATCAAAAGGTGCAACATCGCGTCTAGCAGGTTTTTGATTTTTCATAGCGTCTAAAATGGTATGCACAGTATCGCCGTGTACATATGTGCCGCCAATTTCTTTGGACAACGATTTTAAATATTCGCTATTTAGCTTTGAAATATAGCGGTCGTTAGCGCCGTTGGCAACGCTGTTGTCGCGCATACCGATATTGGATTCAGAAATTTGTGCAATACCTGGTTGTACCGCAAAACTTTCATTTGACCAGTAACCAATCAACTGATTTTTATCACTTAATTTGGGAATAGCAGCACCTTTTTCTGAACCGATGCCCACAAATAACCAACCATCACCACCTTGAAAGTCTTTTAAGTCCTTGGTGTTGAAAATATGTAATTTAGGCGCTTCTTCACCATCAGTCAAAATGACCATTTGGGCTGGCTCAGGAAAACCACGTATGGTTCTTGCGGCACTGTATAAACTTTCTCTGACGCGGCTATTACCAGACCAGCCCATCCGCCAATCAAAATGGTCAACTGTATCATTCAAAGCAGCAAAATTAGCGCAAACTTCAATTGGGTGATAGAGCGCAGCAACACTAACCCCCGCAAATAAGCCAATGCTCACCTTTGTTCCACAAGGCAAAGAAGAAAGAATCTCATGCATCAGTTTTTTTGTGTGTTCAAGACGTGTGACTTCTTTGCCATTTTGGATAACGTCTTTCACATTCATGCTTTGTGAAATATCAGCCACCAAAAGATAGGTATATATATTGTGCTTAACAGGTATTTTGGGGTGAAAAAGCGCAATAATGAGCGCTAACAAAGCACCTGATAACAGTGCAGTGTCGCGGCTTGCTTTAATAAAGTTAAAAAGTTTTTTCAATTAAGGTAGCCCAACGGGAATATTGCCCATGATTAAACCAGGTGAGTCCGACTCACCGACACCTGGTGTTGGTGTTTCAGGTAATAATGAAATTACACGATCTAAATTCCTGCGCGTCCCCCAATTGCTGTTGTCCATTTTTAATGCTTGTTTATATGCGCCGTGTGCTTGGGTTAAGAGATACTCTACTTCATCACGCGTTTTTGAATCGTTACCGCCACTCACTTGCAAGCTCTTTAGAAAGAACATATTACCGATATTGTGCTGGACGGCAGCACGTTGCGCTGGGGTGCCTTTTTGACTTAATTGCGAGAATAATAAAGTAGCTTCTTTAAAGCGCTCATTTTTTGCTAACCAGTAGGCCGTTGAATATCGTGCTTCGTAACTTTGTTTATCCGTTTGTGGTGTTTTACCAGTGGATACTGCGAGATTGAAAGCATTCACCTGGCGAATCCGATTCAGTGTATAAGCAATACCAATGGCTGAGGCCACGGCTAACACAATCAGTATGAGGGTGAGTTTTTTGACTGATATCAAGTTTAAGCCGAGCGCCATGTTTTTACCTCCAAATATTTAACAGCTAATAACAAACCTATCATCAGGGCAGCTATCACATAACAAAGCGATGTAAAGTCTCTGCCAGGAATTTTCTCCATATATTTGATGGGTTTCTTTTCTTTTTGGTTAATATCTGCAATTGCAGTAGCGAGAGATTTAGGATCTTCTGCTTCATAAGCTTTGAACGGTGTGCGTAAGGTTTGAAAGTATTCATACAATTCAATCTCTACGGGCAAAGGCGAGTCGTCAGCGCGCACATAATTATCATTAAAAATACTGATGCCACCAGGTTGTCTTAATACAATCCAATATAAGCTCACATTGTAACGTTGTAGCCATTCGCGTAATTTTTGTTGTGCATCACCACCCATACGTCCTGCGCCATCTGAAAGTAAAATAATAGCGCGCGAACCTGAATCAGGCACTTTTTCAAATAAGCTGACTGCACTTGTTAAGCCACCGCCAATATTAGTTTGAAACAGCGAATTACCTGCAGTCGCACGTATCGCTGCCAACACAGCCTCTTTACTTTCGGTCAGTGGTAAAACATACATGGCAGAATTACTGAATGTAATAATACCGATCATGTCATTTTGGCGAGCATTCACAAATTCGGTCATGAGTCGACTTGCAGCGACAGATTTTGTCTCACCAACTTGGCCATTTGCACCACCACCAGAAAATGGGTCATCCATACTTGCACTACGGTCTAATACAATCGCGATTTGCGCGCCAACACCAACGCGCTCAACCGATTGCTCTAAACTGTGTGGGTTGGATAACCCCAGTATGATTGCAAACAGACCAATAGAAGCTAACACTTTTAGCATTAGCCCAATGAGGTTAGAAAGTGGGTCTTTAGGCAACATGCTGAGCCAAGAGTATGCTCTGCTATGAGAGCGCTCAAGCAAGATAGGCAACAAAGCCAGCGGTAGCAACCACAATACGTTAGGGTGAGTAAATCCCATTTACGACCCCGTATTTGGTTTTAAACCACGCTCGCAATCGCGTAGTTTGCGGCACAGTGATAGCAACCATTCTTTAGTGACTTGTGAGTTTCCAGACTCAAAAAACACTTCTTTAGAAAAATTGAAAAATGCTTCTAATTCATTTTTCATGGGTGCGAATGCAGGTTTGGCTTTTAGAAAGTCATCAATGGTATGACTAAATACACTTGCGCCAGCAGTGGTATTAATAGATTGATGCACACGTGCTACCGCTTGCTTTAAACTGGACGCATCACTAGGTAGTTTACGAATATCACGATAGGCCTTGGCAAAAGGTGCGCCCATTTTGGGTAACCAAGCATGTACGCCAAAGATATAAAGCAAACCAAGCAGGGAGAATGCAAGGATGCCAATCAGTATGCGTAAGTAAAGATTTTCTTTGCTAGCATCTAGTTGCAGTGGGCGAATAAATGGGCTCATTTCGTCCTTAAGTACCACCTGTCCATAAACAGATAATGGTGAAACGCGGAAGTTAAAACTAGGAATTCGATACTGCACCACCTCTTTATTGGTGGTATTCCGAATTTTGAGAATCTCAGCGCGCATATTGGCTGGCTTAGCAGTTCTACTAGTGGTAAACACTTGATAGCTTAAGTTAATCACATGGGTTTCGCTATCGGCATGCTGTTTAGATTCAGTATTAATCTTAACGAGTTCAATCCCTGAAATTTGCCCTCTCCAGCGGTGCTCGTAACCTACGATGGGTAATGATTCTTTAACCAGCTCGTAAGGTTTTTTAATCTCTAAGGTAATGGTTCTATTTAATACATCACCCACCACATAGCCAGCATCGCGCGTAGGGTTAACTTCTTTAACACGGATATATTTCTCATTGATTGAAGGTAAGGTTTTTTCTGCAAAAGCATTGCTTGCATTGAAAACAAATGCAATACAAATCACAAAGAAAATAATTGCGCTTGTTATGATAGTTTTGGTTGTACTTGCGTGTGGTTGCATAAGTCTACTCATGGGTTAAGCGGCTACATATTGGTGAAAATATTCTGTTAAGTCGTCAGCATCAAAGCTGTTTTCAACAAAAAAAGGTTGCATATCAAACTGTAAAAACAAGTCTTCAATTTGTTTACGTCTATCTGCAAAACTTTGCATAATGCGCGCACGGTAATCTTTGCGCATTAACAGCGTACGTTTCATGCCTGTTTCAGGGTCTACAACATTTGCAATGCCAAACTCAGGCAAATCTTTATATTCTGCAGAGTCCCAAAGCACCACAGGAATGATATGGTGACGCAACATTAGAATGAGTGCCTCTTCTAAATCTTGTATGGGCATATGGAAATCTGACACCAGAAAAATTAAGGAGCGCTCACGTGGCAAAATACGGATTGCATCAATCAATCCACTGCTTGCGACAGCAGGTGGTTGGTATGTCTTCAGTTTTTCTGCCATTTCGATGGCGGCATGCGGCCTCGCAGAGAGGGTGCAAAGCCAATCTTCACGAAGCTCTTCATCAAAACCGATAAAACCTACGGGGTCGCCATTATGAACTGCAGACTGTGCCACAGATTGCGTAATATCGGCGGCAACCGCTATTTTGCGTTGTTCGCTACCATAATTCATAGAGCCTGACATGTCACACAATACGAACACAGGCGTCACACTTTTTTGGTTAAAAATACGCACATAGACTTGTTCTAGCGGGTCACGTATGGTTTGTCGTATATCGATACGGCGCGGGTCAGGATAAGAAAGTAGCGTGGTATGACCACGAAACTCCATGCCCATGCCGCGCTGGTTACTTTTGTGCCGACCAGGACGTCTGGCACGAGAGCGCCAAGCGATGTGGTAACTAAACTCTTTGATATATTCTTGCATACGCGTTTAACGAATCAATATTGCGATATTGGGTTAAGGCGCAGCAATCACATTAATAATACCGCTGAGCATTTCTCGGGCGATTTCTGTACGGCGCATTTCATACACAGGGCTGAAGACCACACGGTGCGCAATCGTCTCGTGGAATACCGCATGAATATCATCAGGTAACACGGCTTCGCGGTTATTTAACCAAGCGTTTACACGCGCTGCGCGCAATAACATCGCCATACCGCGCGGGCTGGCGCCAGAAAGTACCAATCTGTTCATGTCTACACCAGAAACTTTAATGCCATAATCAGTGGGCGTTTTGGTGGCTTTCCATAAGTCCAACGCATATTTGCGTAAAGTCGGGCTGGCAGAAATACTGTCTTGCAGTAAAGCGCTAAAAGCATTTAGCTTATCAAATTGCAAAATATCTTGCGGCACGTTTTCAACTAAAGCGTCCACATTATGGAAACGCGTATCAAACATCAACGATTCCATAATTGCGTTGTCGGCAGGCACCACAATCGGAATTTCCATCATAAAACGGTCGCGCGCAGCGGAAGGAATATCGAAAGTTTCTTCTTTTTCAACTTGGTTGCGGTCCGCAAACACCAACATATGCGGAAAGTAATGTTCTTTATTAAACGCGGTAAGAGAGCGTTCTGCCATCACACGTAAAAGCAATGAGTGTACTTGTGGACGCGCACGGTTAATTTCGTTAAAGAAAAATACACTTAAATTTTCACCAGACATTAAGAGTGGGCCTGGACTCACGTGAGGTTTACCATCTTCACCCAAATAAGTGTGATAAACCAAATCGTTAGGCATTAAATCAATCGTACCTTCAATACGTTGGTAGCCGCCGCCAATACCGCGGGTAAAAGCACGTAACAGCGTTGTTTTACCTACACCCACATCACCTTCAAGCAACACGTGGCCGCGCGCGAAAATGGCAGTGGTAATTAAACGTATTGGGCTTTGCTGACCAACTACGACTTTGTTAACTTCGGTTTCTAAATTTAACGCATGTTGACGCCAGTCGGCCAATTGACGGTCGCTCATAGAGATTTCCTAAATATTAAAAAGGTTAATTGGAGTACTAA
>CAYXHH010000055.1:0-10847 GCA_964464725.1 uncultured Methylotenera sp. | reverse complement strand
TGCCGTTAATGTAATGTCCAATCCTATTCATCCTGCATGCTCCATTAGATTTTTGTGATGTGTGTGGTGACCCAAGTCCATTAAGTCTGCGTGCTGCATGGCTTTTTGATATTCTAAAAGACTGGCTGCGGCCCATGCTTGCTCATTTTTAAGATAATTGGTCGCTTTTAATCCTGCTTCGCCTTGTGATGCCACAAACTGTATGGCTTCCGCTAGTGTGTTGAATATGCGGTCAATCTCATGATTTTCGATGGTAAGCGGTGGTGATATCGCAATGACATCGCCTGTAAATCTCACATGTACGCCTAACTCATAACATTTTAAGTAGACGGCAAAAGCACTTGCACCGGCTTTAGGTTCAAGTTCTATGCCAGCCACTAAGCCTAAATTACGAATATCACGCACCATAGGCAAACCTTTTAAGCTGTGCGCTGCTTCTTCAAAATGTGCAGATAAGCTATTTGCGCGCGCTTCTAACTGCTCACTTGCAAAAATATCAAGCGTGGCAATGGCTGCAGCGCAAGCAATTGGGATTGCGCTATAAGTATAGCCATGTGGCAGTTCAATGGCGCCTTCTGGTGTATTTTGCATATAGGCATCATAAATCTCGCGTTTAACAGCGACAGCGCCCATCGGCACTACGCCATTGGTCAGGCCTTTTGCGCAGGTAATCATATCTGGAATCACCTCAAAATAATTCGCACCAAATTTAGTACCTAAGCGACCAAAACCAGTAATCACTTCGTCAAAAATCAGCAAAATTCCGTATTTGGTGCAAATCTCGCGTAAGCGTTTTAAATAGCCGCTGGGTGGCACAATCACACCAGCAGAGCCCTGAACAGGCTCAACAATTAGTGCGGCAACCGTTGAAGGGTCATGTAAGGTTAAGATGCGTTGTTCAAACTCATTTGCAAGGGCAATGCCTCCATCAGTGGGCACACCTTTAGTAAAGGCGTTGTTTGCGATATCTAAAGTGTGGCGAATATGATCAACGCCAGCAAGCGCGTTACCAAATGCTTTGCGATTACCTGCAATGCCACCCACTGAAATACCACCAAAATTTACGCCGTGGTAACCACGCTCACGACCAATCAATTTGTTTCGCAACGGGTTACCGCATACGCGGTGATAACCTAGGGCTATTTTAAGCGCGGTATCTGCAGATTCAGAGCCAGAGTTGGTAAAAAATATGCGGTCAAGTCCTTCAGGCATGTACTCAGCGACACGTGTGGCCGCCTCGAAAGCCAAAGGGTGGCTACTTTGAAATGGGGGTGCAAAATCAAGTGTGCGGAGTTGCTCGCCTACCGCATGCGCAATTTCTTCCCGTGCGTGCCCAGCAGGCGTGCACCATAAGCCTGCAGTGCTGTCTAGTAATTGACGATTATCAATACTGGTGAAGTAATTGCCCTTGGCCGCTTTCATTAAGCGCGGCATCGTTTTAAATTGTCGATTTGCCGTAAATGGTAACCAATAATGCGACAAATCTGGCAGTTTGACTGGTTTATTCTGTGACATAAAACACCTTAAGTACTTTAATAACAGCAAAATATTCAAGTGTTTAGCATGTTAAGTCAAGTATGGTTTTTTAAAAAATTAAGTAATTGATTTTAATAGTATTAATTTTTTTAGTGTTATTGTATATTTAACACTTTAAACACTATTTGGAGCAGATAATGGACATTGATGTCGGCTTAAGATTAAAAATCGTACGACTAAGGCACCAATTATCACAGCGCGCCTTAGCGAAAAAGGCTGGGGTGGCGAATGCGAGTATTTCGCTCATTGAGTCTGGTGCGACGAGCCCTTCAATCAGTGCGCTTAAGCGCATTTTGGCAGGGTTCCCCATGACCTTGGCTGAGTTCTTTTCAGATGATTTGCCGGGCATGAAAAGCGAAGTATTTTATCGTGCCGAAGACTTAACCGAAATCAGTGCTGGTGAAGGCATTTCTTACAAGCAAATTGGTTCAGCAAAAGCTGGCCATGCCTTGCAAATATTATATGAAACCTATGCAGTGGGTGCTGATACTGGCTTGGTGATGTTGGCGCATGAAGGCGAAGAAGGTGCGGTGATACTGAGTGGAAGATTAGAAGTGACTGTCGGCGAAAGCACGCGCGTACTAAGTGCTGGCGATGCGTATTACTTTAACAGCCGCGAGCCGCATCGTTTTAGGAATGTCGCAGATGTGCCATGCACCTTGGTGAGTGCTTGTAGTCCCCCCACTTTTTAAATGTCTCTTGAATGTTGGTGTGTCATCAAAAAGAGCGATTTCAATGAATAGCTTAAATTAAGGGTATTTGATGCCTTTATTGTCCAATTAAAATCGATTCATCTTAGCGTAAATTTGTAAACTTAACGGTCAATTTAGGCTAAAAATTGATGCGTATGATTTTTAAAAGGGTTTAAGCATGACACAGCCAGCAAAACCAGCTAAGAATGAAGCCGCTAGATTGCGTAGGCTTAAAGAATTAATGGTGTTAGATTCTGCACCAGAACCAATTTTTGATGAAATTACCAAACTCGCCAGTCAAATATCTGGTGCGCCGATTGCATTAATTAGTCTTGTTGATGAAGAGAGACAATGGTTTAAAGCGAATCTTGGCTTAGAAGGTGCTTCATCGACACCCAGAGATATTGCGTTTTGTTCTCATGCCATTTTGGATAATGCCGTCATGGAAGTGCAAGATGCTACAAAGGATAAACGATTTTCAGAAAACCCACTCGTCACCACTGACCCAAATGTTCGTTTTTATGCTGGTGCGCCACTCGCCTTAGCGGAAGAGTTAAATGTAGGCACGCTATGCGTGATAGATCAAAAGCCGCATCAGTTAAATCAGTTGCAAAAAGAGGTGTTGCGAGGTTTGGCCGCAATTACTACTAAAGCATTGTTAGTAAGAGCGGATGCAATCAATGTCATCGATACACAAGCGACAAAGTTCGCCGCCATCATTGCAGACTCAGATGATGCCATTATTAGTAAAACACTCGACGGCATCGTCACTTCTTGGAACAATGGCGCAGAAAGAATTTTCGGCTATTCTGCCAATGAGATGATAGGTCAGCCCATTACTAAGCTATTCCCAGAACACAGACAAGACGAAGAAAAGTTCTTGATTCGAAAAATTAAAAATAATATACCTGTTAAACATTATGAAACTGAACGTTTAAATCAAGCTGGTCAGCAAATTCAACTCTCGATATCTATCTCACCTATCAAAAATGCACATGGTCAAATTGTTGGCGTATCTACAATTGCTAGAGATATTACACAGCAAAAAGAATTAGAGCAGAAACTTGCGCAAGAACATCAAAAACTTAAAGTGACCATGGATTCCATTGCGGATGCTGTGATTACGACTGATACAGATGGAAAAGTGCAATACTTGAATCCTATTGCTGAGTCGCTTACAGGTTGGTCATTAGAGGAAGCACTGGGTAGACCAATTACAAAAATATTTCACGTTGTGAATGCTTGCACAAGAAAACCAGTCACAAATCCTGTTAAGTATTGTCTAAGAGAAAATCGAGTGACAGGTTTAGCTAAAAACACATTGCTGATTAAGCGTGATGGCAGTGAGATTGGTGTAGAAGATTCAGTTTCCCCGATTCGGGATGACGATGGTAATACGATAGGGGCAGTGCTTGTATTTCGCGATGTGACACAACAACGCAAAATGGCAGAAGAGATTGCTTATCGTGCAAGCCATGATGTCCTGACTGGTCTTGTCAATCGTTCTGAATTTGAAAACCGATTGCATCATTTTATTCAAGACAATCGTGAAACTGATATGCACAACGCTTTGATGTTTATTGACTTGGATAGATTTAAGATTATTAATGATACTTGTGGGCATGCTGCGGGCGATAAAGCACTTAAAGATATATCGCAAATTATGCAAACCTGTATTCGAGGCACCGACACCTTGGCCAGAATTGGCGGAGACGAGTTTGCGGTTATTTTATACAAATGCAATACGCAACAAGCCATGAAAATTGCCAAAAGCATTTGTCAGTCAATCCAAGAGTATCGCTATTACCATGCAGACGAATGCTTGCGTTTAGGCGCGAGTATCGGTTTAGTGATGATAGATAAGCATTGGACGAGTACCTCGAGTTTGATGCAAGCGGCAGACTCTGCCTGCTATGAAGCAAAAAGCACTGGCCGTAATCGAGTACACCTTTATTATGACGACAACGACATGGCTGGATCGCAGCGCAATGAGACGAAATGGGTGAGCCGTATTGAAAAAGCCTTAGAAGATAAAAGTTTTGTCTTGTATTGTCAGCGTATTATGCCTTTAAAACATAAAGGCCTTGAGCACGCTGAAATTTTGATACGCATGATAGATAAAGATGGATCGCTTATTCCACCTAGCGCATTTTTCCCAGCGGCAGAGCGTTTTCACCTTGCCTCTCGCATCGACCGTTTTGTGGTTGCTGAAGTCTTGGAGTGGATGGAAATTAATAAAGATGAGTTGAGTCATATTGAAAGTATTTCAGTCAACTTGTCTGGACAATCGCTTAGCGACCCGACTTTTCATAGTTATGTGTTTGAATTAATCAAATCTAAGGATATCGATTGCAGTAAATTGTGTTTTGAAATTACCGAGACTGCAGCAATTACCAATATTGTAGATGCAAAGAAATTCATTGCTGAAATCAATCAATATGGTGTTAAGTTTGCGCTTGATGATTTCGGAAGTGGTGTTTCATCTTTTGGATATTTAAAAAACTTGGACGTTGATTATCTAAAAATTGATGGGCAATTTATTACTGATTTGCTCAAAAACGAAATTGGTCAGGCTACAGTGCGTTGCATTGCAGAAGTCGCAAAAGTCACTGGTAAAAAAACCATTGCTGAATGGGTAGATAACAAAACAGTAGAAGACATGCTTAAAAGAATGGGCATTGATTTTACGCAAGGATTTTTAAAACACAACCCAGCGCCAATAAGCTTTTTATTAGAAACCAACTGTTCTTTTGCATGTCCGCTGTCGAAAAATAAACTCACGCAAATGGAGAATTTTGCTGCATAATTAACCAGTGTTCTTTGCATTTTCAATTAAAAGACCTGGTTTATATGAGACGTAAGTTGGTAGTTGCTAACCGTAAGATGAACGGTAATCTAGCCTCGAATAAAGCTTTTTTTGAAGGGCTCATTAAAGGAGTTCGAGACTACAAAAATGCCGATTACGTTGTATGTGTTCCTCACCCCTATTTGTTTCAAGCAGAAGCTGTTTTAAAAGGCAGTGCTATTGCTTGGGGCGGCCAAAATATGAGTCGTTACGAATCTGGCGCCTATACAGGTTCGGTTTCGCCTGGAATGTTAAAAGAGTTTGGCTGCGAGTACGTGATTATTGGTCACTCAGAGAGACGGCAGCGCGGGCATGATACAGATCTTTCCACTGGCGAACGTTTTGAAGCGGCTACTAACGCTGGACTAAAACCTATTTTTTGTATGGGTGAAACCTTAGAAGAGTATGAAGACGGTTTGACAGATGTTGTCACCATCAGACAATTAAATGCGGTGATACAAGAGATTGGTGTGCAAGGTTTAGCGAAAGGTGTGCTGGCGTATGAGCCAGTATGGGCGATAGGCACTGGCCGCGCTGCAACCCCAGAGCATGCGCAAAATATACTTAGCTTTTTAAGAGGCCATATTGAAATCTTAGATGCTGAAGTTGCAAAAAATATACGAATTTTATACGGTGGCAGTGTTAAGTCTGACAATGCTGCAAAACTTTTTTCTATGCCTGATATTGACGGCGGACTTGTGGGTGGTGCTTCACTTAATACCGATGAGTTCGTCGCTATCTGCCAAGCAGCCAGTATGGCATGTAAGAATTAAATACCGTATTGCTCAGGATTATTTAACAATCGCTGCGACATTTCTTTTGACATCTCTTGAGGCATGATCGCCCCCACACCATAACTAGCTTCATCGTATTCATTTTTATTGCTGCTGAATTCCAAATACAAGCTTTGTATGCGCTCACTGAAGTTAAACATCATGTTCATTTCACTCTCCCAAAAATATAGTCAATAATCTTGTTATCGGCAATATTTTCGGAATATTCAGCCGCATCGTTAATTTTTTAAATCAATATTCGCTGCTAAATTCGATTCTTGGTGAGTTTTTTTAGAACTTCTAGGCTTGAATATAGGTCTTATTATATGTATTACCTCCATAAACCATTGAAAGAGAGTTATTTATGACGAAAAATCCGATTCTTTTTAAAAGAAATCTACCTCTTATTGTGGCAGGTGCAACTTTAATGTTGGGCTTGAGCGGCTGCAGTAGTATGACGACACGTGATAAAAATACTGCCATAGGTGCAGGTGTTGGCGCAGTTGCTGGCGCAGTACTGACTGGCGGTAGTTCTTGGGGTACAGTTGGAGGTGCGGCTGTAGGCGGTATTATTGGGAATCAGGTTGGCAGAAACCGTTAATAGTAGTTGAATCATTTTGGTAGCGCGATAAATATGCAAACATTATCCGCTACCAAATTAAAATTTCCTTATCGTTGTTTTAAAGTCACTCATTTGTCTTCAGTTGGTAATTAAGTCTTAGTAATTGGGTTGGATTCTGTTTTAAGGTTATTGTAATTTAAGCATAATAAGCTAATATGTAATTTATTACGTTTAGGCTATATATTAAAAACTTTAAATGCAACCTAAAGCCTACCTACCACCAAACTGGTTAATAAAATCATTTCTTTCTCAACTAGCGATAGTAACGCTAGTCTATTCGGCCGTTGCTTATATCGGCGCTTATCTTTCTCCTTATATCAGCACCTCCAATTTGTTTGAATTTTCAGCAATTGCATTTGCTGCGATTGCTGCAGTTAAGTATGGTTGGGTGGGTATTGTGGGTACTGTGTTAGGCGCTTTTTTCTTTCGCCTTTTTGACGTTCCCATCGAATCAGCACTCTACTTAGCGCTAATTTCTGGACTTGCAGCATTATTTTTCCGATATGGCTTTAATTGGTTTAATCAGGAAGTAGTAACACTCAATGAAGTTTCTAGTGTCGCTAGTTTTGTCTTGGTTATTGCTCCGGTTATATGCGCATTTCATACGATTAGTACACTATTAATTCTTCACAAGTTTAACCTGTTAAGTACTGAATTAAGCACCTTAAGCATGTTTAAATGGTGGTTAGATGAATTGCTTTTTGCTTATTTGCTTGTGCCATTAGCACTGTCTCTATTTGCAAATAAATCCCTTCATCTTTCTACTAAAGAGCGAACAGAAGTGCTTACACTCTTGGTTGGTATGGTCACAGTTTCTTTATTGTCTATGCAATATGGGCAGCTATTGGGGTTTACCGTTATTCTTATTCTAGTGTTGCAGGTGTTTGTGTTGTGGGCTGCACTTCGCTTTAGCTACATGGTAACGCATTGGGCTATTTTTATTGCAGCAATGTTGGTTATGATGACAGTGATTTTTAGTGATAATACATTGCAGTCTGAGGCTTATCAGCAAAATTTACTTTTGCTTAAAATCGGGCTAGCAGTGATGACTTTAGGTGGTTTATTTGTTGCGGCGGCATTTTCTGAACGTAACCATGTTGAAACGGAGTTAAGTAAGTTAGCTAATCATGATCCACTGACAGGCTTACCAAATCGAAGCTATTTCCAAGATTTTGTCAGCCATAGCTTGTCGCAAGCACAAAGACAAAAACAACAGTTGTATTTACTTTTTATCGATTTAGATAGATTCAAAAAAATCAATGACGCGCAAGGGCATGAGGTGGGAGATGCGGTATTAAAAATTGTCGCGCGTAGATTAGATAATCTATTGCGTGCAGACGATTTTGTAGCGCGGCTGGGTGGTGATGAGTTTGCTGTGTTATATACACACCCAAAAGTTAGTAAGGCGGCTAGTAATCTCGCAAGAAAAATTATTAAAATAGTTTCTGAGCCATTTGAAATTGGCGATAGAACCTACAGTGTCGGTGCAAGTATAGGCATTAGCATTTATCCAGATGATGCAGTCGATGCAAATTCATTGTTAAGGCAGGCTGATTTAGCAATGTATCAAGCCAAAAGTAAACAGTCCGGCTTTGAATACTTTAGCGAAGAAATGAATGCATTGGCGCACGAGCAACTGCAATTAGAAAACGGATTGAGACAGGCGCTAGAACAAAAAGAGTTGCTGTTGATGTATCAACCCAAGCTTGATTTGCGCACCAATGAAGTCATCGGTTTAGAAGCCCTAGTCAGATGGGTGACTAAGAATGGAAAAATGATAGGCCCAGATCAGTTTATTCCAATTGCTGAAGAGGCGGGTTTGATTGTGCCGATTGGTCGCTATGTCATTCAAGAAGCCTGTTCTCAATGGGTTAAGTGGAATGAAGAGGGGCTTAATCCGCCTGCGATTGCAGTCAATATTTCACCGCGCCAATTTAGTGACCCGATGTTGATTCACGATATCACTGAGGCTATCAACTCGACTGGTATGGATGCGACTAAATTGCATGTGGAAATTACCGAAAGCGCGACGATGGATGATCCCGAGGCGACCTTGGTCATACTAGAAAAAATGCGTGAACTTAATTTAAGTATCTACATTGACGACTTTGGAACTGGGCACTCCAATCTTGGCCAGCTCAGGCGTTTACCTATTCAAGCACTCAAAATTGACAAGGTATTTATTAAAGATATTTTAACCAACGATGATGACGCAGAAATTGTCAATGCGATTATCAATTTAGCGCATGCGTTAAAACTTAAAGTGGTATGTGAGGGCGTGGAAACAAGGTCACAACTTACCTTGCTCAGGGGTTTAGCATGCGATGAAATTCAAGGCTACTTAATTTCTAAGCCGCTCATCAATGATCAAGCGCACTTTTATTTTAATAAAGAAATATCACTATAAATACTTAACGGCAACAACAGCTCAAAAATCTCTTTTCAATTTTTGTGTTCTTTTAATTCCAGAGCAAATCCTTCTTTGACTTCTTCCATCACAATATAGCTTCGTGATTCTTGCGCACCTGGTAGTGTGAGCAAAATATCCCCTAGCAAACTGCGATAATCAGACATTTGTGCAATCCGTGCCTTGATTAAATAATCAAAATCCCCAGAAACCAAATGACACTCTAAAACACTCGGAAGTTTTAGAATTTCCTGCCTAAACTTGCCGAATATTGCGCCAGATTTTGTTGATAGTTTAAGCTCCACAAATACCAATAGGCCCAAGCCCAAGGCGTGCGGGTCTAAGCGGGCGTGATAGCCTAAAATAATGCCTTCTTTTTCAAGATTTTTGACGCGTTCACCGCAAGGCGTAACCGATAAGCCAACACGCTCGGCAAGCTCAGTAATGGGGATGCGTGCATCAGCTTGCAGCACATCTAAAATTTTTAAATCGATGCGGTCTAACTCGCGCACGGCATGGGTACGAACACGCATAAATGCTCCTTTAGGGGATTAATCTAATTTTATGTATCTAGATGGTTAATATTACTACTTAATTACAATAAATAGTGATTTATTATTGTTTAATAGCTTTAGTTAGTGAATATTGCTATGAATTGTAAATACACTAGAGATATTCTATTTTCCTAAGAGGTTGCTATGAAAATTCTCGTGTTGGGGTCAGGTGTGGTGGGTGTTACAAGCGCCTATTATCTCGCTAAGCAAGGGTTTGAGGTGACAGTGATAGATCGTCAACCAGCGGTAGGTTTAGAGACAAGCTACGCGAATGCTGGACAAATTTCTCCTGGGTATTCCGCACCTTGGGCTGCGCCTGGCGTACCGATGAAAGCACTTAAATGGTTGTTTCAGCGCCATGCGCCGTTGGCGATTAAGCCAGATTTTACGCTTTGGCAGTTACAATGGACCTTCAAGTTATTGCAAAACTGTACCGCCAAACATTACGATATCAACAAAGAGCGCATGGTGCGATTGGCAGAATATAGTCGTGACTGCTTAGGTGATTTGCGCGCAGAAACAGGTATTGCTTACGAAGGGCGTACACGAGGTACTTTGCAGGTGTTTCGCACCCAAAAACAATTGGATGCAGAAGCCAAAGATATTGCTGTATTAACTCGTATTGGCGTACCGTTTGAGCATCTAGATCCAGATGGATGTGCGCGCGTGGAACCAGCGCTTGAGGGAGTGAAGCACCAGTTGTTGGGTGGTTTGCGCTTACCGCATGATGAAACAGGCGATTGCCAATTGTTCACCACAAATTTAGCAGAAAAAGCTAAAGCACTAGGTGTTAAATTTATACAAAATGTCACGATAAACCGCTTAATAATTGAGCATGGTAAATTAAGTGGTGTGGAAATCCACGCAGATAATGATATTCAAATACTCAAAGCTGACCAGTATGTGGTGGCGCTAGGCAGCTATTCTCGACAACTCATGTTGGGTTTAGGTTTAGAAATTCCTGTGTATCCAGTTAAAGGATATTCGCTTACAGTGCCAGTGACGAATGCTGCGATGGCGCCAGTATCTACCGTGATGGATGAAACTTACAAGGTCGCTATTACGCGCTTTGACGATAGGATACGCGTAGGCGGAATGGCTGAACTGGCAGGGTTTGATTTGAGTTTAAATCCAAGGCGTCGTGAGACTTTGGAAATGGTGCTAGGCAGCTTATTTCCCAATGGTGGTGACATGTCGAAATCTCTATTCTGGACCGGTCTGCGCCCTATGACACCAGATGGCACCCCCATTATTGGTAAAGCAAGTGCTCGCTTGAACAATGTGTGGCTCAATACAGGACATGGCACCTTAGGTTGGACCATGGCATGCGGTTCTGGTCAATTATTGGCGGATTTGGTGGCCAACAAACGCGCTGCAATTCAAAGTGAAGATTTTGCTTTAACGCGGTACAATAAAGC
>CAYXHH010000054.1:0-11041 GCA_964464725.1 uncultured Methylotenera sp. | reverse complement strand
AGTATGCGCAAGCGAGTACATTTTAAGCAGTTGGGTTCGCAGTGCGAACACGAATATGAAGCTCTCGAAGTTGCTTCTCATCCACCTCATTCGGCGCATTGGTCATTAAGCATTGCGCACGTTGCGTTTTAGGGAAGGCAATCACGTCACGAATCGATTCCGCGCCTGTCATCAAAGTCACCAAACGGTCTAAACCAAACGCCAAGCCGCCGTGTGGAGGTGCGCCGTATTGCAACGCATCGAGCAAGAAGCCAAATTTTTCTTGGGCCTCTTCTTTGCTAATTTTAAGCGCGTCGAACACTTTCGATTGCACGTCTGATTTATGAATACGCACAGAACCGCCACCAACTTCCCAGCCGTTAAGCACCATGTCGTAGGCTTTAGATAAACATGCGCCTGGGTTGGTGGCGAGCATGTCTTCGTGGCCATCCTTAGGCGCGGTGAATGGGTGGTGTAGCGCCACCCAGCGGTCGGCTTCTTCATCGTGTTCAAACATGGGGAAGTCAACCACCCACAATGGCGCCCATGCGCGACCATCGACATGGCCTTTTTCGTGGCCCACTTTGGTACGCAACGCGCCTAAAGCCTCGTTCACTACTTTGGCTTTATCTGCGCCAAAGAACACGATATCGCCATTTTGTGCGCCTGTGCGCTCAATAATAGCTTTTAAGGCTGTCACATGAATGTTTTTTACAATCGGGCTTTGCAGGCCTTCTTCGTTCAATTTTGTGATGTCGTTAACTTTAATGTAAGCCAAACCTTTTGCGCCGTAGATTTTCACAAACTCGGTGTAAGCATCAATCTCGCTACGTGAAATCGCGCCACCATTTGGCACGCGCAAGGCGGCTACGCGACCACCTGCCATATTGGCAGCGCCGCTAAATACTTTAAAGTCTACATCTTTCATCACATCTGAAAGTTCAGTGATTTCTAAAGTCACACGCATATCGGGCTTGTCTGAGCCGTAGCGATTCATGGCTTCGCTAAATGGCATACGTGGAAATTTGGCTGGCAAATCGACGTTTTGGATTTTTTTGAGCATACGTCGAATCATTTCTTCAACGATGTCCATGATTTCGTTTTCTTCTAAGAACGAAGTCTCGATATCCACTTGCGTAAATTCTGGCTGACGGTCAGCGCGCAAATCTTCGTCACGGAAGCATTTGGTAATTTGGAAGTAGCGGTCAAAGCCTGAAACCATCAACAGTTGTTTAAAGAGTTGTGGTGACTGAGGTAAGGCGAAAAATTGACCATGATGCACACGGCTAGGCACCAAGTAATCACGCGCACCTTCTGGCGTTGAGCGTGTCAACATTGGTGTTTCTACTTCAATAAAGCCATTTTCATCAAGGTAATCGCGCAAGTTTTTAGCGACTTTGTAACGCAACATCAGGTTTTTTTGCATCGCTGGGCGACGCAAGTCAATGTAGCGATGCTCCAAGCGCACAGTTTCGGTCAGGTTGTCGTCATCCAACATAAACGGTGGCGTGAGCGATGGATTGAGAATTTCAATCTCAGTTGCCAGCATCTCTACCTCACCCGTTGGGATATTTGGATTGACCGTGCCTTCTGGACGGGCGCGCACTTTACATACCACTTTAAGCACAAACTCATTACGCACGGTTTCTGCATTAGCAAAAGCTTCTGGGGTATCTGGGTCGATGACGATTTGTGCCATCCCTTCACGGTCACGCAGATCAATAAAAATGACGCCACCGTGGTCACGACGACGATGCGCCCAGCCGCATAGGGTTACTGTTTGTCCGATATGTTCGCGGTTTAAGTGGCCGCAGTAATGTGTACGCATCATATTGATTTGGTTTCTATTTACAGGTTATTGGTTTAATTTTATAGGTTAATGATTTTCTTACTTTTTTGCTTAGTTGGGACATGTTTCTGTGGTACCACTGTACCCATGCTGATGATATATTTTAACGCTTGATCAACAGTCATTTCTAATTCAATGATATCTTTCTTAGGTAACATTAAAAAAAATCCACTGGTAGGATTTGGTGTAGTTGGTACGTAAACACTGACGAATTCCCCTTTTAGATGTTTACTCACATCATCCCCTGGTGCGCCAGTAATAAACGCAATTGTCCACGCGCCTTCTCTCGGATACTGAACCAACACTGCTTTGCGGAATGCATTACCTGAATCTGAAAATAAGGTATCGGAAACCTGCTTAACGCTCGAATAGATAGACTTAACCACTGGAACGCGTGATAAAAGAGCTTCCCACAAGGAAATGAGTTGCTGCCCAAAAATATTGGTTGCAACGACCCCAGTAATAAAAATGATGAGCAGCGTGAGCAATGCGCCGAGGCCTGGTATTTCAAGGCCAAAATAGGCTTTTGGTCGCCAATTCTCTGGTAATAACAATAAGCTTTGGTCTAAGGTATTAATTAAGGTGCTCAGCACCCACACCGTGATTACCAAAGGTACTAATACTAACAAGCCAGTGATAAAGTATTTTTTCATTTAAGTTTGTCAGTCAGAACGCTTTAATGGCAGGCACAACCTGGAGCACAGGCAGAAGCCGCAGAGCCAGATGCACCAGCCTCTGCGCTACTAGATTGATTGCTTGAAGGCTTGTTATTCGAATTTTTAAAATCAGTAGCATACCAACCAGTACCATTGAGTTGAAAGCTTGGTGCAGATAGCATTTTAGTAAACGTCTCTGCTTGGCAATGTGGGCAGGTGGTCGTGCTTGATTCGCTCATTTTGCGCATCAATTCGCCTTTGTGTCCACAGCTTGTACATTGAAAGTCGTAAATTGGCATCGTTAATTTAGCTTGAAAATTTATTGATGAGACAAAAATTTAAAGTGTGAATTATAACCGATGTGAATTAAATGTTTAATTGATTGTTTTAAATAATTAAACCCATAAAAAAGCCTCTTTTTACAGAGGCTTTTTAGAGGTTTGCATCCATTTCAAAAATTTAAAATGGAATATCGTCCTCGAAGTTATCAAAATTACTGCCTCCACTACTCGGGCTAGACGCAGGTGCTTGGCTGGCTGGTGCTTGATTTGATCTAGCAGGCGCTTGGTTATAGTCATCTTGTCCGCCACTTTGATCCATGCTGCCATCATAACTGGCGCCACCGCCATCTTTAGTACCTAGCATTTGCATTTGGTCGCCAATAATTTCGGTGGTGTAACGTGTGACGCCATCTTTCTCCCACTTACGCGTTTGCAGACGACCTTCAATATACACTGGGCGACCCTTTTTTAAATACTCGCCCGCTATTTCTGCTAAACGGCGGTACATGACAATATTGTGCCATTCGGTTTTCTCTTGTTTTACGCCGCTTTTATCTTTCCAATTCTCAGTGGTCGCAATGCTAAAGTTAGCCACTGCCTCGCCATTTGGCATGTATCTTACTTCTGGGTCGCGACCCAAATTGCCCACTAAGATCACTTTATTTACTGATGCCATTTTATGCGCTCCCTATCAAATTAAGTATTGCTTGCTCAACATCATCTTGTTGTGCTTTTGTTTGCCGATTGTTTATTTTAACAATTAAATTATGCTCTTGTGCAATTAAAGTAACATCTACCACACCCACAATATTTTTAACCGCTGTTTCTAATTTTTGGCACTCCAGAGGTGTTAAGTCACCTAGATGATACATCTTAGTTTTAACGCTAGGCGGCGCTTTCATGCCAAATGTGAGCAAGAGCCATGTAAACATAAGCACTGCACAAAAAATAAATACTGCTGAGAACCCCATCTGTTCCGAAAAAAATCCACCCAGTACAGCACCCAAAAACATACCAAATGACTGTGCTGTATTGTGTACGCCCATCGCCGTGCCTTTAGAGGCGGCAGGTGCCATTTTAGATATTAAAGAGGGTAGCGAGGCTTCTAAAATATTAAAGGCAACAAAATACATAAATAGCGAGATGACAATACCCCAAAATACATGAATATTGAGTGCAAACGCGATTTGCGCAATCAACATGAGGGCAACAGCGCCAATAAAAACTGGCTTGAGTTTAGCCTGTTTTTCAGCATAAATAATTGCTGGAATCATCAATACAAAAGAAGCCACCAATACAGGCAAATAAACCTGCCAATGATGGTTTTCTGACATGCCACTGGTTTCTTTTAAGGCAAATGGCACCACAATAAACATGGCCATTTGTGCGCCATGCAAACAAAACGTACCAAAGTTTAAACGCAATAATTGTTTGTCACGCAATACATCTTTAATTTTGCCTGGTGAAGCTTGTGCATCAGAGTGAAACTGGCTGTGCGTCGGGTCGGGTACCGCATATTTCACCACGGCGATTGCTAATACGGATAGCACACCTGTCATCCAAAATATGCCTGGTACGCCTATCCATTGATTTAAAATTGGCGCTGCCACGAGCGAGATTGCAAACGTCAAGCCTATCGTCGCACCTATCATCGCCATGGCTTTCGTGCGATGCTCTTCGCGTGTGGAATCAGCCACCAATGCGGTAACCACGGCGGAAATCGCGCCTGCACCTTGAATTGTACGACCGACTATCATCATGTAAATATCCGTTGAAATTGCTGCTAAAACACTACCAATCGCAAAAAGGATAAGACCAATATAGATTAATTTTTTACGACCGTATTTATCGCTCGCCATACCATAAGGTAACTGCAATAACACTTGCATCAATCCATAGGCACCTAATGCCACGCCAATCAGCGTATGGTTGCTTCCACCTTCTAACTTTTCGGCATAAATTGCAAAAATTGGCAGCAATAAAAACATCCCCAACATGCGTAAACCATAGATAGAAGCCAAGCTAATAGTCGCACGCAGCTCGGTCGGGGTCATTTTTTCTGAAATTTGCATGGGTACTTAATTAAGGGTAATTCGGTTAAAAAATACTTAAATGAATGGAAGAATTAAGAATAATTGCGTATATTAACAGGTTGCATTAATTTTCGATAAAGCTAAATGGAATTTATTAAAATCCGCGGTGCGCGCACGCACAACCTCAAAAATATATCTCTAGATTTGCCGCGCAATAAAATGATTGTGATTACTGGCTTATCTGGTTCTGGCAAGTCCTCTTTGGCATTTGATACCTTATATGCAGAAGGTCAACGCCGTTATGTAGAGAGTTTATCGGCTTACGCTCGCCAGTTTTTGGCGCGGATGGATAAGCCTGATGTGGATTTAATTGAAGGTTTATCGCCCGCGATTTCGATTGAACAAAAATCAACTAGCCACAACCCACGCTCAACCGTAGGCACGGTGACAGAAATACACGATTATTTGCGCTTACTTTACGCCAGAGCAGGTGACCCTGAATGCCCAGAGCATGGCATTAAGCTAGAAGCGCAAACAGTCAGCCAAATGGTCGATAGCGTTTTAAAGTTGCCAGAAGACACCAAGCTGATGATTTTAGCGCCCGTTGTACGCGAGCGAAAAGGTGAACAGCTTGATTTATTTGAAGACCTAAAAGCGCAAGGTTTCGTGCGTCTGCGCGTAGACGGCAAAGTCTATGAAATGGATAGCTTGCCGCAACTCGCAAAAACCACCAAACATAGCGTTGACGTCGTGGTGGATCGCCTAAAAATCAAGCAAGACATGAAACAACGCATCGCTGAGTCACTAGAAACAGCATTACGTTTGGCCGATGGCAAAGCCATTGCGCTAGAGATGGATACCGAAAAAGAGCATTTATTTTCAGCCAAGTTTTCTTGCCCTGTGTGTGATTACTCACTTGTCGAATTAGAGCCGCGCCTATTCAGCTTTAATAATCCAATGGGCGCGTGCCCCAAATGCGATGGCTTAGGCAATGTGAATTTTTTTGACCCAAAGCGCGTGGTGGCTTTCCCTACATTATCGTTAGCAAGCGGTGCAATTAAAGGCTGGGATAAGCGCAACCAATTCTACTTTCAAATGCTGGCAAGCTTGGCTGGACATTATAACTTTGACTTAGAAAAACCCTTTGAAGAGTTACCACTACATATTCAAGATGTGCTACTAAACGGCTCTGGCAAAGAACAAATTACCTTTAGATACTTAAACGAGCGCGGTACATTTTTTGGTAAAACACATACGTTCGAAGGCATTCTAAATAATCTGCAACGCCGCTATCGCGAAAGCGACTCGACTGCTGTGCGCGATGAGCTTGCTAAATACATCAACAGCACCACTTGCCCAGATTGCGCAGGCACACGTTTGCGCGTTGAAGCGCGCCACGTCAAAGTTGGCGGACAAAATATTCATCAAGTTTGCCAAGTACCGTTGAAGCAAGCGCTTACTTTTTTTGAAACGCTTAAGTTAGAAGGCTCCAAATTAGCGATTGCTGAAAAAATCGTCATTGAGATTCAAAACCGTTTGAAGTTTTTAACCAACGTGGGTCTAGAATATCTTTCACTTTCACGTTCTGCAGAAACATTGTCGGGCGGTGAAGCGCAACGTATTCGGCTGGCATCACAAATTGGTAGTGGTTTAACGGGGGTGATGTACGTGCTGGATGAGCCCAGTATTGGGTTGCACCAACGCGATAACGACAGGTTATTAGATACCCTTAAACGATTGCGCGATATTGGTAACACGGTGATTGTGGTCGAGCATGATCAAGATGCAATTTTAGCCGCAGATTACGTGGTAGATATTGGCCCAGGCGCTGGTGAGCATGGTGGGCAAATTGTGGCAGAGGGCACGCCAACTGAGATTCAAGCCAACCCAAAATCACTCACAGGCCAATATTTAAGTGGCAAAAAACAAATTCAGTACAAACATGCTCGCACTAAAGCTGACCCCGCACGCTGGTTAAAACTTAAGCACGCGACGGGCAACAATTTAAAGAATGTGTCGATTGAAATTCCTGTGGGTTTACTCACCTGCATCACTGGCGTTTCTGGTAGTGGAAAATCCACACTGATTAATGACACTTTATATCGCGTAGTTGCCCACCATTTGTATGGCAGTAGCACAGAGGCAGCGCCATTTGGCGAAGTTGAAGGCTTGGCATTTTTTGACAAAGTCGTCGATGTAGACCAAAGCCCAATTGGTCGCACACCGCGCTCTAACCCTGCCACTTACACTGGCTTGTTTACGCCAATTCGTGACTTATTTGCAGGTGTTCCAGAAAGTCGTGCGCGTGGCTATGGCCCTGGCAGATACTCATTTAACGTCAAAGGTGGCCGTTGCGAAGCCTGCCAAGGTGATGGTGTGATTCGCGTCGAGATGCACTTTTTACCTGATGTGTATGTACCTTGCGATGTATGTAAAGGACACCGTTACAATCGTGAGACCTTAGAAATTAATTTTAAGGGTAAAAATATTCACGAAGTCTTAGAAATGACAGTTGAGCAAGCGCATGAATTTTTTAAAGCGATTCCTGCAGTTGCCCGCAAATTACAGACTCTGTTAGATGTGGGTTTAGGCTACATCACATTGGGTCAATCTGCTACGACACTTAGCGGCGGCGAGGCACAACGCGTCAAACTATCTTTAGAGCTAAGTAAGCGCGATACTGGCAGAACCTTATATATATTGGATGAACCCACCACTGGTTTGCATTTTGCTGATATTCAATTATTGTTAGATGTCATTCATAAATTGCGTGACGCAGGAAATACGATTGTGATTATTGAGCACAATTTAGATGTGATTAAAACGGCAGATTGGATTATTGACATGGGGCCAGAAGGTGGCGACGGCGGTGGCATGGTGGTTGGCGTTGGTACGCCAGAAATGCTTGCAGAAAACACCAAAAGTTACACGGGAAAATACCTAAAAAACTTACTTTAATTTAAACATATCATTTCGTATTGCCTGCAAGCCAGTATCTATAAGGCTTCCAGGGCATTATTTTTTGCTCGGGCAGTTTTAATGTGCTTAAAAAAATTTAGTTGTAATACGTGTAGGCAAAAATTGCCAGCATGATTAGCACTAAAAAAATCTTCAGCGCAAGCGCCAATACAAACCCTAAACCAGCGGCAATCCCCACAGTGGTCGCTTTTGAAGTCGCCTCTTTACTTAAATACTGATGCGAGATAAGTTCACCAATAATTGCACCAATCGCAGGGCCAATAATAAGACCCACGATGCCACCAGCAATGCCTAGCAATGCACCGATGCCTGCGCCCCACAGCGCATATTTACTTGCTCCAAATTTTTTTGCAGTGATAATGGAAGCAGAAAAATCAATCACCCATGCCAATGTTGCAATAGCTGCAATAATAACCATCGTGAATACGCCGACTTGTTGAAAACTGCCATGCCACGCAAAAAGTAGCAAGCCTGCAAATACTAATGGCACACCTGGCAGCATAGGCAAAACCGTGCCTGCGATACCAATCACTACCAGCAACACTGCAACGATTATTTGCCAGTCCATCGTATTAGCTTTCAATAAAGATACTTGTTGATAAAGGAAAACTAAGGTATTTCTGCAAAGCGCATTCTAGCTTGAATGGTCGCCGTACGGCGGTTTAGATACCGAGTTGAACGATGCGTGTCATAAAAACGCGGATTCGGCACCATAGCCGCCAGTTTTGCAGATTGTGTTTTGCCCAAACCCGCAGCATTGGTATTGTAATAGTGTCGGGCAGCGGCTTCAGCACCAAATACGCCATTCCCCCACTCAATCACGTTTAAATAAATTTCTAAAATACGGCGCTTGGTCATCATTTTTTCTAGCATAAATGTAATGATCACCTCTTCGCCCTTGCGCCATGGCGTTCGGCTGGACGATAAAAATAGATTCTTAGCAAGCTGCTGACTAATGGTAGAACCGCCTGCAACCAGTTTGCCCTTTTTTAAGTTTTTATCTAATGCTTTTTCGATACCTTCCCAATCAAATCCCTCGTGATGCTTGAATTTTGAGTCTTCACTTGCCACCACTGCACGCTTGAGATGATTAGATATTTTGCTGTAATCCACCCATTTGTATTTGAGTTCTGCTTCAGGATTTTTTTCTTGCATCACCTCTAATCGCGCCTTCATAAATGCGGTAGAACTTGGGTTAAATTTAATCCACCAACAAATATGTAAAAAAGCCCACAGTTGATAAAACAATACAAACAACAAAAAAAGAACAAAAAAGCGCTTAAAAAGTCCACCAATACTCAATGAAGCTTTTGGAGATTTGTAAAACAACCAGCGTATCAATTGCAAGCTCTCAATTAACCGCGCCTCAACATTTCGATGACTGGCGCAGTTTGCGGACGTACACCTCGCCAGATATAAAAAGCTTCTGCCGCTTGCTCAACCAACATGCCTAAACCGTCTGCCACATGCGCGCCATTTTCACGTGCTTGCGCCATAAAGGGGGTTTCTCGGCCATACATCATGTCATAAGCTAAACTATTTTTTGCAAATACGGCATTGGGAATTGGTAAGGCAGTGTCACTTAACCCTGTTGAAGTGCTATTAATAATCACATCAAATTCCATATCACCCAATTCTTCAAGCGGAACCGCCATGCAAACTGTATTTCGATTGCTAGAATCAATAAGTGTTGATAACACTTTGGCTGCTTCTTCTGCCTTTGAAAAGGTTCGATTAGCGATAATTACAAAACTTGGATTTTGCTCTAACAATGGCTGCAAAATGCCAAATGCCGCCCCACCTGCGCCCAATAATAAAATACGTGCACCTTGTAATTGGGTCTTTAAGTTTTGGGTAATATCTTGAACAAAGCCTATGCCATCGGTATTGTGGCCTTGAATATTATTTCGCTCTAGTACCAGTGTATTTGCTGCGCGTGCAACTTGCGCAAAAGGGGTGAGGTGGTTGCTGAGTAAAAATGCTTGCAGCTTAAAAGGCACAGTCACATTGACCCCTTTATAGCCTTCGTCTATCAGCCTGCGTATCGTCACATCGAACGCATCCAAAGGCACTAAGATGGGCTGATAAGAAATATTCTGATTCGTTTGTTTTGCAAATGCCTGATGAATTTGTGGCGATTTGCTGTGTGCAATAGGATTACCTAGTACCGCATATTTATCTGTCATAAATTACAAATCAGCCTAATTGTGCCAGGGCAAACCAGCATGCTTCCAACCATTGATTTGCATACGCTGATTTAAGGAGTTCATTTCACCTTCAAAACCTTCCAGCATGTTGTACGCTTTTTGATAGCCTAGCTGCTGAGCTACCAAAGCAGCATTATGACTTCTGCCTCCAGTGCGGCACACAAAAACTACTTTGAGATCCTTATCGACAGCACTTTGTAACTGTTCTGCAAACGCGTGATTAGGCGTCATACCAGGATAAAATGCCCATTCAATGTGAGTGGCTGAGGGAATACGCCCTACTAACTCAAGCTCAGCCCGACTTCTCACATCGACTAAAACAGTTGAGGGATCATGTTGCAATAACTCAAATGCCTCTCTAGGAGTTAACTCACCTTCATATGGCAAATTTTTTGCTGTCGCACGGGATGCTGCCATTTCTAAAATCTCATTAAGCGCACTCATTGAAGAACTCCTAAATGTATACAACGAAATTATAACGCGAAAATGTTCTTGAAGATGCCAGTCTTACATTGCACTATAATTGTGCATTTTTATTTGATATGCACTTTTTTGGTTCATACGATTTTTGGGTAATTTGCTAAGTGAATGACTAAAAACAAACTTTTACTATTTTTTGCTGGCATAGTTCCTGCTAAAATACGTTCTTAGGTATTTATATTATATTTATTTTAACAACCATTTTGACTAATTCATCGCCTAGGAGATAGCAATGTCAGCAGCAAAAGTAATGAAGATGGTAAAAGACAACGACATTAAGTTTGTCGATTTCCGTTTTACCGACACTAAAGGTAAAGAACAGCACGTTTCAGTGCCAGTTTCTCACTTTAACGAAGACAAATTCACAGAAGGCCACGCTTTTGATGGTTCTTCAATCGCTGGCTGGAAGGGTATTAACGCTTCTGACATGCAATTAATGCCTGATGCTGATACTGCATTTATCGACCCATTCTTTGATGAGCCAACTCTCGTCCTGACTTGTGATGTGGTTGACCCTACAGACGGTAAAGGTTACGACCGCGATCCACGTTCTATTGCTAAACGCGGTGAAGCTTAC
>CAYXHH010000053.1:7047-11140 GCA_964464725.1 uncultured Methylotenera sp. | reverse complement strand
GGATGAATATGCGCGATAAAGCGTTTGACTTTATGGTAAAGCATCGCGTGATTAAACCAAAGCCAGATGCCAATATTGTGATTGTAGATATCAACGAGCCAAGTTTAGCGGCGTTTGCCAAAGAATACGGCCGCTGGCCGTGGCCGCGCCAAGTGTTGGGCGAGTTTGTGGAGAATATTCAAGCACAAAACCCAAAAGCGATTGTGTTTGATATTGTGTTTAGTGATGCTGATATTTATAACCCAGACTCGGATGCGTATTTTAATGAGGTAATTACCGCATGCGAAAATTGCTTCTTTCCGATTTTGCGTTTAGACCCCTCAGAGGATAAAAATAGCCAATTAAAATTTGCGCAAATTCCTGGGTTAAGTCAAATAGCTGAGTTAAGTCAAGAAGCTGGTGCACAAGAAAATGCAACCCTTGCCGCTATTTTGCCTTACTTTAAAGGTGCACTAAAGGCTGATAGGCTAGGCACGCATACGGTGTACCCAGATAACGATGGCGTTGTGCGCGAATACCGCATGTTTCATGACGATTATGGCTGGCGCTTGCCATCACTGCCACTCACAGTTGCCAAATTTGCAGAAGCCAATACAGATCGCTTACCGAAAAACATGCTGCTTAACTGGCGCGGCAAGCCTTTTAGCTACACATACGCAACATTTAGCGACGTTTTCACCGATTTAGCCAGCCAAAACAAAAAACGTCCGCAAGATGAATTTACCAATAAAATTGTGATTATTGGCTCTACCGCACCTGGGCTGTTTGATATTAAACCCACGGCCATGGATAAACAGTTCCCCGGGGTAGAAATAATGGCAACCGCCATCGATAACGCAATTCATGGCGATTACCTTAAAGTTTGGCGCGGCAAAGTGCCTTATGTGTTGCTAAGCTTATTGCTGATTTGGCTTACCACCGCGGCGTTTTACTTCAAAATGGATCGCGCAAAATTTAACTCGCTATTTACCAGCGTGCAAATTGGCTTGCTCGTACTTTCATATATTGCCATTAACATCGGCAATACTTATTTAGACCTCACCGCCCCACTGTTATGGACAGCCGCCTTGTTTGCCATTGCCAAAATTTATGCGCTGGCAACAGACCGCGCCTTACAACGCTGGCTGGCATTTGGCGTGAAGTCAGATGATGCTGAATCGAGCGTACTCATGATGCTGATTTTGGTGGAGGCAAGCGAACCTTTACCAGATGCGGTGCAGACAAAACTGGAGCGTAAAATTGAGCTTGTCTGCAAAACACCCAACACCATTGAAGCGCTAGTAGGTACGCAAAGTGGCATTTGGGGCTTATTTGGCGACTTAATTGTGGTGAGCTGGATGTATGCCGACACCAAACCCGACTACGCAAACGCTGCCAAACAAGATGCGCAAACAATCGCCAGCCAACTGACAAATTTAATTGAAGAAGTGGGTCTACCAAGTGACACGCTCACGCGTTATACGTTGCATGAAGGTAAATTACATAATCAATCTGGGCTAGCACTTTCATCGCAATGGCGTACACTATTTGCACAAGCGGTGATTAAATTAGAACATGAAAATACTCACCAAGATTTGGCATAAAAGGACTTAACATGAAATTCATCTTAAAAATTGCTTTAGTGATTGCGCTAGCAGCCAGTATGCATGCGTTTGCTGGCGAAGCTGGCACCGCTTTAAAAGCAGATGTATTAAGAGCAGAACCATTTGCTGACGCTAAAACAGTGGGCAATCTCAACAAAAATGATGCGGTAGATATCCTCACCAAAAAAGGCGCATGGCTGCAAGTGAAAAGCAAATCCAAAACTGGTTGGGTGCGCATATTGTCTGTGAAGCGTGGCGGCACAACGAGCAGCGGCAGTAGTATTGCAGATATTGCCAGCGGTCGCACTGGCACAGGTAAAGTGGTTTCTACCACGGGTATTCGCGGTTTAAGTGCAGAAGAATTAAAGGCCGCAAAATTTAATGAAGATGAAATGAAAAAGATGGAAAGCTACACCTTAACCCCTGCAGATGGTCAAAAATTTGCAACGGCAGGTGGACTCGTAAGCAGCAAAATAGCCTATCTTAAGGAAGTAAAATAATGCGTAAAATCAATTTATTACCACGCCATCAAGGTACAAAATTTAGCCTTGTTTTATTGTTAAGTACAGGTTTATTTTCATCACAAATCTTTGCGCTAGACTTTGGCAAGGTATTGGAAGATGCCGTGAAAGAAAAAGTCGAAGAAGTGGCTAACGGCAGCGAAGCACCAACCAGCAAGCCTGAAGAAAAAGCAGTCACAAGTGAACCAAGCGCAAACTCATCAACTACGTCGACGAACTCACCTGCACCTGCACCCACAACGGCAGCAAGTACTGCAGAAGCCAAACCATCGGTTGCAGATTCACCGGAATTTAATTGGAGAAAACCCAGCCGAGAAGAAGAAATTGCGCTAGGTCGAGAAATCACAGGCAATCTATTAGGCGCTGCACCGCTGGTTAAAGATGACAAATTGCAAAGTTACGTCAATCAAGTGGGTCGTTGGGTGGCCAGCCAGTCAGAACGCCCAGACTTACCCTGGAGATTTGGTGTCATCGATAGCGCAGACATTAATGCTTTTGCGATGCCTGGTGGTTACGTGTTGGTGACCAAAGGGTTGTATCAAAAACTCACCAATGAAGCACAGCTGGCAGGCGTGCTTGGTCACGAAATTGCGCATATCGTCAAAAAGCATCAGCTTAAAGTCTTACAAAAACAGCAATTACTGAATATTGGTGCAAGCAAGTTAAAAGACATGCTCGGTAAAAAAGATAAGCTTGCTAAAAAAGCCATTGGTAGCGGTGCAGAAATTAGCGCACGTAGCTTGGATAAAGATGCGGAGTTTGAAGCCGACCGCATGGGCTTAGTTTTGGCGGCTCGCGCCGGTTACGATGCCTATGGTTTGCCAGAAGTGTTGCAAACGATTGGACATAGCAGCAAATCTGATAGCAGCGTTGCACTTCTATTTAAAACGCATCCAGCGCCAGATGAACGCTTAGCTAAATTAAGCGATAGCGTGGGTAGTAGCTTAGATAACGTGAAAGCGGGAAAAACCTTAGAAAATCGGCTGTATCAAATTAAATAATTTCATGTAAACAAACAACATATCAAAAGCGCTGCCCTGCAACCCAATATCCATGTGGCTTCCAGGGCAGTTAATTTTTATCGGGCTATTTTAGTGCTATTTTAAACAAGCTCTTGTTCGCGTAACTCGCTTTTTACATAAGCATAATAAATTGGAGCAGCAACAATACCCGCTACACCAAAAATCGCCTCCATCAGCAACATCGTGATAAGCAATTCCCAAGCTTGGGCGCGAATTTGACCACCTACGATGCGCGCGTTTAGGAAATACTCCAACTTATGAATAATCACCAAATAGGCAAGTGAACCAATAGCGACTATTAGCGAATGACTTAAACTTACAATCACAATCACTGTATTAGAAATTAAATTGCCTGCAACAGGAATCAACCCCACGACAAAAGTAATCGCTATCATGGTTTTAACTAATGGCAAATGCACGCCTAACAACGGCAATACAACGGCTAAGTAAATCCCTGTAAAAAAGGCATTAATTGCGGCAATACGTACTTGGGCGAACACCACGCGTCTAAACGCGCGGCCAAACAAATGGGCTCTTTGCACCATGGCGCGCGCGAACGGTTTATAGATATCATCATTCAATGCATCGCGTAATGCAACCATGCCACCTACAATCATGCCGATTAGAATATGCACGGTAATACGACCAGCTTCTGTTCCCACTACTTGCAAATCATCAGCATGTGCACGCAACCAAGCCGTAGCTTTGACTTGAAAGGTGATGGCGTCTGGTGGCAAATGTTCCAATATCCATACAGGAAGCACTTTGCGTGAGTCTTCAATAATTTGCGCCATTCTCGCTAAAAGCTCGGTCACACTGCCTGCATCTGACCTTAAAAATGCCACTAAACCCGCGCCCGCCAAGGTCAGCAGTCCGACCACTATCATCGTTAACAATGCAATTGCGATTATTTTAGCGCGTGAAGCTGGGAATTTTTTCTCAATAAAAGGCGTTAAGATATGAACAA
>CAYXHH010000053.1:0-6947 GCA_964464725.1 uncultured Methylotenera sp. | reverse complement strand
ATTGATCTCTAATCTAGCTAAATCGACTGATAAACGCTTTACTTTCACTTGCTGGTAAGCACACTTTCACATGCACTGCCTCATCAAAAGCCTTATCAATTAATCTGCCGTTCATTTTTGATAGTGTACGCGTTAATTCATCCATACGGTGATACTGAATCGTCAGTTTTAACTCTTGCATTTCGACAAATGGGGTAATTTCCGCAGCATCGAGTGCCATTTTAGCGGTACCTCCATATGCGCGAGCCAATCCGCCAGTGCCAAGATTGATACCCCCATAATAGCGAATCACGCCAACACACACATTAATCAAATCACGCCCTTCCAGCATCTGCAATATCGGTTTGCCAGCCGTACCGCTAGGCTCTCCTGCATCAGAAAACCGCGGAATAATGCCTTCTGGCGTTTTTACACGGTATGCATAAGCCAAATGATGTGCGCTTTGATGCTGTTGCGCAATCGCCCTTAAAAATGTCCCCACTTGTTGTTCTGTTTCACAATGCGCAATCCAAGCATAGAAACGCGATTTATTAATGGTTTGGTCAGCAGCACCTGATTGATTAATCGTAAACATCTTTTATGACAATCCAGTGATGTTTCCTTGGGTATTCACATCAATACGCTGGCTTGCAGGAATTTTAGGCAAGCCTGGCATCGTCATGATTTTGCCGCATATTGCCACAATAAAGCCTGCGCCTCGCGAAAGTCGTAAATCATTTACCTCTAAAATATGGCCAGTCGGCGCACCGCGTAAAGTGGCATCAGAAGAAAATGAATACTGTGTTTTTGCGATACAAATCGGAAAATGACCATATTCCTTTTCAAAAATGGCGATTTTTTGTGATGCTACATCACTTAACTTAACACCTTTAGCACCATAAATTTTTATTGCAATTGTTTCTAACTTACTGATTAAATTAAGTTTCTCTTCATATAAAAATTTAAAAGAAGATGGCTGTGTTTCTAATGTATTCACTACGACTTTCGCCAAGTCTGCTGCACCCTCTGCGCCTTTCGCCCAATGCTGGCAAACCACAGCTTGGCTTCCTAGTTTTTCTACCGCTTGTTTTAAGGCTTCGATTTCGGCTTGTGTATCATGTACAAAATGATTAATCGCAACAACCACTTGCATGCCAAATGAGTCTTTTAGATTACTAATGTGCTTATTCAAATTACTCACGCCTTGCAGCAAATAATTTAAATTTTCTTGATTCAGTTCACTTAATTCTGCGCCGCCGTGATATTTTAAGGCGCGCACCGTCGCCACAATCACCACCACATCGGGTTGCAGATGCGCTTGACGGCACTTAATGTCCATAAACTTCTCAGCCCCTAAATCAGCACCAAAACCTGCTTCCGTGACTACATAATCGGCTAATTTTAATGCAGCTTTTGTTGCCACCACAGAGTTACAGCCATGCGCAATATTGGCGAATGGCCCGCCATGCAAAATAGCTGGCGTGTGCTCCAAGGTTTGAACTAAATTAGGTTGAAATGCATCTTTTAGCAAAGCGGTCATTGCGCCTTCAGCTTGCAAATCGCTGGCAAAAATGGGTTTTCCAGCGATGTCAGTGGCCACTTGAATACGGCCTAGGCGTGATTTTAAATCCTCCAAGCTCTCAGCCAAACAAAAAATTGCCATCACTTCACTCGCCACCGTAATATCAAACCCCGTCTGGCTAATGTGTGCTTCTGATTCGTGAGAATGATCAATGGCAATTCGACGCAATGCTCTATCGTTCATATCCATACAGCGGCGCCATGAAACATCTTTAATATGCAATGCGTTGCCATGGTAGATATGGTTATCAATCAACGCCGCGAGCAAATTGTTAGCGGCAGTAATCGCATGAAAATCCCCAGTAAAATGCAGATTGATATTTTCCATGGGCACGACTTGCGCAAAGCCACCACCCGTTGCGCCGCCCTTAATACCAAACACTGGGCCTAGCGATGGTTCGCGCAAACAAGCCACCGCTTTTTTACCAATAAAATTAAGTGCATCCGCTAAGCCTACTGTTGTGGTGGTTTTACCCTCACCTGCCGGTGTCGGGCTGATTGCGGTGACAAGAATAAGCTTGCCATTAGACTTGTTTTTTAATTGTGCAATCGCATTCGGACTTAGCTTGGCGATGGAATGCCCATAGGGGATTAAATCTTGTGTGGAAATACTTAACTGTGCTGCGATATCAGAAATTGGTTTAAGCGTGGCTGCTTGTGCAATTTCGATATCACTTAACATTATTTTTTGCCTAAAATTGAGCCTAACACACCACGAATAATACTACGCCCTAGCTGTGAACCCACCGCGCGCGCTGCCGATTTTGCGGCCGCTTCGAGCACGCTATCTGAACGGCTTGTTTTTTTACCACCGAGTATGCCGCCCCAATCAAAACCCCTGTCTTCATTTGACTCACCTTGTTCAACTGGGGCTTCCGTCGCAGATTTTTCTTCGGCACGTTTTTTCAATATTTCATAAGCCGATTCGCGGTCTACCACGTTTTCGTACACGCCTTTCACCAAGGATTGATTCATCACGGCTTGACGCTCAGCATCGGTGGCAGGGCCAATACGGCTTTGCGGTGGGCATACTAAAGCACGTTCTACTGGCGTAGGGATGCCTTTTTCATCTAAAAATGAAACTAGGGCTTCGCCCACACCAAGCTCAGTAATTGCCGTTGCGACATCTACTTTTGGGTTAGTTCTAAAGGTTTCAGCCGCAGAGTTCACCGCTTTTTGATCACGTGGCGTAAAGGCACGCAAGGCATGCTGTACGCGGTTACCGAGTTGACCAAGCACAATATCAGGAATATCTAATGGATTTTGGCTGACAAAATAAACACCCACGCCTTTAGAACGAATTAACCGCACCACTTGTTCAATTTTTTGCATCAGGGCTTGCGGGGCATCTGAGAATAATAAATGCGCTTCATCAAAAAAGAACACGAGTTTAGGCTTTTCCATATCGCCGACTTCTGGCAACTTTTCAAATAATTCTGAAAGCAGCCACAATAAAAATGTTGCATAAACTCTAGGTGAGTTAAACAACTTATCAGAAGCCAAAATATTGACAACGCCACGACCTGCAGCATCTGTTTGCATAAAATCATCTAAATTAAGTGCAGGCTCACCAAATAACAAATCACCGCCTTCGGTTTCAATCTGCAACAAAGCCCGCTGTATCGCACCAACACTGGCTGAAGAGATATTACCGTAATCTGTCTGATAAGCGGCTGAATTGTCACCCGCATGCTGGGACATCGTGCGCAAATCTTTAAAGTCTAACAGCAGCCAACCTTTGTCATCCGCGATTTTAAAAATAGAATTCAGGACGCCGCTCTGCACATCATTTAAATTCAACATACGCGCGAGCAACAAAGGGCCCATTTCTGCCACCGTAGTGCGTACTGGGTGACCCTTAACACCAAATACATCCCAAAAAGTGACTGGGGTTGCCTTAGGTGCAAAATCAGTTAATCCCAACTGCGCAACACGCGCATCCACCTTAGGATTACCACCGCCAGCTTGGCTCATCCCAGACAAATCACCTTTCACATCAGCCATAAATACTGGCACACCAATATTAGAAAAACCTTCTGCAAGTGTTTGTAAAGTAACAGTTTTTCCTGTTCCAGTTGCGCCTGCAATTAAGCCGTGACGATTGGCCATTTTAGGTAAAATGTATTGAAAATTCTCGGCTTTTGCTATGCGGATTGGATTCATTATTAACCTATTGGATATTGTTTTGTATTTTAAATAATTTCGTTAATCTAGACTATCTATTGTACTCAGAACCGCTTGTCGCATGTTGGTAATTTGATTGCTAATCAGCATCTCTGTTTTTTCATCATTTTCTAAACTTTGCCAATTGTTTTGCCAATTTATATATAGCGCTTCGCCTGCTTTCTTCGCCTCTGGTTTTAGCAAGCGACTTAAATCACGAATCATAATGACATGCTTCCAACCTTCAATTGGATTTCCACGCTCGTTGTCTTGCTGATAATGCGCATAATTAACAATAGTCTGTAGCTCACCTAAGTCGCCCAACACGACAAATGCTGCATTGCGCATATTGTCATTGATTTCATTTTGATGATCGCGCCAAGTGTTATATGTCACACCGACTAATGCTGTGACAAGACTAATCAAAGCGACTAGATTCAGTTTTAACTGAGAGAGAACCCAAGCAAAATTAATATTAATTAGCCAATTAGGTTTATGTCTTAACACGCATGGCCTTTCTTTAAATATCGCCTTTACGCGCTTTGTCCATCAAATTAATTAAAGCATCTTCTAGTTCTTGCGCTGACTTCTTGGCACGTTCACTTGGATTTTTTATGCTTTTTAAATCAAATGTCGGACGATCTAATCCAAGATATAGCTTAAGTTGATTATTTGCATCAGGTTTTTCATAAAGCGCAATGCGACAAGGCGCAAACACAAGAAATTCTGGGTGATCTAAAATGATTTCCGTGCCCATGCTTAAGTTACAAAAGGAATGCACTTCTTTTACACCTTGCGGGTCAACCCCACGCAATTTCATATGCTCTCCAATTGGAAAGTTCGCAGGGTTCACAAAGTTCATACCTTCACTAATTGATTTTAGGCTATCTATGACATCTTGATAACTGACGCCTTCATTCACCCTCACCTCATAAATCGCCGAACTCATATCCATTGCTGGCAAACCATTAGGCATGGCTTTCATCGAGTTTAGCGTGGGGTTTTCAACAATAGTATTTGAGGCACAGCCGACAGCCGCGATTGAAATCATCGTGCAAATGATAGATTTAGTTAAAATCTGCAGATACTGCATTTGCAACCTTTCTCGAGTTAAGTACTAGACTTTAAGTTCTCGATCTACTGCTTTGCGGTCAAATTTTGGCGCTAATAATTCGATAAATCCATAAGTGTATCCACGTAAAAATGATTCTTTACGGATACCCAAATAAGTTGTGCTTGCTGGGAATAAATGGCTGCAATCAATACTAACCAAGTCTTTATCTCGCTCTTCGTCATATGCCATGCTGGCAATTAAACCTACCCCCATCCCCAAACCAACATAGGTTTTAATGACGTCCGCATCAATGGCGGTTAATGCAATATTCGGTAGCACTCCAGCATCATGAAACACTTTTGACACCGTTGTACTGCCTGTGAATGCAGAGTCATAGGTAATGAGTGGGTAACTTGCGATTTTGGCTAAAGTAATCGGTTCTGCTTGAATTAAACGATGATTCTTAGGCACAACGATAGAACGATTCCACTCGTAACAGGGTAAACAAATTAACCTAGGATCCAAACTAATGGCTTCTGTCGCTATGCCAATATCGGCCTCACCACTCGCCACTTGCGCCGTCACTTGCGTTGGATCACCTTGATGGATATTGAGTTTGACATGTGGGTACTTTTCCATAAACACTTTAAGTGCGGCAGGCAACTTATAACGGGCTTGGGTATGTGTGGTTGCGATGGTAAGCGTTCCAGTTTCTATCTTGCTGAATTCGTCCCCTACACGCTTGATATTCTGCATCTCAAGCATCACTGTTGCCGCTAGTTTAACAATATGCTTCCCTGGCTCAGTAATCCCTGTTAAGCGCTTACCGTTACGTTGAAATATTTGCAATTTCAACTCATCTTCTAGCATTTGAATTTGTTTGCTCACCCCTGGCTGAGAAGTATGTAAGGCTTCTGCCGCAGCCGAGATGCTTAAACCTTGACGCGCGACTTCATGAATATATTTTAATTGATGGAGTTTCATCAATAACCCTCTTTTTTAAAAAAGTAGTCTATATAAGTAAATGATATACCGAAATAACAAAAAGATATTAAGTAATTATAAGCAATACTGATATATTACGCGACTCAGATAAATTATGGGTAAGTTTGCACGTGGAATTCTATTATATTTTTGCAGGGTTTGTGGTCGGATTTTTAGTCGGATTGACTGGTGTCGGTGGCGGCTCTCTGATGACGCCTATTTTATTACTCTTTTTTCATGTCAAACCAGCCGTAGCAGTCGGAACCGACCTACTTTTCGCATCTGTGACTAAAACCGCAGGCATCTTCGCACATGGCAAACTTGGTAATATTGATTGGAAAATGGTAACACTTTTGGGCTTGGGAAGTGTGCCAGCCTCAATGGCTACCATATATCTATTAAGCTCTATGGATGTAGAATCAACTGGTGCAGTCGCAACGATAAAGTTTTGGTTAGGCGTCGCACTTATCGTCACATCGGTAGCTGTATTGCTACGTAATAAACTCATGGCCTTAGTAGCTAAGGGAAAATGGATACCCGAGCAATATGTGCCTGCCTTAACGGTATTATTAGGTATTATTTTGGGTGCACTAGTGACCCTCACCTCTGTGGGGGCAGGTGCATTAGGTGTAACCGCCTTAATCATGCTGTACCCTAAAGAAAAGATTACCACCATTGTCGGCAGTGATATTGCTCATGCAGTGCCGCTGACCTTGGTAGCAGGTCTTGGTCATGCGTCCTTAGGCACAATTAACTACCCTTTATTGTTAACTTTGTTGATTGGGTCGATTCCTGGCATATATTTGGGTAGCCACATGAGTTCCAAAATTGCCGAGCATTGGGTACGTATTGCATTAGCAGCTATCTTGATTTTTGTAGGCTTTAAGCTCGTTTTACATTAAAATAATGCCTCTTTAGATAAAGCAAAGAAATATGTACAAATACGATGCAATAGATCAAACAATTGTAGACGAGCGCGTTGCGCAATATCGTGACCAAACTCGCCGTTATTTAGCAGGTGAACTTACTGATGATGAATTCCGTCCTTTGCGTTTGCAAAACGGTCTATATATTCAACGCCATGCTCCCATGTTACGCATTGCCGTGCCGTATGGCATGCTTTCTAGCAAGCAAATGCGTAAACTTGCTGACATCACCAAAAAATATGATAGAGGCTATGGTCACT
>CAYXHH010000052.1:7243-11214 GCA_964464725.1 uncultured Methylotenera sp. | reverse complement strand
CGCGGTTGTCATCGGTATGGATGGTGCCAAACAGATAGCTGACTTTGCCTGTGGGCGATTCTAGCTTCCAAAACAAACCTTTTTCAGTCGCAAAAGCCGTTAAGTGAAACGCCCAAAGCATGAAAAATACAACTAAAAAACTTAAAGTCTGCGTGATGATTTTTTTGCTTTGATTAACAGCTAGAACTTTTGTTTTTTCTTGTGCTTGTGCGCGCATATTGATGACCTTAATGATGAATGTAACTTTATGACCAGTATATTTAAAACTTGGTTCTAGGGCTATGTAAATAGTTTTAAATGCTACATGAATCATTATCCCTAAAATGGGGTGTTGCACGCTTTTGTAGATAAGCGTAAATTATTTGCCGATATCATCAAATTAAAAATAAAAATGGATAATGAAAGATGAAACAAACATTAAAACATAATGCGCATTTTGATGACGTGCTAAAAGCTGAGCACGCAATGATCAACAAGCATAAAGACTTGATTGGCTTAGCATTTTCTGGCGGCGGCATTCGTAGTGCTACGCTTAACCTTGGCGTATTACAAGCCTTGGCAAGTAAAAAAATATTAGGCAAGTTTGATTATTTATCCACTGTTTCGGGCGGGGGCTATATTGGCGCATTTTTGACCGCGCTTGTTTATCATGCAAAGGGAAATATAGCATCGGTAGAGGCGAAACTAAATGCCAAAACAGAGGCGCCAGAAATTAACTTTTTGCGCAAATATAGCAATTACCTGACCCCCAAAATTGGGCTTTCTACCGACACCATGGCCGCACTTTCTGTGTGGTTTACCAACACCTTACTTAACCAAATTGTGCTGATTAGTGCAATTGCCACCATTTGTGCGCTCGGCTTTTTTTTGAATGAATTAACGCTTTATTTAGCAAGTTCTCAATATTCAATTGCATTAGCGGTAATTGGATTTATTAGCGCACTTTATGCTTGTTTTTTGGCGGTGAAAGAATCTTTTTCTGAACCACCCAAAGCACACGATAACTTAGCTAATAACTTTTTGGTATCAGCTAGCCATTGGCGAAAAATGATTGCGATTGGCTTATTTGGTGTTGCTTTGTTTAGTGTTTATTTCGCAGGTTTAAATCATTTTAGCAAACTGAATTTTCAGCCCTTTAGTGCCGTTAAGTTAAGCCCATTTTGGTTGGTGAATCCCGCTATTGTCGCCATCATTAGTTTGTTAATGATTTTAGTGTTAGGCGCTGCTGGGCGCGGTATTCATATTAAGTTCTTGAATCTAAAGTTTTATGTGAGTTCATTTACACGTGAATGGTGGGCGCGCTTTGGTGGCACTGCGCTTTATATGTGTGGCGCATGGATTGCTGGCTATTTGTTAGTGCTATTTTTACCATTAAAACTGATGAGTTTTCTTAACAACAATGCTTTACCAAGCATGAGTTTATGGGGCGCATTAGCAGCGTTGAGCGCCTTTTTAGGTAAAACATCAAGTACTAGCGGGCTGGGAAAAATCAACCTTAAAGAAAAAATTACCATGCTTTTACCGTGGATAGTGATTGCGGGCATGCTCACATTGGTGAGCTTTGGGGTGTTTAAGCTCGCATACAGTTTTTATCATGACGGCTGGTCAATGATGTGTATCTATTTGGGTTTATTCATTGGCTTTTTAACACTCACCCTATTTTCTGCTTGGCGTGTGGATGTGAATATTTTTTCATTGCATTATTTTTATCGCAACCGCCTGACACGTGCCTATTTAGGTGCCACCAACACAAAACGCATGCCAAACTTATTTACTGGGTTTGATTCTGACGATGATATTGAATTTGCCGACTGCCAGCATCGCCCGCTGCATATTGTCAACACCGCGCTTAACCTGACCAATGCTAAAGATTTAGCATGGCAACAGCGCTTAGCCGCCTCGTTCTCATTTACGCCTTTATATAGTGGATTTAGATTGCCAGACAAACACGGTCTTTACCAACCCACTAGCCAATATGCTGGCAGCATTCAACTTGGTAGCATTATGGCAGTCAGTGGAGCAGCAGCTAGCCCGAATGGCGGCTACCACACTGCCCCTGCCACTGCATTTTTAATGACGATGTTTAATGCAAGGCTGGGCCGTTGGTATGGCAACCCACTCAAGTCAAAATGGCGCAATGTCAGCCCACCATTTGGCTTGGGCTATCTTGCCAAAGAATTGTTAGCCAAAGCAGATATCGACTCTAGCTATGTGTATTTGTCGGATGGTGGTCATTTTGAAAACCTAGGCATATACGAGCTGGTGCGTCGCAAATGCAGACTTATTGTTGCAGTGGATGCTGGACAAGATGGCAACTATACGTTTGAAGACTTGGGAAATGCGATTCGCAAATGCCAAGTGGATTTAAACGTCACAATTGATATTAATGTAAGTGATATTCATCCAAGCGAGCCAAGCAAATATGGCACATTTAAACACGCCAACAAACACTATGCGATAGGCGATATTGTGTATGACAAATCGAACCCAAGGCAGAACGGCATGTTGATTTATATTAAAAATTCGCTTGATGGCTCAGAACCAACTGACTTAATTAACTTTAAACTCCAACAAAACGCGTTTCCACATCACTCCACCGCTGATCAATTTTTTGACGAATCTCAATTTGAAAGTTATCGCCGTTTAGGTGAGCATATTGCATTGAATTTGATTAAAGAAATCGAAAAATCAACTGGTGCAAAACAATCTAAAATCAAAACCTTATTAGGCCTAAAAGCAACTCAAGTTGCAAAGAAATATGAGCAATCCCTTTGAGCATTTTGTTGCAAATGTGACTAGCTACGCACCAGAAAACGCATATGCCCTGAGCGAGGCCGCAAAGCTTGCCTATGCGAATGAAACCGAAATTATTAATACCGCAAAAAATTGGGGCTTCCAACACGTTAAGTATATCGATATTAAACATACGCAATTATTTATTGCCAGCAATGAAAGTCTAATTGTGATTGCGTTTAGAGGCACCGAGCCAACTAACATTAAAGATTGGCTGAATAATTCAAAAATTCGATTTGCAAAGGGTCCATTTGATACACAAGTGCATCGCGGATTTTTGGCTGCGCTAAAAAATGTATGGTCAGAAATTTTAAAAGAAGTCAATTTACAGCAAAATATAGGACAGTCATTATGGCTAACAGGCCACAGCCTTGGTGGTGCGCTGGCGCTCCTGTGTACTGCTTATTTTAGAGACCATGGATTTAAAGAAAGTGACCCAATAGATAAACCAGTGAATGGTACTTATTTGTTTGGTAGCCCTAGGGTCGGTAATAAAGATTTTGAACAAAAGTTAGGCATGGACTCAGGTGCTAGAATCTTCAGATTTGTAAACAATAATGATTTAGTGACTCGCGTGCCGCCAAGAAGCCTTGGCTATAGTCACGTTGGTAAATTTCTATACTTTGGTGAGGATGGTAAATCTCTTGAGGTGGATGCAAGCTATTGGTACCGCTTTTTAGAGTTATTTAAAGGCGTATTTGAAGACTTTGGAGATTTAGGCCCAGATCACTTTAAAGACCACGCCATGGATTATTACGTCAGCCGTACTAAATTACACCGTAACAACAACCCTTTTAAATAAAGTGCTACTTTTTAAAGCCAGTTTTATGGTTTGCTGGCTTATCAAATACCTGTCGTGCCGCATTTTTAAAATTGTTAAACGATTTTGGTAAGGGCTTAGCTTTAGCACTTGGTTTAAAGCTAGTACCGTCCGATTGTTTGATCACGCCCATCACTGCAGGTTGAAATGCCGGCACGAGTTGTTTTTTGCCTGGTCCAATTAAATCTGCACGCCCCATTTTCTTCAACGCTTCACGCAACATTGGCCAGTTGGCAGGGTCGTGGTAGCGAATAAAGGCTTTATGCAATTTGCGCACACTGCCCGCCTTGGCGACAGGCACGTTTTCAGAGTCAGCCGTGACTTTGCGCAATGGATTTTTACCACTGTGATACATCGC
>CAYXHH010000052.1:1532-7143 GCA_964464725.1 uncultured Methylotenera sp. | reverse complement strand
ACCAACTCTTTCACATATTCTGGTGACTTCACTGCCAAATCATAACGTAAACCTGAGCCAATTAAGATTTTCTTAACGCCTTTAATAGCGCGGGCTTTGCGATACAGTTGAATTAGCGCACTGTGGTCTGTATTTAAGTTTTCACAGATACCTGGGTAAACACATGACAGTTTTCTACAAGACTGTTCAATTTTTTCTGACTTACAGGCAATGCGGTACATATTGGCGGTTGGGCCACCCAAGTCAGAAATCACGCCAGTAAAGCCTTCGACTTTATCGCGAATTTCTTCGACCTCTTTGAGGATGCTTTCTTCGCTACGACTTTGAATAATACGGCCTTCGTGCTCGGTAATACTACAGAAAGTACAGCCGCCAAAACATCCACGCATGATGTTGACTGAAAAACGAATCATCTCCCAAGCAGGGATTTTGGCATTTTTATAGATGGGATGCGGCTTGCGGGCATATGGCATGTCATACACATAATCCATCTCTTTGGTGGTGAGCGGAATTGGCGGTGGATTCAGCCATACTTCACGGTCACCATGCTTTTGAATCAGCGCGCGCGCATTGCCTGGGTTGGCCTCAAGGTGCAGCACGCGTGAAGCATGGGCATACATCACAGGGTCAACAGAAACCTCTTCATAACTAGGCAAACGCACTACTTGTTTAGAACGGTCTGCTTTCGGTTTGCGTACGATAGCAATTGCTTTGGTACCTTCGGGTAATTCAGGCTTTGCATTTGTGTCTTCTGTAGCACAACTCGCATCAGCTTTACCCATCTTCATTTCATACGGGTCAACCGGCTTATCAATGGTGCCAGGACGGTCTAGCTTGGTGCTTTCAATTTCACTCCAACCTTCAGGAATCGCTTTACGCAAAAATGCAGTACCGCGAATATCTTGAATATCGCTGACTTTTTCGCCTTTAGCAATACGATGGCTTAATTCCACTATCGCACGCTCAGCATTGCCATAGAGCAAAATATCGGCTTTGGAATCCACCAAAATACTGCGGCGCACTTTGTCTGACCAGTAATCGTAATGGGCGATGCGACGTAAACTGGCTTCAATACTGCCAATCACCAATGGTACTTGCGGGTACGCTTCTCTACAGCGCTGTGAATAGACTAACACTGCTCTATCGGGTCGTTTGTTGGGCGCGGCATCTGGGGTATAAGCATCATCACTGCGAATCTTGCGGTCGGCCGTATAGCGATTCACCATGCTATCCATATTACCTGCAGTAATGCCAAAATAGAGATTTGGTTTGCCTAGCGCTTTAAATGCCTCGGCATTTTGCCAATCGGGTTGTGCAATCATGCCTACGCGAAAGCCCTGAGCCTCAAGCAAGCGCCCAATCAATGCTGCGCCAAAGCTGGGGTGGTCGATATACGCATCGCCAGACACAATAATAATATCGCAACTATCCCATCCAAGCGCGTCCATCTCTGCACGCGTCATCGGCAACACGGGCGCAACGCCAAAACGCTTTGCCCAATAAGGGCGATAAGCGTGAATCGGCTTTGCGAGATTATTACTATAAACTTCCATACTTCCTTAATTTAAATTGCTATATTTTTGCTTTTAAAAGCAAAGCGCGCATTCTACGCATTTTTTATTTAATTACAAGGACTTATGGAATATTAAGCTGTAATTATCTCAATGATTCGATATAACCTTCATTTTTCAACGTACTCAAAGCGACATCGACATCTGATAAGCTTGGATTGGCGCGTTTAATTTCTTCAGTAGTCTTCACGCCGTCAACCAACTTAAGATAAGTACGTAGCTTTAATTGCAAGCCTTCGGTACGCAATGCAGCTTCTTCAACCCCCTTTAGGGTTTTTTTATAAATTGTGCTCATAATATCTTCCCTATAACTAATTGTTTATCAATTACTTAACTGTTATTTATACAGTTTTATTGATTCTACAATAAAAAAGGTGAATACTTAACCATCAATATGACCTAAAATTACAATCAAATTTAGCTATGCAAAAAACTTATCACATTTCTGGCTTAAGTTGCCAAAATTGCGTGGCGAAAGTCACAGAAACACTTGCGCCACTGGCAGAACAAGTCGAAGTATCACTAACTCCACCACAAATCAAAATTTCTGGGCAATTTATCGATATCCAGCAAATGAATGCAGCACTAAAATCCGTAGGTAAATACTTCATTGGAAATGAAATAGTCGCAGATACTATCAAAAGCAACTTTAACCCCAATCAAGAAAACACTTCCATCACGCTCATCACATATAAGCCACTGATCATCGTATTTTCTTATATTTTACTTGTCGTTACTGTGGCTGAATTTGTCAGTGCCGAATGGCAATGGCACAGATGGATGACACATTTCATGGCGGGATTCTTTATTGTATTTTCGTTTTTTAAAATGTTGGATTTACGCGGATTTGCAAGTAGCTATGCGATGTATGATGTCCTTGCAAAAAGAGTACCGATTTATGGATACTTTTACCCATTTATAGAGCTTGGCCTAGGCACCTTATATCTATTGGGTTACAAGCCTATGCTTGTGAATAGCGCTACCTTGTTTGTGATGGTATTTTCTAGCATAGGTGTCATATTAGCAGTTTCAAACAAACAAAAAATTCGTTGCGCATGCCTGGGCACCGGTTTTAATTTACCAATGACCACAGTCACCATTATCGAAGACTTACTGATGGCCGCAATGGCTGCTTGGATGTTACTTTTTGTTTAATTCTCTAGAATACTCAATCGGGCCAATGCATTAGAAATAAAATTCGTGTAAACTAGATGATTAGTTAAATAAAAAACAATTAATAATCAACTATTTAGACGCAGCAACATTCTTCTATGAAGCATATTTCTGTCATTAAACGCATTCTGCGTCCCTTGTTACTGGTCGGAATGCTCTCGATTCTAGCCACAGCCGTGCATATGTTTTTCCTAGATATGCAAAGAATTGAATATCGCGCCATTGCCGAAACCAATAAGCTAAGTTATCTACTTGAGATGACAAAAAGCTTGGTAAGCGAGCGTGTGAATTCATCCATGCAGCTATTAAAACAAAGCAGCCTTGCGCGCGGCGAGCCTGCAATCAATGGTGTCGTCAGTTTAAATAAAAAAACCGTACCTAATCTCACATTTGGTAAAGAGTCACAAACTGGACAGGCAGACTTAGTTGATGGTGTTACCAGTATTGAAAACGGTACCGCAACTTTATTTGTAAAAAACAATGCCGATTTTGTCCGTATTGCGACTAATGTACGGCAAAAAAATGGTACGCGCGCTACTGGCACATTACTAGACCCTAAGGGAAAGGTGATTACCTATCTACAAGACGGCAAGTCTTTTTATGGGGTGGTAGATATTTTGGGTGAGCCCTATATTTCTGGATATGAGCCAATCAAGAATAAAAGCGGTACGGTAATCGGCGCGTGGTATGTCGGTTATAAAGTGAATGCAAATGCACTAGAGGATGCGATTAAAAAGTGGTCTTTCCTGAAAACTGGCTTTGCTGTCATTACTGATTACAATCACCGTTTACGCTTTTGGTCTGACAACACCTCACCTGCTCAAGCCTCTGAAGCCTTAAAAAATGTAAAAGGTGATTGGGCGATTATTAAAAAAGATATCCCAGATTGGGATTTTCAAGCCTACATTGTTTACCCAAAACGTGAAGCTTATTTTAGTAGCGCGAGTACCTTATATCCTCTGCTTTTGATAGGCAGTATTTTTGGCTTAACGCTATTTTTACTCGCATTTTATGTCATCAAGCGTTTTGTACTAAACCCACTTGGCGGCGACCCAGAAACTGCGCGTCGCTTGGTTGACCGAATTGAACAGGGGGATTTTGCCGATGACGGCACACGCGCCGACCCCGGCACCTTAATTGACAATATGCTCAAAATGCGCAAGCGCTTGCGCGAAATGATGAGCGAGCTAAAAGAAAATACTGAACGCCTCACAGTATCATCTAATGTATTTAAGCACGCACATGATGGCATTTTTATTACCGATGCTAACGATAGTATTACAGAAGTGAACCCAGCTTTTACTAAAATTTCAGGCTTTAGTCGAGAAGAAGCGATAGGTCGCAACCCGCGTGAATTAGGGTTTATGCACGACCAAAGAGCGTTTTTATCTAAACTGTTTAAAAAGTCTTCAAATAGAGCTGAGTGGCATGGAGAAACCCGTAACTTACATAAAGATGGAAGTGAGTATATTGCGAGTTTTGACTTATCTCCAGTGTATGATGAAGCAGGAAAGTTTCAACATTATATTGGCTTGTTCTCGGATATCACCCTTGCAAAAGAACAACAAAGTGCGCTAGAGCATATGGCTTATCACGACCCGTTAACACAACTCCCAAACCGTGCCTTATTTTCAGATCGTCTACAGCAAGTGCTTGCACGTGCCACACGCAACAAAGAGATGGTGGCTATTTGTTATTTTGATTTAGATAAATTTAAACCGATTAACGATGCGCTTGGACACGAGGCTGGCGACCAATTACTCATTCAATTAGCAGCGCGACTACGTGAAAATTTACGTGAAAGTGACACCATAGCTCGCCTTGGCGGTGATGAGTTTGCATTGTTGTTATGTGGCTTGCCTTCAATTGATGAGTACAGCAAAACGCTTGATCGCATTTTAGAGTCCATAGAGTCGCCTTTTGCAATCTATGATCAAACCTTATACATTTCAGCAAGTATTGGCTACACGGTATTCCCTAGCGATAATGAATCGCCAGATATATTATTGCGCCATGCAGACCAAGCCATGTATCAAGCTAAATCACATGGTGGAGGTCACCACTATTTGTTTAACATGCAACCGAATTTGTTTTCCTGAGGAAAATCTGACTAAAATCTTGTTAAGATAGGTCATGGACGAAAAAGAATCAGGTCAATCCACTAAAGCCTATTACAAACTTGCTAGTGGTTACGTGCTAGCGCTTGAAAACGACACCCCTTTCCCGCCCTTATCTGATGCACTTGTTGAGCCAAACGGTTTAATTGCGATTGGCGGTGATTTAAGCACACAGCGCTTATTAAGTGCTTATAAGCAAGGGATATTTCCTTGGTCTAACTACAATCCGCAAAACGATACAGAACCCCTATTATGGTGGAGCCCTAACCCGCGTATGGTGCTTTTTCCTGATGAACTTAACATCTCAAACTCACTAAAAAAAACGCTCAAAAAACAAGCCTTTGAAACCCGCATCAATACTGCGTTTGAGGCAGTCATCACTGAATGCAGTAAAACGCCTCGTAATGGTCAAGATGGCACTTGGATTTCCCCGCAAATGATAGCTGCTTATTGCAATTTGCATACGCTAGGCTTTGCTATGAGTGCAGAAGCTTGGCAAGATGGAAAATTAGTGGGCGGTTGTTATGGCGTAAAAATAGGCCGCATGTTTTATGGTGAAAGCATGTTTCACCATGTGACCGATGCTTCAAAAGTCGCATTTGTGCATTTAGTAGAACACTTAAAAACCCTAAAGATAGGCATGATAGATTGCCAGATGAAAACACCTTTGTTGACAAGCTTTGGTGGGCGCGAAATTAATCGAAAAGAGTTTAGCCAAATACTATCGAAATTGGTAAACTTATCAGCATG
>CAYXHH010000052.1:0-1432 GCA_964464725.1 uncultured Methylotenera sp. | reverse complement strand
CATGACGATCCCAAGCGAACTGCCAATCCACAAGCTCCAGTTTTACGTCACTACGCCCTATAAATGTGGCTATTTGCCGAACAAACTCGCGCAAAGCTTAATCGCTGCACCGCATCATCTGGTTGATAGCCAAGTCTATAGTGGCTTAATTTCACAAGGCTTTCGACGTAGTGGAAAATTTGCCTACAGACCACATTGCGAAACCTGTAACGCCTGCATACCCGTGCGTTTAATTTTGGACAAATTTGCACCCAACCGAAGCCAAAAACGTGCGTTTAAGCAACATGCTGATTTAAATGTGCGAATTTTGCCTCTAGCGTTTCAAGCACATCATTTTGAGTTGTATAACAATTACCAACATTTGCGGCATGCCGATGAAAATAACCTATCGCAAGCTGAGGCCAAAGATGAAGCCGAACAGTACCGTCAGTTTTTGTGTATGAGCAATGTAGAAAGCCTGATGATCGAGTTTAGCGATGCGCAAGGGCAAGTTAAAATCGTTAGTGTAGTAGATGTGGTGCGTGATGGCGTCTCAGCGGTTTATACCTTTTACGACGCTCTTGAGGCGAAAGCCAGTTATGGAACATATTCGATTATGTGGTTGGCTGAATGGACAAAAAGCTTAAAACTACCCTATTTATATTTAGGCTACTGGATACAAGACAGCCAAAAAATGGCGTATAAACAACAATTTAAGCCACAAGAAAAACTCATTGATGGTGAATGGATTGTGTAGTTAATACTGCATAGATACCACAACACACCAATAGGTGTCAGGCCATTTTTTAAAATAAACACTATTTTTTTGCCGCTGCAAACAAGCGTACTAGATCTACTTTATTTTTGTTTAAGGCAAAATTGAATTTAGTTTTGAGTAGGCTTTTAGCTTCTTTGCTATTTCCTAAAATGTGTTGCGTTAGCACTTCACCAGCGCAGAGGTGCAGATTAGCATGTGTAAGTCGCAACTCCTCAAACTCTGGCATGCGACCATAAAATGCTTTACCCTTACCATAAAGCCATTTACCTAGCGTGCAATAGCAATCTCCTGAGGCTATGACAACATCTAGATTTTCACAATCTTCACTTTGGATTAGCGTTTGTAACTCATTTTTCCATGTGGCGTGCGAATCCAGCGCCTGCTTAAGCGTTAAATCAACAAGCGCGCCTTTAGCACTCTCTTTTTCAAGAGGCTGATTCTGAACGATATCATTTAATAAGTCTAATTCAGATAATTTATTAATTTTTTCTATATTCGCCATCTCCAAACACTAACTCTTCATTCTATTCGAGATATATAAGCATTTTTAATGCCAAAAAAATGTATAAAATATTCTCATTAAAAACATATAGTTAATATAAATTAACTTCTTTTCAATTTTTAAATTCATCGTTTTTTCAACACATTTATATAAAACTTCGACAACTGTGAAGA
>CAYXHH010000051.1:7682-11222 GCA_964464725.1 uncultured Methylotenera sp. | reverse complement strand
CGCTCTTCAATTTCAATGTCTCGGTAATCTGCAATTTGCCAATCAATGGTGGGGCTAGGCACTGCCGCGTAAAAAGGGATTTGGTGATCAAACGCCGCTAGCGCTTTTAAATACGTGCCAATTTTATTACACACATCGCCATTCGCAGTCACACGGTCTGCACCCACAATCACCATATCCACCAAACCTTGTTGCATTAAATGCCCGCCCGCATTATCAGTAATCACGGTGTGCGGTACGCCGTGTTGAGCGAGTTCCCACGCAGTTAAAAAAGCACCTTGATTGCGCGGGCGCGTTTCGTCCACCCAAACATGCACGTTCATGCCTGCATCATGCGCGGCATAGATGGGTGCAAGCGCAGTGCCGAAATCAACGGTTGCAAGCCAGCCTGCATTGCAGTGCGTTAAAATATTAAAAGTGTTATCTTGATATAAATTTTGAATCAATTTTAAGCCGTGCTGACCTATGGCTTGGTTTTGCGCTACATCTTCCTCAGCAATTTGAGCAGCCTCGCGCCAGGCGGCTAAATTACGTTCGTTTTGAGGCATGCCTTGCAAACCAGTCACCATGCGGTCGACCGCCCATGCCAAATTAACCGCAGTAGGGCGACTGGCTTTTAAAGCATTGGCAGCACTTTGTAAATTGGCATCTGAATCATCTTCTAACATCGCCAGTGCAATCCCATATGCTGCCGCCACTCCAATTAAAGGTGCGCCACGTACTTGCATGGATTTAATGGCGTGCACCATTTGTGAAACATGCGTAATACGCACAATTTCAAACGCAAAAGGTAATTTGGTTTGGTCGATTATCTCCACAAACTTGCAACGTGGGTCTGGCCAAATGGTACGGTAATGTTTATTTGCAACTTTCATACCAACTTAACTCTCAATCAACACAGTTTTATATTTTTTCGTTATTATTTTTTTACTATATATTTAAAAACAGTATAAAAAATTTAAATAAAAAGCTTGCAAAATTTTACGTTTTATTTTTTCCGTTTTTCCATCCACAAAATCTGTGGATAACTTTGTGGATTAATGCGTCTTAAATCTGTAACTTATCAATTTATAAGGCTTTTTTTAAAAAGTTCAAAAATTAATCTATTTTTTTATATATAAAAATCAATGACTTACAGTATGTCATTGGTTTGACAAGGGTTTTTTGCACTTGTTAATGTAAAGCTTCAAGTGGTGTGCATAAACCAGTCAAATTAGGTAAAATTTCGACTGCATTTTTGCCTGTAATTTCAATGATTTGCGACACATCCATCCCACGAATCTCAGCTAAAATTTCTGCTATTTTCAATAGCTCTTTTGGGCTATTACGCCCTTTTCTACCTAACCATTCAGGTGGAATATCAGGCGCATCGGTTTCTAACACAATTGCTTCAAGTGGCAAAGTTTTCGCCAATTCACGAATTTTAAGTGAGCGCGCATAGGTCATCGCGCCACCAAACCCTAATTTAAAGCCTAGTGCTATAAAGGCATCGGCTTGTTGACGGCTGCCATTAAATGCATGCGCAATTCCACCAGAGACTTTATGCGCACGCAAATGCTTTAATACATCATCTACAGCGCGTCTCACATGTAAAATCACCGGCAGATTAAATTCTTGCGCCAACTTGAGCTGCTCAGCAAAAAAATATTCTTGTGTCTCTCTGTTTTGCTGAGTTACAAAAAAATCTAAGCCAATTTCACCAACTGCCACCAATTTACTTTTGTTGGCAAGTTCTTGCTTAATTAAGGCATGTAAACGTTTAACATCGCCAGGGCTCGCATTATCGATGTACATTGGGTGCATACCTAAGGCGAAGCAACAGTGCGGATAAATGCTAGATAAGTTGATTACTTTTTGAAAGTTATTTGGCTCAACCGCAGGAATCACAATCATTCCCACACCAGCTTCATTTGCTTGACTTGTCACTGCATCGCGATCTACATCAAACTCTGACGCATCCAAATGGCAGTGAGTATCAATCAGCATCATACTGTTGGACCAGCGTTCTGCACACTAGGTTTTGCGCGTAATCGAATATCCACACCCACTTTGCGTATGTCCAAAATATCTAACGCGATAGCTTGATTCATATGCGTAAATTCTGGCATGGCAAACATATTTTTTGCAGTACTTCCCATGAGTTTTGGCGCATAATAAATTAAAAGTTCATCTATCAAACCTTGCGACATGAGTGCGCCATTTAAGCCCTCACCGCCCTCACACAAAACTTCATTGATTTCGCGACTCGCAAGATGTCTTAACAGCGTTTTTAGGCACACTTTTCCATCCGTATTTGGAATGCAAAGGAGCTCAGCGCCGGTTGCCAATAATTCCGCTTCTTTAGCCGAGTGAGTTGCGGCAAACGCGATCAGCGCATTGCCGTTTTGTAAAATTTTCGCGTCTGGAGAAATACTTAACTGGCTATCGACGATGATTTTGAGCGGTTGGCGGTTCATCTTAATATCACGCACCGTCATACTAGGGTTGTCTGCTAATACCGTGCCAGCACCTGTCAAAATCGCACAAGAACGAGCGCGCCAGTGTTGCACATCTAAACGTGCAGATTCGCTAGTAATCCATTGGCTAGCGCCATTGTTCAGCGCGGTTTTTCCATCTAAACTTGCGGCGATTTTGCTACGTACAAATGGCACTTGGCGGGTCATGCGCGAAATGAAGCCTTGGTTAAGTTCACGCGCTTGAGCCTCCATTAAGCCGCAAGCCACTTCAATATCATTCGATTTTAAAAGGGCCAAACCACTACCCGCGACTTGTGGATTTGGGTCTTGCATGGCAACCACAACTTTTGCAACACCCGCTTTTACCAGTGCTTCAGCACATGGCGGGGTACGACCTGTGTGGCTGCATGGTTCTAATGTCACGTATAAGGTCGCATCTTTAGCGGCCTCGCCAGCTTGCCGCAGCGCGTGAATTTCCGCATGTGGCTCACCCGCTTTTAAATGTGCACCTTCGCCAAGAATTTGTCTGTTTTTCACTATCACGCAACCCACGCGCGGATTCGGCATAGTGGTATACAAACCTTGCTCCGCCAGCCGAAGTGCACGTGTCATATACTTGTGATCATCAGCGGAAAAATTCATTGATTTTATGCGTTAAGTATTTGCTAGTGGAAAATGGCTATAAATCACGTATGGCCTCGTGAAAATCATCCACATCAGAAAAGCTACGATATACCGAGGCAAAGCGGATATACGCCACTTTATCCATCAGTTTAAGCTCTTGCATGACGCTCTCACCCAAATCACGTGCGGGGATTTCGCGCTCGCCTCGTCCCAATAGTTTTTGCACAATATGGTCGAGCGCACGGTCTACATATTCAGTCGGCACGGGGCGCTTATGTAGGGCGCGCGTAAAAGATAGACGGAGTTTTTCACGATTAAACTCCTCACGCGTGCCATTGGCTTTGACGACTTGCGGCATGTGCAAATCAGCCGTTTCATAGGTGGTAAAGCGCTTATCGCAAGCCCCACATTTGCGACGACGACGAATGGAATCACCCTCATCATTGACTCTAGAATCAAT
>CAYXHH010000051.1:3372-7582 GCA_964464725.1 uncultured Methylotenera sp. | reverse complement strand
AATTTATCGGTGAGCGCGTGCACTTTAGCTTTGACTGCCGCAATTACAGCTTCATCCGTTGGATTATCTAATACATCCGCAATCAAGTTTGCCACTATTTTAGCCTCAGCTTCTTTAAAGCCACGTGTGGTAATTGCCGGTGAGCCAATACGAATACCAGAAGTCACAAACGGGCTTTCTGGGTCATTTGGAATGCTATTCTTGTTGACCGTAATATGCGCTTGCCCTAAATAGGCATCTGCCACTTTGCCTGTGAGGCCTTTAGGACGTAAATCAACCAAAAATACATGAGACTCAGTTCTGCCAGAAATAATACGCAAACCGCGAGCAATAAGGGTTTCTGCCATGGTTTGTGCATTTTTAATCACTTGAGTTTGATAGGTTTTAAACTCAGGTTGTGAGGCCTCTAAAAATGCGGTTGCCTTACCTGCAATCACATGCATTAAGGGGCCACCTTGTAAACCAGGGAACACATAAGAGTTGAGCGATTTCTCGAACTCTGCTTTCGCCAAAATAATACCACCACGCGGACCGCGCAAAGTTTTGTGGGTGGTTGAAGTGACAAAATCCGCATGCGGCACTGGGTTAGGATACACACCAGCGGCTATTAAACCAGAATAGTGCGCCATATCCACCATAAAATACGCACCCACTTTTTTGGCGATTTCCGCCATGCGTGCCCAATCAAAACGCAATGCATAAGCTGACGCACCACCGATCAGTAACTTTGGTTTAGCTTCAACGGCAATGCGTTCCATTTCATCATAATCAATTTCTTCTTTGTCGTTTAAACCGTAAGCCACGATATTAAATAATTTACCTGAAAGATTTGCAGGTGAGCCATGCGTTAAGTGGCCGCCATGACCCAAGTTCATGCCCATGACGGTGTCACCCGGTTTTAAAATCGAAAAATACACCGCTTGATTTGCTTGTGAGCCAGAGTGTGGTTGCACATTCGCGTACTCAGCACCATACAAGGCTTTTAGACGATCAATTGCGAGCTGTTCTACTTGGTCTACAAACTCACAGCCGCCATAAAAGCGCTTACCTGGATAACCTTCTGCATACTTGTTGGTGAGTTGTGAGCCTTGCGCTTCCATGACCGCTGGGCTGGTGTAGTTTTCTGAGGCAATCAGCTCGATATGCTGATGTTGGCGCACTACTTCTGCATCGATCATGCTCGCGAGCGCTGGATCGGCGGTATGTAGCTTATTTGAGGTACTGAACATAACAAAGGACTTTCTAATAAATGTGTTTTACCAATTAAGAGTGTTTTAAAAAGCAATGATTGAATTAAAGATTAATCACGTCATGAAACGTTCATTTTATCATGTTGAGTTACATATTAAACCTGAGTTTTATAAATTATGACTACTTGGAAAAGAATCACTTTAACCGAATACTTGCTTCCACAAACTTAAAGCCTTAATACGCACTAACAACTTAACACACTTCTACATACAACTTTTGCACCAATTTGGTTCAAAACGACCAGATTAGTGCGACTTCATGAATGCAAATTTTACGACCTTATTTTTAACTTATTGATTTAATTATAAATTTAGTTGGCATGGCAATTGCTAATATATTATCAAGCGTGAATCTCCAAATCCGCCTTCCCTCTTGCCCAGCCATTGCGCTGGGCTTTTTTTTAACCTTTTTTCAATTAGTATTTCGCTATGACATCATTGCTTAATGATGCTAGCGTTATAATGTGATTTTGCAAAAATTGAAAGAAAAAAGATGAAGTGGACTGACAGCCAAAGAATTGCCGAGGAACTCTACGACAAATATCCTGACACTGACCCAAAAACCATACGTTTTACCGACTTAATGGCATGGGTAATGGAATTGGATGGCTTTGATGATAAGCCTGAACATTGTGGCGAAAAAATATTAGAAGCGATCCAACTGGCTTGGATGGAAGAAGCAGAATAGAAGATTGAAAAATAGCCTCCATGTTTGAAGCCTTATTTTTACTGTTTGTGAAACACTTTATATGCGATTTTCCGCTACAGTCTAATCCTTGGTTATATCGCAATAAAGGTACCTATTTACACCCAGGCGGCTTAGTGCATGCTGGCGTTCATGGTATTGGCACACTATTAGTACTCGCACCATTTATAGGTAGCGCATCGATGATTTATGCATTGATTGATATGATTGTGCATTACCATATTGACTGGGCGAAAATGAATATCAACCAGCATTACGATTGGCAACCGCATACGAGTGAGCGATTTTGGATATTGCTAGGCTTTGACCAATTACTGCACCATATGACATATTTTATGATTATTTATTTTTCCTTTAACTTATCACTTCAATTAGCGACTTAACACCATGCAACCACTAAAAAACATGCAACCCCCAAAAGAAATTTTTAAAGCCTATGACATTCGCGGCATTGTCGGCAAAACACTCACACCAGAAATTGTAGAAGCAATCGGTCAAGCACTGGGCTCAGAGGCCAAACAACGTGAGCAAAGTGAAATTTGTATTGGTTACGATGGGCGATTATCGGGTCCTGAACTTGCGGCTGCGTTATCTAAAGGCATACGCAAGGCTGGTGTCGATGTCGTTAATTTGGGCATGGTAGCAACGCCGATGGTCTATTTTGCGGCTTACCATTTAAATAACAACTGCGGCGTCATGGTGACTGGTAGCCATAATCCACCCGATTACAATGGTCTCAAAATGGTGCTTGCGGGCGAGACGCTCTCGAACGAAACCATCCAAAGCTTGCGTCATCGTATTGAATACAACCGCATGACGTTTGGTGAAGGCTTCGAACGCAATTACGATATCGCACCGGATTACATTGCCAAAATTAAGGCTGATATTAACCTCACTAGGCCAATGCAAATTGCGGTGGATTGCGGCAATGGCGTTGCTGGGGCATTTGCTAAACAACTCTATAACGCCATCGGTTGCCATGTAGAAGAGCTATTTTGTGAAGTGGATGGTCACTTCCCTAACCACCACCCTGACCCTTCTGTGCCAGAAAATTTAAACGATTTAATTGCTGCACTTAAAACAACGCGCGCTGAGGTGGGCTTAGCGTTTGATGGTGATGGTGACAGGTTGGGCATCGTAACAAAAGAAGGCAATATCATTTACCCAGACCGCCAATTATTGTTGTTTGCAGAAGACGTGTTAAAACGCAATAAAAACGCCAATATCATTTTTGATGTGAAATCGACCCGTAACTTAACGCCTTGGATTACCGAATTAGGTGGCAACCCCATTATGTGGAAAACTGGTCATTCACTTGTGAAAGCAAAAATTAAAGAAACCAATGCCGCGATTGCGGGCGAAATGAGTGGCCATATATTTTTTAACGACCTTGATGAAAAAGGCACAAAGCGTTGGTATGGTTTTGATGATGGCTTATATGCGGGCGCGCGCATGATCGAAATTCTGAGCCGCTTTCCAAATCCATCGAATGTGCTCAACAACTTGCCAGATAGCGTCAGCACGCCAGAGCAGCACATCAATATGAAAGAAGGCGAACCGCATGCACTGATTGCAACCTTGCAAAAAACCGCGAAATTTACAGGTGCAAAAGAAATTATTACCATCGACGGCTTGCGCGTGGAATACCCAGACGGATTTGGTTTAATGCGCCCTTCCAATACGACACCTGTCATTGTGTTGCGCTTTGAAGCCAATGATGAAGCGGCGTTGAAGCGTATTCAAGCAGATTTTAGAGAAGTCATTTGGTCTGCTGCACCATACGTGGCCTTGCCTTTTTAATACTCAAGGCCTTTTTCAAAACTAAAGCCTTAAAGCCAAGTTAAACAAAACTTAAGTGAATTAAAGCCATGTCACAAAATAAACTTTTTTTTGCCATCGCTTGGCTTGCCATTGCGGCAGTGATTTATTACTTAGCCGATAATATTCAAAACCCCAACAAAATCGCACGCCTTGGCGATAACGCCAGTAGCGTGGTGCTTAAGCGTGGCTTAGATGGCCATTACCGCGCGGAAGCGCTGATTAATGGCGAGAAAGTCGATGTGCTGGTGGATACGGGCGCGACTGGCGTGGCAATCTCGCAACGCATTGCCGATAAACTCAACTTAAAAAGTATATCTGCCATCCGCACCAGCACTGCCAATGGTGATAGCGTGGGTTATATGGTGCGACTCGATTCAGTCAAAGTGGGGGGAGTGGAAGCTCGAAATGTCGCCGCCATGATTGCGCCTGGCCT
>CAYXHH010000051.1:0-3272 GCA_964464725.1 uncultured Methylotenera sp. | reverse complement strand
TTCAACTCAGAAATCTGCAACGCAATTTGTATCATCTCTGCCAGCGCTACTTGTGCATCTAAATGGTGATTTTCCACATCGGCATCAAACGCCTCTAAGTAAATGCGAATAGTCGCGCCTTCAGTGCCCGTGCCAGATAATCGAAACACAATGCGAGAGCCGCAGGCAAATAAAATACGAATACCCTGCCCCTTACTTACACTGCCATCTACTGGGTCGGTATAGCTAAAGTCATCGGCTGTTTTTACAGTATATTTGCCAAAGGTTTGATTCGGCAAAGACGCAAATTGGGCTTTCAGATGCGCCATCACACCATTGGCCGCCTCAGTTGGTATCGCCTCGTAATCGTGGCGGCTGTAAACATTGCGGCCGTATTCTGCCCAATGCGCTTTGGCTAATTGTTCAACTGAGCATTTTTTGACGGCCAAAATATTGAGCCAGCACAGCACCGCCCATAAACCATCTTTTTCACGCACATGGTTGCTGCCTGTACCAAAGCTTTCTTCACCACAAAGCGTGACCTTATCGGCGTCCATGAGGTTGCCAAAAAACTTCCAGCCAGTGGGGGTTTCAAAGCAAGAAATATTGAGTTTAGCCGCCACTCTATCGACCGCACCACTGGTGGGCATACTGCGCGCAACGCCCGCCAAGCCTTGTTTGTAGGCGGGGATCAAGGTAGCGTTAGCGGCTATCATTGCCAAGCTATCAGAGGGCGTGATAAAAAAGTGATTACCCAAAATCATGTTGCGGTCACCATCACCATCGGATGCCGCACCAAAATCTGGCGCATTCTCTCCGTATAAAATATCCACCAAATCATGCGCATAGGTAAGATTTGGATCGGGGTGGCCACCACCAAAGGTTTCACTGACGTCGCAATTCATCAAACTACTGGCTGGCACACCAAGGCGATGAATGAAAATCTCTTTAGCATAAGGCCCTGTGACCGCATGCATGGCATCAAATTTTAGAGTAAATCCTGAGTTAAGTAATGTTTTTATCTGATTAAAATCAAACAGTTGCGCCATCAAGTCAGCGTAATCGGTGACTGGGTTAATCACCTCAACGGTAAAATCACCTAGTTGCGTTTTGCCCAAATGCTGAATATTCACATCTGCAAAGTCTGAAATTTTGTAGCTGGCGATGGTTTTACTCTTTGCAAAAATCGCTTCGGTGATTTTCTCTGGCGCAGGCCCGCCATTTGACGAGTTGTATTTAATGCCAAAATCTTCATCTGGCCCAGCTGGGTTGTGGCTGGCAGAGAGAATGATGCCGCCAAAGGTTTGGTATTTGCGAATAATGTGCGATGCGGCTGGCGTAGATAAAATGCCGCCTTGCCCTACCAACACACGCGCAAACCCATTAGCCGCCGCCATTTTGATGATGGTTTGAATTGCCACCGTATTGTAAAAACGTCCGTCACCGCCCAAGGTGAGCGTTGCATTTGGTGGGATATCCAGCGTATCGAAAATACTTTGTACAAAATTTTCGAGATAATGTGCTTGCTGAAACACTTTTACTTTTTTGCGTAAGCCAGAAGTACCAGGTTTTTGATCTAAAAAAGGCTGGGTTGGAATGGTGTTGATTGCTGTCACTTTGAAACTCACGATCAGAAATTACAATGAAAAAGTCAGTATGCAATTAACACACTGACTTTGTCAAAAACTAATTGATGCAAGCTTAAATTTTTGTGCTGTCGCAGCTTGTATTCAGGCCTTTAGGTAAATTTAAGCCATAATTTAACATTAAGATAAAGTCTTTATCTTTTGCTATTGATTCAGGGTCTTGCTCACATGCAGTATTACCTTCAGAATCTGCGCCCGCAGCTGTGGCGCCCACATTCAACACAAATAATTGTGGATTGGTATAGTTAGCAAGAGATGGATTTAAATCTACCAAGCCCGCCGCATTACGTGGGTTACCATTAGCACTGCTTGGTGGTGGGGCAAAAATATTAAAGATACTGCCTACATAGGTTAGTAAATAATTACTGCTAGCTGCCAAAGTACCTTGGTTAATCGCATAGCTTCCAACTGTTTCACCTGCCGCCCGACTAAGTGCACCTGTTAGTGTGTCAACACCAACCAAACCAAGACCTCCAACAGTGTAAGTAAACGGTAGTGGATCAGCTGTACCAAAGATTTTACTTTGGCCAGGATTCGCGGTGACAGTGATTGGACGTTGACTGATATCTGCAGTCGTTGTTGCTGTTGTATTAACAAGGTTATAGTTACCTGCATCAGCGCCCCCAAGGCTAATACCTGTAATATTTACGGTTTTTCCCGCACCTGCATTGGGGTCAGCAAAATTGCCAGTTGCTGTCGCAACATTCAAATCATCTAAACCGATAATACCGATAAACCCTGCTGCGCCAGTATTGAGTGTTGTGTCAGTTGTTGCATCATAAACCTTGTTATTGGCGGTAATACCAGTGACTGCACTAATGTCTGCTCGCGAAATGTCTGCTGTAGTCACAGCCGTATCATTCACAGTGTAATTGCCTGCATCCAAGCCACTCAAACCCAGACCTGTAGCTGTTACGGTTTTGCCAGTACCTGCGTTTTTGTTGTTAAATGTTGCACTACCACCTGTATAGCTAACATCGTCAGTCCCAAGTACACCAGTTAATGTGCGGGTTGCGATGTTGGCATCTCTGGTGGTGTCGTAAATTTTATTGCTAGCCGTAATATTGCCAATGATAGCAAGTTGGTTAATTGTACCCACATTGGCGGTTGCTGTCGGGCTAGAGAGTTGATAGCCAAATACCTGCAAACTACCATTAGTTGCGCTGGAAATGCTAACTGCATTTGAAGTCACGGCCTTACCTCCACCAGCGTTTTTATTATCATAGGTTGCGCTCGTCAAACCAGAAAGCAGGATGGTGTCACCATCAATCGCACCAGTATTACCTAGCGAGAGCCCGACGATAGGCGCGGTATCATTAGCGTCATAAGTTTTTATAGCTGTACCGCTTAAAGTAGGTGTGATGGTTGGTGCGATGCTATAAACAAAGCCATTTCCGGCATCCGTATTTGGTGTGCCAAAACTTTGGTTGTAGCGCTTAAAGTTAGCCGCACTGAGCAGTGCCGCGCCACGTGTATCACTCGCTGGGTTGGTTGAATAGACCAGCCAGCGCGAACCAACGCCAGCCGTAATAGTATTGTTACCTGGATTCAGGAAATTTTGTGCACTTGCTAAAGTGACTGAGGTACCAGCACCTGTGCCAGTTGCGGTGATATTGCCGGCAAGAGTCAAATCATTGCTAAGTGTTT
>CAYXHH010000050.1:0-11444 GCA_964464725.1 uncultured Methylotenera sp. | reverse complement strand
TACAATCATCCACCAAGAAACCCTTTCGGCGGCGTTTCCATTCAATTAATCCTGCGCCTGGTCGCGCCAAGCTTGCACCATAATCACAAAAATCATATGAATTTGCAATCGCAGTTTCAAGCGCCAAATGTAAGTTCAAGGAGTTCACTTCGCCCCAGCGCTTAAAATCACTAAAAACTTTTTCAGGATATCCAAAACGATTGACATGCCAATATTTCTTTCCTCCACGCTCGTACGAATTACCTAAATGACAGCCAACAGCCTCATCTCCGCAATATAGCACATCGAGTCGCCCATAATCAGAGGTGGCCATATTGATGATAGCATCCAATCCCAAATGGTACGCATGCTCATGCCTCGCATTTGCATAAGGTTTTAGCATCAGTGCATCAATCTCCTTTATTTTCTCTACATTTGTCACCGTTTCATAACGATATTCTGAGCGCTGCCCCAGAATAGAACGCCTCAAACTGCGACTATAACTTGCTAATATTTCCTCAACTGTTCTGTTTAACTTAACAATCGTGTTTAAAGTTGAAGGTACACAAATCGCATGAGGTATTAAAAAATCTGTCACCAGCAACTTAGTAGTAACCGCCTGTTTTTCAGCAATATTTTCTAAAGGCTTAAACCCTAACAAGCTTTGTAATTGAATTAGATGATCTGGATTTCCAAAAAACTTTACATCTGAAGCACCCAGATTAAAATGACATTCTCGCCATTTCCAAATCTGAAAACTACTGACTAGCCATTTCATTAAGCTAATTTTTCGCTTAATTTCAAATTTTAGTGATTTTGATAATAATGATTTAAGTGTAAAGTAACCCATGTATCAATATCTGACAATTTCAATTAAGTTACTGATTTGGCACATCATATTTTTTAATGAATTTTGAGTTAAGTTTTGTAGCATATAAGCAAGTATCTTTATAATTCTACGTTATTATCTAGTAAATAATGAATGTTTAGCTAACTAAATAGAATATTTATTGCAATTTTATTAATTAACCATATGAAAGTAATGTTACTCAAGTTTTTTTTATTCGCATTTCTAGTTAGTTGCAGTGTTGATGGCCCTTATGACGAACGTGCAGATGCCACAAAAGTAATTTCTAGCGCTAAGGTTGAAGCTCAAATCAAAAAGTTGCCTGTTGTGATTATATTTGGTGCGAATTGGTGCCCAAATTGCAGAGCGTTAAGTGAAGAAATAGAGCATGGGAAAAACGCTACTCAGATTAGAACTGAATTTAAAGTCGTTAAGATAAATGTTGGGAACTTTGATACCAACTTAGAGGTGGCAAACGCTTATGGCAATCCAATATCTGGCGGAATTCCGGGGGCAGCGATACTGTCTTCTGAAGGAAAGTTAATGTACGTGACAAAACCAGGTGAACTAGCTAATGCTAGGGTGCAAAGTAACGACGGCATTTATACTTTTTTTAAAAGAATTTCCAGTTCATAGCATTATCGATCAAGTACTTTAGCTGGAATGCCGACCGCTACTTTACCTGATGGCACGTCTGTTAACACTACTGCGTTTGCACCAATTAGGACATGGTCACCAATATTAACAGCTCCTAAAATTTTTGCACCTGCACCAATATCAACATGACCACCAATTGTTGGCGGCGCTTTCCCCTCAACAGTACCTATCGTCACTTGTTGGAAAATTAAACAATTGGGACCTATTTTTGCATCCGGGTGTATCACTATGCCGTTAGGGTGCGGAATTAACAGCCCCCCTGCAATTGTTGAGTTAATCGGGATATCAGCGCCAGTAATGACAGACCAAAACCTATGTTGTAATACTGCTAACTTCTTGATGAAAAAAGACGATAATTTCTTAGCCGAATTTGCTCGCTGATATCTACGAATACTTGCCAACAAAGACCTTGAAGGCAACCATTCAAAAAAAGACTTTTTTTCCCTAAGCCAATCTGGGGTATCAGCAGAGATCTGGTGCTTAATATTTTCATGTGACATTTATTATTAATATTATCAAATTAAAAAATTTTGCCTACCTAATAGCCTCAAGTGCTTTTAAACGCTTTTGAGCGCTTGGTGTTACTGCGGCATCTGGATGTTTCGCAATTAAATCTCTTAACGTTTTTTTAGCGTTAGATACTTGCCCTAACTGAATTTGGCTATTCGCCATATTAAACATTGCATCCGGCACTTTTGTGCTTTCTGGATGCGAATCGATTACTTTTTGTTGCGTTGCTATAGAAGATTTATAGTTTTTAAGTGCGAACTGAGAATATCCCATACCATATAGCGCTTCTGGCACGAGTTTGCTAGTTGGGTACTCTTTTAAAAAACTATCAAATGCAGCAAATGCTTCTTTATGCTTGGAAGATTTACTTAAAGCATCTGCTTCGGCAAAGGCTTTAACATCTTTCTCTTCTACTGGCGCCACAGGTGGAGCCACTGATCCCGTTTGATTAGTCGTCTCAGTCGCGGCCGACTCTATTTTGCGTAGCCGCGTGTCAGTATCTGTATACAAATCTTTTTGACGTTGTTGGGCAGTCTCTAGATTGTGTGTCACCACTTCTAGATCGCCTTTTAACTGAGCGACTTCTTGCTTAAGCGCATCGATTTGATTTTGCATTTCAGTCAAGCCACCACCTTGCACAATTGCCTCAATAGCAGCGATACGCTTTTCCAACGCTGCTATTGCGGCTTGTTGTTTGTCATGATGCGCGATTTCTCTTGCATCAATCTCGATGATTTTTTTGCGGGCCTCTTTATCATCAAACAGCGCTGCATGCGCTGTTATCGTAACAAAACCTAGCCCAACAATTGCAAATTTATCAAATGCAAAACGCTTAAACAAAGTCATTTAATTAGTCACCTTGATGCACGATATCGGTACGACGGTCTTTGTCGCAAGCTTCACCCGCACAATTTGGAGTCGCTTTTTCTTCACCATAGCTTACTGTTTCAATTTGGCTATCCTTCACACCAACTAAGTTCAAAGCTTTTTTAACAGCAACTGCACGACGTTGTCCTAATGATAAATTGTACTCACGGGTACCGCGCTCGTCCGTATTGCCTTGTAAAATCATTTTAGCATCTGGATGAGCTACCATGTATTTGCCATGTGCTTCAATCAAAGGTTGGTATTCAGCCTTCACTGCATCACTATCAAAGTCGAAGTAAATATTACGTTTCGATAAAATATTATTAGGATCTTTCAATGCATTATCACCACCTGAATTTGCATTGCTATCAATCGCAACCTCTTTAATTGCACCTGTATCAGCACCAGAATCTGTGCCAGCTGTTGTGCTTGCACCTGGGCTTTTATCTTCTACTTTAGCTGGCGCAATTGGTGTACTTTTACAAGCAACCATAAACACCGATGCAATCGCAATCACGATAAGTTTACTGTTTAATACTGTTAAGTTTTTCATAGTTTTCTCCTGTCATCTTCAAAGTTAAACATTTATATCAAATTACATAAAAATCAATCAAATTTTTATACCTACAAGCAGTTAAGTTATTTTAATAAAGGTCCCCAAGCAGGTTCTCTGACATCCCCACCTGTTGATTCTTTTAAACGCTGACGGACTTTACCATCAGATGAAACTGCAGCCAGTGCGCCACGGCCACCCACTTTTGTCGCATACAATATAACACGTCCGTTAGGTGCAAAACTGGGCGATTCATCTTGGCTACCTTCAGTCAGCAATTGCACTTGACCACTTGCCATATCTTGTAAGGCAACTCTGAACTTGCCACCATCATTTCGAATATAAGCTAAGCTTTTGCCATCTGGAGCAAAACGTGGGCTGACATTGTAGTTTCCTTCAAAGGTCACTCTTGTAGGCACACCACCCTCAGCAGACACCTTATATATTTGTGGTTTTCCGCCACGGTCGGAGCTAAAGTAAATCCAGTTTCCATCAGGTGAAAATGCAGGCTCAGTATCAATTGAACTGCTTTTAGTGAGTTGCTTCAATCCACCGCCACTTGCATCTACCGTATAGATTTGCGAGTTTGCGCCATAGGTAAGCACTATCGCTAACTTGCTGCCATCTGGTGACCAAGCAGGTGCACTGTTATTACCTTTATAGTTTGCCAGCACCGCACGACTACCACTTGTTAGTGATTGCACAAAAACAATCGGTTTTTTCTTTTCAAAAGAAACATAAGCCAGTTTTGTGCCATCTGGAGACCAACTAGGCGAAATAATCGGCTCATTAGAAGAAACTACGGTTTGTGGATTAAACCCATCTGCGTCTGCCACCTGCAAGGCATAGCGCTTACCTGTTTTTGTGATATAAGCGATACGGCTTGCAAATAAGCCTGACTGACCTGTTAACTTTTGGTAAATAATATCGGCTATTTTGTGTGCCGTTGTGCGCGCTTGGTGTGGAGAAATTTGATAATCCATCCCAGCGAGTTGGGTTTGCTTAAGCACATCCATGAGATGAAATGATACTTTTAATTTTCCACCACCCGCACTTTCGACATTACCTACTGTCAATGCTTGCGCTTGCAATGCGACCCATTCTGCATATTTAATTTGGTCTGGCTTAGTTGGTAAGTTGGCCATACCACGCGTTTCTAGCACTCTAAATAAACCACTGCGATGTAAATCTGCCGCAATAATCTCACTCATGTTTTCTTTAACGTTTGCTGCGCCACCAAATGGAGCAATTGCAATTGGGATTTGCTGCGAACCGCCACCGCTAATTTCAATTTCTAGCGCGGCTTGTGCTGATGTCGCTATTAAAAACAGGACAGAGAATAGCCATTTCAGTATATTCATAGCTTTATTAGTATCGGTTTTTCAAAAAAGTTCAGTTAGATTCTACTGCAAACATCAGTTGATGCTAGTCGTTTTACATTTCAATTACAATTTTTACGCTTTATTAACAAGCTAATCATTTGGTCTAAACTTTAAACTAAGGTTTCTAAAGTTAGAAAACAAGCTTGGGTCACTAGGTAATGGCAAAGGCTCCGAGGCAATAATGGCGCGCTCCACAGCGTCATCACAGGCCGCATTTCCACTAGACTTAGTAATTTTTGGGCTACTACTTAACTCGCCTGTAGGTAGCAAATTAATCTCAAAGCGTAATTCTGGGTTTCCATCTGCACACAGGGTTTTATTCACGTTACCACGAATTTTTGCTTGAATTTTTGCTTTATATTCTCCAATTAAACTCGCATTTGCTGCACTTGCTTGCTTATCACTCTGCGCATTTTCATCAGACAATGCTTCCTGCTGTAGTTTTTTTAATGCCTCTTTTTGCTTTTTTTCATCGGTTTTCTTGTCTTCGAGCGCGTCTTCTCGCAACTCAGCTTGCAGCGCCTCTAGTTTTTTCTTCTTTTCCAATTCTTTTTGTTTTTTTAGCTCAGCGAGTTTTTCTAGTTTCAACTTTTCTTCTAATTCTTTTTTTTCAAGCTCTTTTTTCTTGTTTTCAAGTTCTATATCCACTTTTGGCTCTTCTGGCTTAGGTTGCTCGACTTCAACTTTTGGAGGCTCCTCAATTGGTTTTGGTAATTCTTCTACCACAGGCGGGGGCTGGACTACTGGTGCTGGCTGCGTATTCGGTAACTTATCCCATAACTCAACCTCGGTCACCACAGAGACAGGATGCGCTGCTTTCCAATTAAACGAAAACAGCATCCCCGCAAACAGCAACACATGCATGCCTATTGCAAAAATACCCGCTTTAAATGCGACTGGATTTTCGTTCTTTCTAATCATTACTTTTTATGGTGCTGGCTTAAATAGCAGACCGACCTTATCTACCTTGGCTTGTTTCAACAAATCCATCACTTCGATGACTTTACCATATTGCGTTTTTTCATCTGCCGCAACGACCACAGGCCTATCTTTAGTTTTTAACTGTTGTTTAATTTCAAAAAGCAGTTTATCCCTTGAAAATGATTTACCCTCAATTTCAGCCGTACCGTCTTTTTGAACTGACACCACTATCGGCGCACCCACTTGCTTCATTGCTTGACCAACCTTAGGTAACTCAACCACACCTGGGTTCGTCATGGGCGCTGTCACCATAAAAATGACTAGCAAAACTAATGTCACATCAATATAAGGTACCACGTTAATTTGATTCATCATGCGACGTTTACGGTTTCTTGACATAAAAACCCCTTAAGATTTACGTTGCAGAATATTGGTAAATTCTTCCATGAAACTCTCGTAACGTACCGAAAGCCTATCCACACTTGAAGCGAAGCGATTATAGGCAATGACTGCGGGAATTGCTGCAAATAAGCCGATTGCTGTGGCAACAAGCGCCTCGGCAATACCCGGGGCAACTTGACTTAGCGTAGCTTGCGCAACATTTGAAAGCCCTCGAAATGAATTCATGATACCCCACACCGTACCAAACAGACCGATATATGGGCTTACTGAGCCAACAGAAGCAAGAAAAGGCAAATGCGCATCTAGATCATCCAACTCACGGTTATAAGCAGCTCGCATAGCCCTGCGCGAGCCTTCCATGACGTCGCTCACTTCCATTCTGCTATCCATGCGCGGTTGCTGTTTATGACGAATAAATTCTTTGAAACCAGCTTCAAATATACTCGCCATGCCTTGCGATTTGCGACGCCCCGCGGTGATACCATCATAAAGCTTATTTAAATCCCCACCGCTCCAAAATGCGCTTTCGAACTCTTCTGACTCTTTTTCTGCACGACGTATCGTTGCGACTTTAATGAATATATACCACCACGAAAATATAGACGTAATAAGCAATATCGCCATCACTAATTGAACAGGCAAGCTAGCGCCAGAGATAAGTGTTAATAAGGACATATCATTCGCGACTGTCATATTGTCTCCATTTTTAAATATTGATTCATTTCACTTTTGATTTTTTCTGGGATTGCAGTGGGTTTAAAGTTAACAGCTTGCACACATGCAATTTTTACCTGTGCTTCGAGAAGTATTTGATGATTGATGATAATTTTCTGTAAAAATTCAAAACTTCCATGACCGATTTTTGAGACTTCACTCACAACTGTCAGCAAATCATCAAATTTTGCAGGTTTTTTAAAAACGATTTGCATACTATGCACTACAAAAATAATATTTAACACATCTTTTAAATAAGTTTGCTCAAATCCAAGGCTACGTAACCACTCTGTTCGCGCACGTTCCATATAATTTAAGTAGGTACTGTGGTAAACCACACCGCCAGCATCAGTATCTTCATAATAGACGCGTACAGGCCATTCAAACTGCCTCAAACTAGCCTTTATTGCTGCTGCCAAAGCTCACCTGTCTCTAATGTTTTAGGCACTTGCAAACCAAAGTGCTGATAAGCCAAACTAGTTGCCACACGTCCTCGCGGCGTGCGCATTAAATAGCCCTGTTGTATCAAATATGGCTCTAAGACATCTTCAATGGTATCGCGCTCTTCGCCAATGGCCGCAGCTAAATTATCTAAACCAACAGGACCTCCGCCAAACTTATCTAGCACGGCTTGCAGCAACTTTCTATCCATCACATCAAATCCCAAACTGTCCACATCAAGCATCTTCAGTGCAGCATCTGCGACTTCTGAACTCACAACGCCATCACTTTTGACTTGCGCGTAATCACGCACCCGACGAAGCAGTCTGTTAGAAATACGTGGCGTTCCACGTGAGCGCTTAGCAACTTCTAAAGCACCACTTTCTGTGATTTCGACATCTAACAAACCAGCGCTACGATGCACGATACGACTTAACTCCTCTGTCGTATAAAATTCCAACCTTGATACAATACCAAAACGATCTCGCAGCGGATTTGTCAACATACCAGCGCGCGTGGTCGCGCCCACTAAGGTAAATGGTGGCAAATCCAGACGCACGCTACGTGCCGCTGGTCCTTCACCTATCATAATATCTAAGCGATAATCTTCCATCGCCGGATATAAAATCTCTTCAACTACTGGGGATAGGCGATGAATTTCATCAATAAACAAAACATCATTGGGTTCTAAATTTGTAAGAAGGGCGGCTAAGTCTCCCGCGCGCTCTAGCACAGGCCCCGATGTTTGACGTAAATTGACACCCATTTCGCGTGAGATGATATGTGCGAGCGTGGTTTTGCCTAAGCCTGGAGGGCCAAATAACAATACATGGTCTAAGGCTTCGTTCCGACCGCGTGCTGCATTGATAAAAATTTCTAGTTGACTACGGGCTTTTTCTTGACCAACATATTCGTCCAAGGCCTTTGGTCGTAGCGCACGTTCTAACGCCTCTTCTTGCAGGCTTTCGGTCACTGGTGCTATTAGACGATCAGTTTCTATCATATAAGTTGGCTATTTTATGCTTTTTGCTAACCTCACGCCAACATTATCAAAGTGTGATGCTAAAATTTTCTATCAGTTTCTTGATTGGTATAGGTCCACCTAGGTGCAAACCTTGCCCATAATGCACACCTATGTTTTTTAATTCTTTCAATATAGCCTCATTTTCCACAAACTCTGCCACCGTTTTTATATTCATCGCTTCAGCTACACTGTGGATAGAGCGCACCATCGCATGGTCAATTTTGTTATTGTCCATATCTTTAACAAAAGAGCCATCAATTTTGAGGAAGTCAACTTCAAAGTTTTTAAGATACATGAACGATGACATACCGCTTCCGAAATCATCTAACGCAAAACTACAACCCAATTTTCTTAAAGCGGTAAACAATTGAATGGTATTTTTTAAATTCACAATCGCAGCTGTTTCAGTGATTTCAAAGCAAATAGATTGAGGCGGAATCGAATAAATGACAAATTGCTCACGAATGTACCCAAGTAAGCTTTTGTCGCCCAAAGAAGTACCTGACAAATTTATTGAGAATACATAATTACATTTTTCGTTACTTTGGTTAAGTAACTCTCTGTAAGTAGCAAACGTATTTTTAATCACCCACCTATCGATATTTGGCATTAGCAAATAGCGCTCAGCTGATGGTATAAAACTGGTTGGTAACATGACGTTACCATCAGTATTAATCTTACGAATCAGCACCTCAAAATGATGTTGCTGTGGTACATGCGAGCTAAGTGGAACGATAGGCTGACAATAAAGCTTAAATGTATCATCATCAATTTCATCCGTAATATCTGCAACAGCTTCCACTGCTGTCCTTCTTTGCGTGACCTCGACATCGCTTGCACTAAATAAAAAGCTCTGATTGCGTCCCGCATTTTTAGCTGAATAGCAGGCAATATCTGCCGCGTGAATAATTTCACTTACATTTTCAAACTTCGAATTAATCACAACAATACCGATGCTCACGCCTATGTTAAAAATCTTATCTTCATGAATAAATCGATAATCACTCACCAATTTAAGCAATGAATTGGTGATTAATGTTGCGTCTGCTAGGCTACAATTTTCCAGTAGCAATCCAAACTCGTCACCACCAAGCCTTGCCAAAGTATCCCTATCGCGCATCCTGTTTGCGAGTAGCACACTAATTTGTCGCAGTAATTCATCACCCGCCGAATGCCCACAGGTGTCATTCACCAACTTAAATTGGTCTAAATCTAGATAGCACAACACATGTTGCGCACCATTTTCTTGTACAGTTTTTAGACTGCGCTCAAGCCTGACTTCAAACTCGCGCCGATTAATCAGCCCTGTTAAATCATCATGCTGTGCTTGGTGGCGCAACATCGAGGTGGCATCATTAATTTTATCTTGCATCCCCTCGTAAGCATGCTTGAGGCTATTAGCCATTGAGTTAAACCCTTTTTGTAAGGTTTTGAGTTCGCCACTTGAGTTTTCGATAATCGTATGTGAAAAGTGCCCTTCACCAACCTTATTGACCGCAAAAGCAATTTCTTGAATTGGTTTGGTAATATTTCGACCTATCCACCATGCTAATAGGGTACTTAACATTAAACCGAACATACTAATCATTAAAATTTTTGCGATTAAATCCTGCTTAAGATTCTGTAAAGTGAGGTTGCTTAACTCGACATATACTCTACCAACTTCTATCAGTGGCTGTTCTTTAGTATAGATTTTTTCATTCACATCCGAGTTACTCATATCGTCAACCTCTACCAAGCTACGATAGATTGGCGCAGCGAAAATTATGCCGCCAGGTAACTGCAGGACTTCTGTATGGTCTGTTTTAAGCTTATTTATCACATCTCTAGGTATTTCACGTCCACTCAAGGCAAGTATGCGGTCTTGATTGTCTAGGATTAATACCGTTCTTAAGTCTTGCTCGTTGGTGAGGGCTTTTTGCACTAAACCTTGTAGAATTTGTTTGTTACCAGAAATTACGCCATACTCGGCTGCAGGTGCCAGTTGTGTTGCAATGATGATTCCACGGTCATGCAAAGACTTATTCAAGACATCAAATACGTTTGAGATGGCATAACCCGCCAATATCATCGCAAACAGTAAAGCAGGAATAGTCCCCAAAAATATAACTCTTGCCTTAATCCCTAGGTTTTTCATTGCAATGCCTCGGCTTCGACCATTTTTTTATGTATGGTCGCTTCATCAGTTAATTGAATTTGCAATGATCTACCGACCTGCCGATTAATCATTACAGAAAAATATTTTGGTGCTTGTGGTGGAGGCAAACCACCAATTGCCTGCTGAGATTGAATAGCAATCTCAGCAGCCTGTTTGGCCAATTGCTTGGTATTGGTATACACGCCAGCCAATGCGCCTGCTTGCACATAAGATTGCGAATAGCCAAAAACAGGTTTTTGATAACGATAACTGGTCAATAATATAGACTGTGCAGTTTCTCTGCTAAACACCAAAGGGTCTGGCAACGCCACAAGCGCATCACTTGACTCCAGCAAGCTACTTAACTTTGTAATGAGTTCAGATTCTTGATATACATTTTCTTGATTAATCACGATATCGACCTTTTCTGCGACATCTTTCAAATTATCAGCTTCCTGCTTTGAACTTGGGCCCATCAACACACCGACTCGTTTGGCTTGCGGCAACACCGTTTTAACAAGCAATAATCTTCTAGCATTTGGCTGATCTAACACAATTGCACTAAACGAACCCAGTATACGCCGGCTACTTGCAAGCAAATCATTAAAAGCTGGCAAAGGCGTATAAACTCCCAACACAGGGGTCGTAAAACTTAATTTACTTGATGCAGCTAATGCTTTGACACCAAGCGCAATCACCAGCTCGCTATTTTCTGCGACCACTAACTTTTCTACGTCCTCTAAATTAATGACCTTCACTTTAAGGTTAGGTTGTTTTGCATCAATAAGCTCTTGCCTAAAATTATCTACAAATTCTAAATTAGTGGCTGTAGCAGAGCCCATCACAATAGTGACCCCAGTGTAGGCATGCGCAAAGTCGTGCGCAAACAAGCCAATTAGAAGCCCAACGGAACTAAGCGTATTCTTTATAGCAAATTTATTTTCAAACCAATTAAACAATGTATACCACTTTTCAAATAAAACGTTAAAACTCTAAACTTAAGTTAATCC
>CAYXHH010000049.1:0-11577 GCA_964464725.1 uncultured Methylotenera sp. | reverse complement strand
AGCTACCATTGGCATTGCCATTGATGCTGCAACTAAGCCTAAAGCTAGTTTGATTTTGTTGATTTGCATTTTGATCTCCAAAGTTAAAATACTAAGGGTTAATAAAAGTAAACTACAATTTTGCAAGTTAGACTACAATTTTCATTGCAGAATTATTACTAAATTGCGGTATACCTTTCGTCACATTATTCATGTGAGGAGTGCAATATAAAACAACTTAATACTAATTGCAACACTTTAGTTACAATTTATTAACAAATGTTCAAAATATTTTTAATTTATTTTTAAAAATTTTTTATTTAAATAAAATATTCAATAAAATCAAATAGAAAGAATAAACATTAGATGAGCCAAGCAACTTACAATTTGTATCCTGAAATAGAACCTTTCCATAAAAATTGGCTTAAAGTAAGTCGTTTACATGAAATTTATTACGAAGAATGTGGTAATCCAGATGGTATTCCAGTTATTTTTTTACACGGTGGTCCAGGGAGCGGTTGCAATCCAACTCAGCGACGCTTTTTTGACCCAAGCTTTTACCGAGTAATATTACTAGATCAGCGTGGTTGTGGGCGCAGCTTGCCTCAGGGCGAAGTTGAAAACAATACAACGGATGCGCTTGTTGATGATATAGAAGCATTGCGCCAACATCTCAACATTAGTAAATGGCACGTATTTGGCGGATCATGGGGTAGTACGCTCGCATTGGCTTATGCCCTGAAATATACGACAAGCGTGAAGAGTTTAATTTTACGAGGCATTTTTCTTAGTCGCCCCAAAGAATTGAATTGGTTTTTAAATGATGTGAAGCAGTTTTATCCTGAGCCATGGGAAAAACTCCTAGCGTATCTACCCGAGAGTGCGCAGCGTAATCCTTTGGAGGCTTATGAAAAATTAATTTTTTCTGATGATACAAAAATCAGCATCCCTGCCGCAATTAACTGGAATGCTTACGAGAGTAGCATTATGACGCTTTTGCCTAAAGTAGACTCCAAACCGAATTCAGTACAAGAAAACATCAATGGTGAAGTTGAATTAGCACGCGCCCGCGTGCAGATTCACTACATCAAGTACCATTGTTTTATCGGTGAGCGCGATATTTTGGCTGAAGTGAGACTTAAGCTAGGACATATTCCTACAACTATCATACAAGGGCGTTATGATATGGTATGTCCGCCGCAAACTGCTTGGGAACTGGCACAAGCCATGCCACATGCAGAATTTATTATGGTTCCAGATGCTGGTCATTCGGCTATGGAAGCTGGCGTAACCAGCGCTTTGGTTGCGGCAACAGAAAAATTTAAAGCTTGTTAACCATTAAGTTGCTCTAGATGGCTCTCACCGAACAAGAAAAAATTGCTAAACCTGATAGATTAGCCAAATTCAAAGAATTGGTGCAGCACCCTGTGCTAAGCAAACCGATTAATGCTTATGCAAAACAGGAATACGCAACGCCATTATTTGTATTGCGCGAGACCTTTGCTGGATTTGCGCGGCATAATATTTTCGGTATGGCCGCCTCTTTGTCGTTTTATGCACTATTTGCGCTAATTCCATTAATGTTGCTAATTTTCTTTCTACTTAGTCACTTGGTTTTCTCTTCTGACTATGCGATTGTGAAGCTTGCAATACTTACTGGCAACTTAGTGCCAGACTTTAGCAACAAAATTATGGTGGAAGTGTATAGTGCCACACAAACCAAGGCGGCTTGGGGAGCTTTAGGCTTGTTTGTGCTACTTTGGGCTATCACTCCGCTTGCTGCCGCCATGCGCTCTGCGTTTTATACCATTGCCTCTATTATTGAAGCGCCTTCTTTCTTTAAGCGTAAATTAAAAGATATTGTGTCTGTGTTAGGTATTTTATTGCTGTTTTTTCTGTTTACATCTGCAGGTTTTATTATTGAAAAAATAGTGCGCTTTTTGGCAACACACATTCCTATTGCAGAAATTAATTTAGTAGGTGCGGTTGCCACGCTATTGCTCACCACGCTGTTAATCACGATTTTTTATAAGATTTTCTTTCCCATGCGTGTTGCTTTTACCCATTTATTATTAGGGGCGAGCTTAACAGCTGTTTTATGGCTATTAATGCGTCCTGCTTTCGGACTTTTTTTATCACTTAACCAAAATTATGGTGCAATTTTTGGCAGCATGAAAACAATGTTTGTGTCGATTACATGGCTTTATTTTAATTTTGCTGTTTTTTTATTGGGGACTGAACTCATCTCCACCTTAAGAAAGAAAGATGTTTTACTATTAAAAGGTTTATTTGACAGCACCCCAAATAAGGCAAACTATATTGACACACTCATGCGTCGATACGGGCACACGCTCAAAAAGGGCGAATACATTTTCGAGACTGGTAATACGGAGCGGAACTTATACTATTTAGTTGAAGGGAATATCGAATTAAGTCGGCAGGACATCGTATTCCGTAAGCTGGTTGCAGGCGATTATTTCGGAGAGCTTTCTATGTTAACTAAAAAGCCAACGACTTCCAACGCCATCGTCAGCTCTGAGGAAGCAAAAATTATCGTGATTTATGCTGAAAATATCGATACCATGCTTGAGGATGACCCTAAAATAGCGATGGAACTACTCAAGCAAATGGCACATAGACTGCAAACTAATTTCAATTAAAAGCATCAGATTAATCACTTATGGCAAGCTTAAATACATCTCCAAGTCAGCAAGAAATTCAAGTCGTTATCCAGCGCTTAAATAGCGGTCAGTTAGCAGACGCTGAAAAACTTGCTAAAGGCTTAATTTCAAAATTTCCTAATACTTTTATTCTGCATCATATTTTAAGTCTTGCTTTAGATGGCCAACAAAAATATTCTGAAGCCGTTGATAGTTATCAAAATGCATTAAAGCTACAACCGAATACACCAGATTTACTGTTTAACTGTGCTATTGCGATGACTAATTTAAATCGTCTAGATGAAGCGATTGCGCTTTACCAGCAGGCGATTAAAGTGAACCCTAGGTTCTTTGAAGCTTATGGCAATCTTGGTACCGTTTTACAAAGACAGGGTAAATTAGAAGAAGCCATTTTTTACTATAAAAAAGGGTTAAGTATTAACCCGCAAGACGCACGTGGTTACTTTAATTTGGGTACAGCACTCAGAGATAAGGGTGATTTAGCCGAGGCGGTAAATAGTTACAAAAGCGCCATCAAATTATTCCCAAATTATACAGATGCGCATAATAACTTAGGCGAAACCTTGCGAGACCAAGGCAATATGCAAGAAGCAGTACAAAGTTACCAAAATGCTTTGGCTTTGAATCCCGACCATGCAAATGCCAATTACAATTTGGCAGAGTTTTTGTACCTTGCAAAGCGATATGATGAAGCGATTCCGCATTTCGAGCGCTCACAACTAGACGATTGGCTGGCGCGCAGCATGTACTGTCTTTATAAAGCAAAAAGATTTGATGCGTTTAAAACTAAGCTAGACAAGCTTGCACAAACAGAGCGTCACACTGCACCATTTATTTCTACGCTTGCTACACATTACGCCATTAACTTTGGTGTAGAAAATCCTTACAATTTTTGTAAAAATGCGTTCGACTTTGTATACCAACAATCCATTCCAGAACTGGCCGCGCAAGATAGTCAATTACTTAAAGCGCTACTGATAGACATAGAAAATGCCAATATTGCAGAGCGCGTACAAGGCATGTTACATAATGGAAAGCAATCTGCTGGCAACTTGTTTAAGCGTCCAGAGCCTTCTTTTCGAGCGCTTGCCGAATTGATTAAAAAAGAGTTTATCAATTATAAAAACAAATTTGCTGATGCCAATTGTGAACTCATCTTATCTTTTCCGAATGAGCTAGAGTTTACCAGTTCATGGTATGTCAAAATGCGGCAAGGTGGTCACTTAAGTCCTCATATTCATGAAATTGGTTGGATTAGTGGCGCAGTATATTTAGCTATGCCTACGCCAGAAGCCAACAGCAATCAAGGCGCGTTTGAATATGGGACACATGGTGATGATTATCCTATTATCCCACCCGCCGACATCAACGCATTTCCCACTGCACACATCCTGCCAAAAGTAGGTGATATTGTGCTTTTCCCATCATCTCTGTTTCACCGCACCATACCATTTAGTGCAAATGAAGAGCGAATTTGTATTGCGTTTGACTTGAAACCCGCCACTCCAATTTCACAAAGATCCTATTATTAGTTTTGCTAGTATTTTTAACGATTTATGTCAAAATAAGCCGTACAGTTGACAAAATTTGACTAATCTAGCTTGTTAAGTTATCTGCAAAACATACAACCAAAAAAATAGAGTCCTTAATATTTATACTTATAAAAATTTTAGTTGTTGATTTTATTGCTTATTTTATTTGGCTTCACTTGGTTTATTTGAATCCTAAAAGTTAACTGTTAATTTGGCTCAAACATTGCTTTAAGACATTACTGATTAAGCCGTTTGAGAGCTTAAAAAATGAGGAAAGTAATTGCATGTTAAATACATTGATTTATGAAGGATGCTCGGTTTTAGTGGTTGATGATCAATCCACTAGCCGAACTATACTTTCACACGTTGTAAAAAATATTAATCCCAAAATCAATGTAATTGAAAAAAATAATCCTGAAGATGCTTTGGAGTGGGCCACTCAAAATACAGCCGATTTAGTCTTCATTGACTATGTCATGCCAGAAATGAATGGAATTGATTTTGTACGCTTATTAAAAAGCATGCCCAAATATGAGCATGTCCCAGTGATTATGATTACGATTAAAAAAGATGCAGAGACGCGCTATGCCGCGCTAGATGCGGGTGTTGCAGACTTTATTAGCAAGCCTATAGATATTTATGAATGTACTGCACGCAGTAAAAATTTACTGACCATGCAACTTCAGCATATTGCATTACAAATGAGAAGCGATGCGTTCGAAAACTTAGTCAGGTCTGCGACAGAAGAAATTAAATCTCGAGAAAAAGAAACATTAATGCGCCTAGCACGCGCTGGTGAATATAAAGACGCTGACACCGCAATGCATTTACAGCGCATGTCACTTTATAGTCGTGCTATTGCAGAACAAATTGGCTTAGACGAAGAAGAAGCAGAAATTATTGAACTAGCATCGCCTCTGCACGATATCGGTAAAATTGGCATTCCAGACAGCATACTGCTTAAAAAAGACAGTTTGGATGATCAAGAATTAAAGATTATGCGCAAACACCCAATTATTGGCTATGAAATCTTACAAGACAGCCCCTCAAAATATTTACAAAAGGGCAGTGAAATCGCTTTAGCGCATCATGAGCGGTTTGATGGTACAGGCTACCCTTATGCACTTAAAGGTAATGATATTCCTATAGCAGCGCGCATTGTAGCGATTGCGGATGTATTTGATGCGCTAACTAGCGTTCGCCCCTACAAAGAAGCTTGGAGCATTGATCAAGCACTAGACTACATCAGCAGTGAAAGTGGTAAACATTTTGATCCTGAATTGGTAAATGCTGTGTTATCAATGCGTGCCACCCTAGAAAAAATACACAACGAACATGCAACCGCAATCCATTAACTCTATGGCAAAAGTAAGTAGTATAAGAAGTGCGCCTAAGTATAGGCAAACTGTTTTATTGATTGACGATCAAGCAACGGTACTCGATATCCACGCAGCGATTATCAAGTCGCTCAAATTGGACTTAAATATAGTGACAATGACAGATCCAGTTGAGGCACTTTGCTGGTTAAAAAACAAGCAAGTTGATCTTATTGTTACAGATTTTCGTATGCCTCAAATGGATGGTATGCAATTTGTGCAGGCGCTTAAAAACGCTGAGAATGAGTTAAACCAGGCAGTGATTGTAGTTACCGTACTTAAAGAGCTAGCAATTCACCAAGAACTGCTTGCTGCAGGCGCATCTGCCTGTTTAACCAAACCTGTTCAAACAAGCGAATTAGCCAAAATTGCTAAGACCTTATTAGAACAACGAAAAAAAATGACAACTTGGGACTAATGAATTAATTAAACCATGCTGAAATCAATATCAAATTGGTATAAAGATGCCGCTAAAAAGTGTGATCCTTTGGAGCTTGAGCAAGCGGCTACAAGGCTGGTAATAGCTTCTTTTTTCACACTTTATGTCATCACTTCTTTTCTTATCAATAATAGTATTGATCAAGGCGAACTCACTGGCTTCTATTGTTTAATCGTTTTCGAGATTTTTGCCCTAGTTCTATTTTTTGTTATCAGCCGATCCAAACAGCCTTCACGAAATAGAAGATTACTTGGTAATTGGCTTGATGTGGTGGGCACTACTGTATTCTTATCTCTTGCTGGAGATATTGCTGTCGTTTTAATCGGCGTTTACTTATGGGTCACTTTCGGCAATGGTTTTAGATTTGGCAAAAAATATCTATATCATTCGCAAGCAATTAGCATCATCGGCTTTTTGGTTGCCACACAAGTAAATCCTTTTTGGGCAAAACACCAACCCATTATTGTAGGTTTTTTTCTAATGTTAATTGCATTGCCCATCTATGTGGCAAAATTAATTGAGCGAATTAATGAAGCTCGACAAAAAGCAGAAGTTGAAAGCCAAAGGGCGGCAGAAGCCAACCTTGCAAAAACACAATTTGTCGCGAACATGAGCCATGAAATTCGCACGCCGCTGAATGGAATTATAGGTATTAGCACTCTACTCAAGACTACTCCATTAAATAATGATCAAAAAGATCTACTCAAAACGCTTGATAGCTCTTCCAAATTATTACTTTCTTTACTTAATAATGTATTAGATTTTACTAAAATCGAAGAACGTAAATTTACGATTGAAAGCGTTGCTTTTTCACCTGAAGAGGCTGTTCACGATAGCTTAGAGATTTTCCGCGCTCAAGCAACTACGAGAGGCATTCACTTGGGTGCAAGTGTTTCAAATAACATCGGCACCTTAAAAGGGGATGTTTTTGTCATTCGCCAAGTGCTAGCAAATTTATTGGGAAATGCTATAAAGTTCACCGAAGTAGGCAGCGTGACATTATCTGCTACCTTGCTAGAGGATTATCCAAAAAGCTCAATATTACGTTTTGAAGTGACAGATACTGGAGTAGGCATTCCTGCAGATAAGCAACATAAAATTTTTGATAGCTTTACACAAGCGGATGCGTCAACTACTCGAAAATTTGGAGGTAGTGGACTAGGACTCACTATTGCTAAACATATGGTTGAGGAAATGGGCGGCACCCTCCACTTTCAAAGTACAGAAGGAGTGGGTAGTCGCTTCTGGTTTGACTTAAACTTAGAAAAAGCACTATCAGATTCAGCGCAACAAGATGCTGGAGTTAACAATACATCCAACGTTTTCCCGATTACGATCACTCAACAAAACTCAAAACCACTAGAAATATTGGTCTGTGAAGATGAAAGTACAAACCAAAAAATTATCACACGCTTACTTTCCTTGCCGGGTCATCAAGTTGAAATCGTCGCCAATGGAGATGAGATGCTTGATGCACTTGAACAAAGAAAATTTGACCTAGTGATTACTGACTTAAACATGGCTGGTATGAGCGGTACAGATGCGCTTAAACTGTATCGCTTTACCCAACCAAATGATAAATCGACAAAGTTTATTTTGTTCACTGCAGATGCCACAGTTTCAGCGAGAGAAGCCTCTGTCGAAGCAGGATTTGACGCATTCTTAACCAAACCGATTGAGGCAGCAACTTTATACAAAACGATTGAAAACATCCTTGCACTACCAATTGGCACAGCTGAATTCTGGTTAAAAAATGCTCTTTCCAATCCTGCAGAAGTTGAATCTGACCTTAAGAAAGATAATTTACAATTAGATTGGAACGCATTAAATGAGTTAGAAAAAATTGGCGCTGGCGACGAGTTATTTATGCATCGCCTACTGAGAAACTTTTTAGCAGACTCTCTAAAACTGATTTACAAAATTGAGGCCTCAGCTAAACAAAAAAATTATGGTGAACTGCATGACCACTGCCATGCGCTCAAAGGCAATTGCCTAAGTGTAGGCGCAATGGAGCTCGCATCTACTACGGAAATCATAGGCAAATTAAACGCATCACACACAATCGAGCATACATTAGAAATGCTCGATAAGCTTAACAGCGAGTTTTCTAAGCTGACACTTGCTGTTGAAGATTACCTAAGGCGTCCTACCCAAGCACGCCAAAAACCAAAAGCAAGCACCTAGGCCGTTTGCTTAGTTTCTATCGTAGTAACGTCACTGCCTATTTTTGCATTTTGCGCTTTCACTAATCTTTCCATGACCTTAAGATTTCGCTCATCCAACCTTAACGCAGCATCTACCCAAATTTCAGTAATATCGTATAGCTCTTGCAGTGTTAAAGGATTAACACGTTGTTTTGCGCGGTTAATTGCTTGGAATGAATTCAATGACCGGTGATTCTTTTTAATCCAATTGTTTAGGGCATATTCGCCTAGACCATCTTCAGCCAACACATCGACCACGCCCATTTGATACAACTCTTCGCCTGTATAAATTTTGCCTGAGCGCACCATTTTTTCAGCCGCTGGCATACCGATTTTTCGTGATAAGAAACTTAATGCCCCCATACCTGGGAATAAATTGAACAACACTTCAGGCAAACCCATTAAGGCACTTTTTTCAGCCACCATCACATGGGCTGCTAAGGCGGCTTCAAAACCACCACCCATTGCCTGCCCTTGTACTAGAGAAATAGTAGTTACAGGGGCTTGCATATCATAGAAAGTCCATACATTATTTACGCATAATTTAGCGTAACTTAATAAATGTTCACGGTCTTTTGTACGAATCAGCTCTGAAAATACAGACAAATCACCACCTAAATTAAATATGCCTGGCACATCCGAAGCCAATACCAAATAGTTAGCTATATTAGTCTTACCATTTGCAACAACTTCTCCCTTCATTGTCTCCAAGCTAGATTGCAATTGATGCAACTCGGACATGCAAGTTTTATTAAAACACGGCCTTGGTGCAGGGTTCATGTAATAACTCATTTTGCCAAATTCTTCTTCAAAGTGTGTTCTTACTTGCGTCAATATAACGTTATTAGTAAGTTGAAAATCCACGACGGTATTCATGTATTTCTCCTGGTTAAGATTGATAATTGATTGTGTAATAAATAGTTAGATGCTATATAACGATTCTTATTATTTATTATAAATCATATAGTTGTTTGCTATATTTAATCTGTATGACTAAAACTATAATCTTAATGATGCATTGCCTCAAGAAAATAATTTTGAAAAAATAATTCTTTTAAGGTAGATTGTTCACATACATCAATCATCTAAAAATTAGCATCACAATAAGTTACTCTAAGATGTTCTCATAAGCTATTGATGTGATATCGCTTTTGATGCTAATTAAAATTCACTGGGGGAAGCATTTCATATGCAAAAAATATTTTTAGGTTGTGTTGTTTTTACAACATCAATGGGTGCGCAGGCAGCTGGCTTTGCACTCATTGAACAAAACGCAAGCGGCATGGGCAATGCCTATGCTGGTGCTGCAGCAGTCGCAGAAGATGCTAGTACCATATTTTTCAACCCTGCTGGCATGACTTATATACAAGGTACACAAGCAGTTGGCGCAATACACTTCATCAATCCGAATGCAGAATTTAATAATCAGGGCTCAGTTGCTGCGGCCGGGAAACCATTGGGTGATGAAGGTCCAGATGCGGGGGATTTAGCTTTAGTGCCTAATGCGTACTTTAAAACAGATTTGAATGAGAACATCCAAATAGGTCTAGGAATTAACGCACCATTTGGCTTAAAAACTGAATACGACAAAGAGTGGCTTGGGCGTTTTCAAGCAGATATGTCTGAACTCAAAACGATAAATTTTAATCCTGCCATTGCTTTTAAAGTGAATGACCAACTTTCTTTAGGGTTTGGTATTTCTGCCATGTGGGCAGAAGCAACATTGACGCGTGCTGTAAATTTTCCTGTAGCTACTCAAGGAACTGTAAAGATTAAAGGCGATGATTGGGGCTTTGGTTATAACTTAGGTGCGATATACCAAGCAACCGCTGATACGCGTGTTGGCATAGCTTATCGCTCAAAAGTAGAACAGCACTTAGATGGTGATGCCAAATTTAGGCGGCCTGTTGGCATACCATTCGCTGCAGCCCCAGATGGCGACGTAACCGCCGATGTTTCGCTCCCAGCCAGTTTATCATTCAGCGCATTTAGCCACCTCAACGATAAATGGGAACTTATGGGCGACGTGACGTGGACGCGTTGGAGCCAATTCCAACGATTAGCAGTTTATCGCAATAGTGGCGCACTACTGACTCAAACAATAGAAAACTGGGATAACACCATGCGCTATTCTGTGGGTGTAAATTATCTTTACAGTGATGCTATCAAATTGCGTGCAGGTTTAGCATATGATGAAGAAGCAATTAAAGATGAGTTCCGCACAGCTCGCATTCCAGGCAATGACAGAAAATGGGTCTCATTAGGCGCAAGTTATGTATTTTCACCCACCTCTAAGTTCGATGTAGGTTATACACACTTGTTTATCAGTGATGCTAAAATTGACGATAATCAAAATACATTAGCCAAAGGGTTTAATGGCCGTGTCCGTGGTGACTATGAAGGTAGTGTCGATATTTTAAGTTTGCAATACACACATAACTTTTAAACAATTTATCAAATATACATGCCATCAAAACACATGCCCTGCAAGCCAATATCCATGCGGCTTACAGGGCATTGTTTTTTGATACGGCGAAATAAATAAGTTGAAAACTGATTTAAAGTTGACAATTAAGACTAATCTTCAGGCTCGAATTTTTCGCCACTTGCTTGCTTTTTAAGCACTCTAAATAGCACAAAACCACCAATCAGCAAAAGTATAAAAGGCCCAAACCACAACAGCGCAGTGCTGTTGTTCACTGGTGGGCGATAGCGCACAAAATCGCCATAACGCGCCACCAAGTAATCAACCACTTCTTGGTCAGTCTTGCCTTCTCGCATTTGGGTACGAATTTCTTTGCGCAAGTCTTCTGCCAATGGCGCATCTGAATCCGCCAATGTTTGATTTTGACACACCAAACAACGTAGTTCATGCGACATGGCTTTTAGACGCGCTTCTAAAATTGGATCTTCTGCTAATGGCTTGGCTTCGCCAGCATGCGTTAAGTTTGTACCTAACAAGAAATAAAAAGCGAGCGCACAAAGGGTCAATATCTTTTTCATTGTTGCAGTTCTTTGAGTAAAGGGATAATTTTAGTTAGCAACACGTCTGGGTTTAACGGCCCAGTATGTTTATAACGAATGACACCCTGCTTATCAATCAAATAGGTTTCTGGCACGCCATAAACGCCATAATCGATACCTATTTTTCCGTCGATATCGGTAATCACTTTGTTGTAAGGATTGCCCATTGCGACTAGCATTTGTTGTGAATCAGCATCAGTATCTTTATACGCCAAACCATAAGTCGTAATCTTGCCTGTTTTTGCCATTTCTAATAATAAAGGATGCTCTTCTCGGCAGCCTGCGCACCAAGATGCCCACACATTAAGCAACCATACTTGGCCTTTCATCTCATCAATATTA
>CAYXHH010000048.1:10560-12182 GCA_964464725.1 uncultured Methylotenera sp. | reverse complement strand
CCTGTGCCAGTTGCGGTGATATTGCCGGCAAGAGTCAAATCATTGCTAAGTGTTTGTGCAGTGAGCGTACGTACATTAGAAGTACCGACTGTAAGGGCGTTTGCATCAACGATGTTTACATTGCCCCCGCTTGTAACGCCTACTGTATTAAAATTATTAGCTACATTATTTAGAGTAATATCGTTGCCAGCACCTGCATTTAGCGTAGTTGTACCGCCCACCGTCACTGCGCTAGTTTGTGTAATTGCGCCATTAGTTTGCAATTGATAATTACCCGTTACGTTGCTTGTGCCAAGCGCGATTGCATTAGTGTCGCGCAGGTTCACATTATTGGCAGAAGTTATCCCGACATTGCCAAAATTATTGGCTGCATTTATCGCGGTAATATTGCCCGCACCGGTAATCGTCAGATTATTTGCCGCCGAGTTAAATGTTCCGTTTACAGTCAAGTTTGAAGTTACGGAAGTTGTACCAATGGTACTGGCACTAGCTGTAGTAACATTTCCTCCTACTACCGCCGCATCCGTACCGGTAAGCGCGCCCGCACCGGCAATCCCTGCACCGTTAATTGTCAAAGCAGACTCTGCAAGTGTTACATTATTTACATTCAGAGTTGCACCAGCGGCCACCGTAGTACCTCCGCCCACCGCCCCAAGCGCATTGGCATTTGAAGCGACTAATCTACCTGCGTTCACATTAGTTGCAAGCGTGTAAGTGTTGGCGCCAGAAAGTGTCATTGTGCCAGCGCCAGCCTTCGTCAGGTTTCTAGCCCCGCTAATTACAGCAGAAACTGTTAGCCCGTCAGCGGCATTCGTGGTGGTAAATGTGCGATTAGCCGCTCCTAAGTTTAAATTCCCACTGATCAGCGCATTGTTGTTGCCACCGGTTGAAGTCACATTACCACCTAATGTTAGCGTTCCAGCGCCTGTAGTCACTGTGCCACCGATAGCGCCACTATTGACTGTAAGCGCACCTATCGTATCTGAAAATCCGTTCAAGTCATACGTGCCACCGTTGTTCACAGTAACCGCACCGGTTGCAATTACATTGTTTGCACCATAACGCAAAGTCCCTCCGCTGACGGTTGTTGTGCCTGTATAAGTATTCGCTCCAGATAAGGTCAGAGTACCTGAACCGGTTTTAGTTAATCCGCCAGTCCCAGTGGTGATATTGCCATTAACTGCAGTATTACCCGCACCATCAAAAGTCAAAGTGCGGTTGGTCCCTGAAATTGCATTCAAAGTGAGCGAACCTGAGGCAGACTCAATCTCGCTGTTGGCGTTTAAAGTCACTGTCCCTGTGTGAACGTTGCTGCCAGAAACGTTGCGTAGTGCGCCGGTTGCACCTACACCTGTACCAGAAATCGTCAGTGCTTCTGTGCCAATGTTAATATTACCCTGTAAGCCAAGTGCGGCGCCGCTAGCCACTATAGTACCTGCAGCCGTTGTGCCGAGCGCTGTATTATTAGCGGCGATTAACGTACCCGCGTTCACATTAGTTGCACCTGCATAGGTATTTGCGCCTGAAAGTGTAAGTGTGCCTGCCCCCGTTTTGGTAAGCACACCCGTGCCAGAAATTGTATTACCTACGGCAAGTGCATTAGAGCGATTAAATGTCAGTGT
>CAYXHH010000048.1:0-10460 GCA_964464725.1 uncultured Methylotenera sp. | reverse complement strand
GGCTGTACCTGCCCCGTTTTTAACCAAGCCACCTGAACCACCAATAATGCCTGCTGCACTTTGTGTAACATTACCGGTAGCGTTCAGAATGAGTGACGAACCTGCGGTACCTGTGGTGATAGCAGCATTGATTGCAATGTTGCTGTTTGCTGTAAGTGTAAGCGAATTACCTGATGACCAAGTGACAGCATTTGCCACGGTGATTGTGCCTGCACTAGCAGCGGGAGAAGCGGTTGTAACTTCTACATTATTTAGAGCCAAGGCGTTTTGCAAAGTAGTGGTATTTAATATAGAGGTCGCCGTGGTTGCCTCCTGGAATATCGTGGAACCAGAAGTTTCAATCGTATTCGTACCGGTCGAAATGGTGATATTTGTCGGGTCGAGCAGTAACTTGCCCGCAAGGCCATTGGCTGCGGTGGTATCTACTAGCCCGTTAAAATCCAAATAGTTTTTGCCAGAAGTTTCCACAAACCCGCCATTTCCTGCATTCGTGCCGCCTTTGGCTGTGATATTGCCGTAATAGCGTGTAATGTCGTCTGCCCACACTATCACCTTGCCACCATCCCCAGAATCTATCGCATCGGCGCTAATGTTAGCATTGCTGGAAACAAAAGAACGTTCTGCATTTTGGAAATTTGTATTCTTACCTAAATAATCGCCACCAATCAAAACTGTACCACCACCCGCATTCCCACTAACATCAACCTTTGCGCCATCCAACAATCCAACGTGTTTACCAGTAACAGTAACTTCGCCTCCCGTTTGATTACCAGCCAAACCTTTTGCTTCAAGTTTGCCAGAAACCAGCACGGTAGAATTTTTACCACCTTCTAGCCGAATCACGCCATTGCGATTCACCAAACTATTCGCTTGTATTACGCCATCTACATTTATCGCGGCAGAGCGTGCATAGGACGCAAGTTGGACTGCGCCACCATCTGCGCTGATATTGCCAGTTTGTTTAATCACCGCATTCAAGGCATTTCCGTCTAATTTCGCCCGCACTAAACCATCGCCATAAAAATCCAAAATAGCAGATTGAGCGGAACCTAAAACAACACTGCCGTTATTAGCTTGTAGCGTGCCGTTATTCTCAACTGTGTGACCTAATAATGCGATATAGCCACCGTCTTCGGTGCGGATGAGGCCTTCGTTCACGACACCGTTATTTGTATCACCAAAGAATTGGTAACGCCCTGCTAAAAAATCTTCATTACCAATCCGCATGGTTGTTGCCACCAAGCTACCGACATCAACTTGCGCACCTCGCCCAAATAGCACGCCGTTTGGATTACTTAAAAACAAGCTGCCTGTAGCAGTTAAGTTGCCATAAATTTGAGATGAATCATTGCCCACAACTCGAAATAAAGCGATTCCTTGCGTTGGCTGGTTAAGTCTTACCGACTCATTGGCAGCAATACTAAATGACTGCCAATTCACAATCGCTCGCTGGCTTGTTTGATTCATGTTTAAGGATTGATTGGCACGTTCGAAACTGATGTTACCCGACTGCACTTGTTCACCATATGGCAATGCTAGTGCTTGTCCGTATGCACTACATATCAAGGCCGTGAGTAACACCTGTCTGCGTGCTTGCTGACTTAAATTAAAACATTCTTTATTGTTCAAACGTGTCTTCATGTTTCATCCCCCAAAAGCTTTAAATTTTTTAAAACTCTTTTTGAATCTGTCCCCAAAGTCTAGTTTCGCGCTCTGCATCAACACCCTCTATGCGACTATCTTGATGCGAGAACACCACATCGAGCGCCCATTTTTTAGCAAGTAAAACGTCTATCCCCAAGCCCACATGTGATGACCGAACTTTATTATTATCACTTAAGGCGCTGTGGTTAAGGATGCCTCTACCTTCATCATAAAAAACATATGGACTCAGCTCTGCACCATTGAATATAGGCAAAAACTTTGCCAAGCCTGTTAAAGGCAATGGCGATTTTCTTATTTCAGCGCCAACAATTAAACCTCGATCAGAAGAGGTAGGCAGTTCACCAAATTCGCGCCAGCGATTGATGCCACCGATTGCAAGTTTTTCAGCAGTATCCAAGTTTTTACTGACGCCTTGATACTCGGCACGCAAAATCAAGTTAAAGTTCTGAGATAAAGGCTGGATGCGGGAACCGAATAGATTGTATTTCACAAAATCACCTGCTGTTTCAGCGCCAGTAGCATCTAAAGAAGCAGCCAAACTATTCTTAAACCTGACATCAGCAAGTTTGAAATTTAAGCCTAATTGGTTAAACCCGTTCCAGCGTGTATCACGCCAATCGCCAAACAAGCCCAACTCTAGTGCTTTGATATCCCGTTGATTTTCTAGCGAAAATGCTGAAACATCATCAGATAGGTCTTTGTAAGAAAGCCCTATTCTAGAACTGAGATTGCCTTGCCTTGACCTTACTACAGGTTGATCTAAAAATGCGCTAATAAACGCACTACTACCAGTAGCACCCAAACTTGAAAACTCTCCTCCAAGTCGATAATCTGAATAGCCGAGATTCAGATTGAGAAGCGTTCCTGTCTCACTAATCGGTAAAATATATCCTAACTGAAAAGCACGTTGCCTCTCACGTCTAGAGTCTCTGACATTCAGACCTAATCTGTCACCTCTACCCGCGAGATTGTTCAAAAAGACGCCTGCCGCCAAAACCTCTCGGCTTGTAAAGCGATTACCGAAGGTATTCGCAGCGATATAGCCAGTCACTAGTGGCTCGGCTTCTACTTCAATCGCAATGTCGCTATGTCCTACGGCTTGACCTGGCGCTAATTCTGAAACTGCATTAACACCTGGTAGTGAGTTAATTAAAGTCACCGTTTTGACTAAATTTGATTCACGTATTGCAGCGTTATTTTCGAAGCGACTAGCCGCCATCTTTTTAAAAAATGCTTCGTCTAATTTGCCTTTGGTGTTGAGTTTTAACTCCCCTAGATATCCTTCTACCACAGCGATTTGTAAGGTATTTTTGGCGATGTCTTGTTCTGGCAAATAGGCTTCTGCCAACAAATATCCCTGTTGACGATAATAGCGCGTGACCAGCGCCGTCATTTTATTTAACTCTTTGATACCTATAGGTTTATCAAGATAATCTTTTAAAACAGAATTTAACTCAGCTTCCTTGATATTTTTATTACCAATATACTGAACCTCTTGAATTGTGACTTGTATATCGGCTTCTGGCAGCAGAGGGCTTGGGTAGGCGCTTTCTTCTTTCTCTTTGATCTCTGGCGCAGTAATAATCGGGGGCGCTGGTTGTGTTTCTAGACGCGGGGTATACGCGGGGTCGGGTAAATCAGGTGCGGCAAACACTGGAGCACCAAAAAACAACATAATCAAAAAAACAAAGCCCAAATATGGACTTAACGAAACTTTTAACCTAAATTGCATAGTGGCTTATCATACCCCACAAATGCCTTAAATTAAATAAATTTACATTTAATATTAATATGTTACGTTATATTGATAACAATTTACTATAGAAATTTGTGCTATCTACAACAAATCTCTCTAAACTTAACGCAATTTTTGCTCCAAAAATGAGTAGAGTAATTAAGGCCAAGTGAGATAGCGTTGATACTCCCAATCGCTCACATTTCGGCAATAATCTATCCATTCTGGGGTTTTAGTCGCAAGGTATTCGGTCACAAATGCTTCCCCCAAAGCCTTTGCTAGCGCATGATCAGTAGTTAAAGCGGCAAGCGCTTCGCCCATTGTTTGCGGCAATGTTTTAACACGATGACGTTTAAATTGTGCTTCATCCCACTCATAAATATCTTCGTCTATCGGCACTGGCGGCACCATTTGTTGTTCTACGCCGTCCAGCATCGCAGCAATGGTAGAAGCTAAAGCCGCATAAATATTGCAACTTCCATCCGTCAACCTGAACTCCATACGATTTGCCACCGTACGTAATACCGTGGTGCGATTATTATTTCCCCAAGCAATATGCGCGGGCGCCCAAGTGGTGCCAGAAAGTGATCGACCAATCACTAAACGCTTATACGAATTGACAGAAGGTGCATGAAATGCCGCTAGCGCTGGGCTGTGCGCAAGCAGACCCGCTATACACTCGCGGCCAACTTTGGAAAGCCCATGTGAATCTGTTTTATCTGCCATCACGGCCTGACCATTGACATCGGTCAGTGACAAATGTAAATGCAAACCACTACCTGGTCGGTCTGCAAAGGGTTTGGGCATCAATGAAAAAATCAATCCAGCCTCTTCTGCAATATGACTAGCTGCCATTTTGAACAATATAAAGCGGTCTGCGGCTTTGAGTGCATCGCTGTAGTGATAATTCAGTTCATACTGTCCGCTAGCATCTTCGTGATCGATTTGAAACACGTCAAAACCACAAGCCGTCAAGCCTGTTTCCATACAACGCAACACATCTCGCACACGCGCAAGTGCCTTTAAATCGTACGAGGGTTTATCTTGATTATCGAGTTCGCAAGCCACAGGACGACCATTTTCGTCAGCTTCCAGCAGGAAAAATTCTGGCTCAATACCTACGTTAAGTGTCCAGCCGCGCGCGTTTAATCGCTCAATTTGCTTGAGCAACACTCGGCGCGAACACACATCAAACGGCTCACCACCGACAACGCCATTACATACAATGCGCGCATAGCCTGGCATCCATGGCAGGGCTTGCAAGGTAGTTAAGTCGCCTTGCCCATAATATTCAGAGCGTGCGCCAGTGCGTGGTAAGCCAGTACCCCAAATTGAAGGGCCAGCAAATCCTGCCCCTGCACCTACAATATCCTCCAGATGCGTGAGCGGAATATATTTACCTTTGGCAGCACCATGAATGTCCACAAACTGCGCAATAATAGTATGCACACCAGCCGCTTGCATGCGCGCTTTTGCTTGTTCGGTAGTTTCTATTTTGATTTTAGTATCATCCATATTTTTAAGCTTTTAACAGTGCGCGCCCTAGAATATCCAAGGCCTCATCAAATACATTATCCTGAATCGTCAGCGGATACAAGAAGCGTAACGCATTCACATATACACCGCAACTGAGCAGAATCAGCCCTTCTTCGAGCGCAGCAGCTTGTACGCGCTTCATGGCATCGGTTGAAGGTTCACCTGTGTTGGGGTCACAGAACTCAACCGCAATCATTGAGCCTAAACCGCGAATTTCTTGAATTGCAGGCACTTTTGTTTGCGCTGCTTTTAAGGACTTAACCAACTTTTCACCCAAATAATTGGCACGCGCCACTAACTGTTCTTCTTCCATCACATCCAGCACCGCATGCGCTGCTGCAATCGCCAATGGATTACCTGCATAGGTGCCGCCCAAACCGCCTGGGGCTGGGCCATCCATCACTTCTGCTTTGCCGCAAACTGCAGACAACACCATGCCGCCAGCCAAGCTTTTTGCCATTACCGTCACGTCTGGCAACACATCATAATGCTCGGTCGCAAATAGTTTACCGGTGCGACCAAAGCCCGTTTGCACTTCGTCAAACACCAACAAAATGCCGTGTTCATCGCATTCTTTGCGTAATGCGCGCATCAGTTCTGGCGGCGTCACATAAAAACCGCCCTCACCTTGCACAGGTTCAATCATAATGGCGGCCACGCGTTTGGGGTCTACATCGGCTTTAAATAGTGTGTGTAGCGCATTGATTGAGTCTTCAACCGTTACGCCATGCAAAGCCATTGGGAAAGGCACATGATAAACCTCGGCAGGAAAAGGCCCAAAGCCCACTTTGTACGGCACGACTTTACCTGTTAAGGCACAAGCCATCATGGTGCGACCATGAAATGCACCTGAAAATGCGATAATCGCTGAACGGCCTGTCGCCGCGCGGGCAATTTTAACGGCATTTTCGGCAGCCTCTGCGCCACTACTAAAAAAGCAGGTTTTTTTAGCATGTGTGCCAGGGGTAAGCTTATTGATACGCTCAGCTAAGGTGACATAGTTTTCGTAAGGCAAGACTTGGTAACAAGTATGCGTAAAGCGTGCTAACTGCTCTTGAATTGCCGCAATTACTTTGGGATGCCTGTGGCCTGTATTCAACACTGCAATGCCGCCACCAAAATCGATAAAGCGCCGCCCTTCGATATCCCACACTTCAGAATTCAGTGCTTTATCAATAAAGAAATTTGCCATCACCCCAATGCCGCGCGGTGTGGCGGCTAGGCGGCGATTGTGTAAGCTTTCATTCGAAACTAAATGTTCTGTGATTGTATTCATATGATTGACCTCTATTGACTGCACTATTTGGCGAGTCGTATCCAAGTGGTTTTCAATTCGGTGTATTTTTCCATTGCGTGCAAAGACTTGTCACGTCCATTACCGCTTTGTTTGTAACCCCCAAACGGCACGGTAATATCATCTTCATCATAACTATTCACATGCACTGTACCTGCGCGTAAACGTTTGGCCACCATGTGCGCACGTGATAAATCCTGCGTCCATACTGCCGCTGCTAAACCATAATGTGTATCGTTTGCAATCTGAATGGCTTCTTCTTCGGTGTCAAAGGCAATTATCGAGAGCACTGGGCCAAAAATCTCTTCTGCCGCAATCGTCATATTATTTGTCACCTCATCAAACACGGTGGGGCTGACGTAAAAACCGCCCGTTTCACTCCGCACACGCTCGCCACCTGCCAATAATTTGGCACCTTGCGTTTTTCCTGAAGCAATATATTTCAGTACATTATCCATCTGACCACAATCCACTAAGGCTCCCATGGTAGTACTCTCGTTGAGCGGATCAGCTGGCTGGTAGTGTTTGAGCTCTGCAAGCACTTTTTGCACAAATTGATCTTTGATGCTGCGCTCTACCAGTAATCGAGATGGCGCATTGCAACTTTCACCCTGATTGTAAAAAATTGATCCTGCAGAGGCTTCAGCCGCACGGTCTAAGTCAGCACAATCTGCAAATACAATATTGGGAGATTTGCCACCTAACTCACACCATGCACGTTTTAAATTACTTTGACCTGCCATGACTTGTATTTTTTTGCCCACGCCAGTCGAGCCCGTAAACGCAATACAGTCCACATCCATGTGCATGGCAAGCGGTGTACCTGCATCTGGTCCAAACCCTGGCACCACATTCAACACACCCGCAGGAATGCCTGCTTTGATAGCTAAATCTCCTAACTTCAACGCCGTCAAGGGTGATTTTTCAGAGGGCTTGAGCACAATGCTATTGCCTGTGGCAAGTGCTGGCGCGATTTTCCAGCATGCCATTAAAATCGGGTAATTCCACGGCACAATCGCCCCCACCACTCCAACTGGCTCACGGGTAATCATGGCGAGTGTATTCTCTGCTGTGGGTGCAATTTCGTCATAGACCTTATCAATTGCCTCTCCAAACCAGCGCAAACTATTGGCGGCCGAATTCACATCGACGTTTAAGCTTGCTGTGATTGGTTTGCCCATGTCCAGTGTTTCGAGCAAAGCCAGTTCTTCGCGGTTTTCCAAAAGTAAATCGGAAAATCGAATCATGATTTGTTTGCGCTCTTTGGGTGATTTTCCTGCCCAAACGCGACTATTAAAAGCAGAACGCGCAGCCGCAACAGCTAAATCAATATCTGCAGATTTGCAACTCGCCACATCGGCCAATTTGCGATTATCAATTGGCGAAAAACATTCAAATATGGCCGCATCAGCCGCGTTTACGCGCTGGCCGTTAATGAACGCGCGCCCGTCAATTTTCAAGCTTTTAGCACGCGCATGCCAATCGATTTTAGTTTCACTCATTCTTTTTAAAACCTTTACAAAATGGCCGATTCAAACAACCTATTTAACACATATCATTTACGATGCTCTGGAAGCCTTACTGGATAAGGGTTCCAGAAGCATAAAATTTTCTCGAACAAATGACCGAATCAATAACAAAAAATAAAATACATTAATTTGCATCAATTTATATGCCAGCCATCGCGATATATTTAATTTCTAAGTATTCATCAATACCGTGGTGCGAGCCTTCGCGCCCCAATCCCGATTGTTTCACGCCACCAAACGGTGCCACTTCATTCGAAATCATGCCCGTATTCACACCCACCATGCCATACTCTAGCGCTTCTGCCACTCGCCAAATGCGGCCAATGTCGCGACTATAAAAATACGATGCTAAACCAAACTCTGTTCTATTTGCGAGTTCAATGACTTCGTCATCGGTTTTGAAGCGGAAGAGCGGTGCAACTGGTCCAAATGTTTCTTCTTTAAAAATCAGCGCATCGGCTGTCACCCCAGCCAACACTGTTGGCTCATAAAATGTACCACCTAGTGCATGACGTTTACCACCTTGCACAAGCTTCGCACCTTTTTTAACCGCATCGGTCACATGGGTTTCAATTTTTTCAATCGCGGCAACATCAATCAGTGGCCCTTGTGTCACGCCTTCAGCAGTACCATTACCCACCTTAAGCGAGGCAACTTTTGCTGCTAATTTTTCGGAAAAAGCATCAAAAACACCATCTTGCACAAATAAGCGGTTGGCGCATACACAGGTTTGGCCAGCATTTCTAAATTTAGACATCATTGCACCTTCAACCGCCGCATCTAAATCTGCATCATCGAATACAATAAATGGTGCATTTCCACCCAGCTCCAATGAAAGTTTTTTAATAGTATCCGCACATTGGCGCATTAAGATACGGCCGACTTCAGTCGAACCTGTAAACGACAATTTAGTGACCACTGGGCTTTCACATAATACCGCACCAATTTCGCGTGCCTTGCCAGTAATTACTTGCAAGACACCACTCGGCACACCCGCCTCTTCTGCCAATACGGCTAATGCAATGGCGGATAATGGCGTTTGCTCAGCTGGCTTGATAATCATAGAGCAACCAGCTGCCAAAGCGGGACCAGCTTTACGCGTAATCATCGCAATCGGAAAGTTCCATGGCGTGATAGCCGCAGTCACACCGATAGGCTGTTTAATGACTAATAAACGCCGGTCATTTGCGGGGCTGGGAATCGTTTCACCATAAACGCGCTTAGCTTCTTCGGCAAACCACTCAATAAAACTGGCGCCATAGTTCACCTCGCCTCTTGCTTCTGCTAATGGCTTACCTTGCTCTGCAGTAAGGATTTGCGCTAAATCTTCAGCATGCGATTTAATTAAATCAAACCAACGCCTTAGTATGGTTGCGCGCGCTGCGGCCGTTAAGTTTTTCCATTGCTTTTGTGCAACTTCAGCAGCCAAAATTGCGCGCTCAGTTTCGGCACGTCCCATTTTAGGTACGATCGCGACAATCTCACCAGTAGCGGGGTTAGTGACTGCAATTGTTTCAGCAGAGTCTGCTGCTACCCATTCACCCGCGAGTAAAGTCTGATTATTTTTTAATAAAATTTTATATGTTAAGTCTAGCGTCATTACTTATCCCATGTGAACATGAATTACTACTGCATTTTTAATGAGCGCAGCATATAAAGTAGTATGTTAAGCAAAATTTAAGGAGTTTTTAGTTTATTTAATTGATTTTTTTAGTATTTATGACTAATTATTCTAATCTAGACAGTTAATAATCTAGATATCTGAGAGACCGAATTTGCCTCTCAGAAATACGCCTTCGGCCAAACTTAATTAAAGGATTATTTATTATTATCGCTATAGGCCAGCGCTACTTCACGCTTGCGCTTACGCTCTTGATGTGAGGTGTAAAAACTAGACGCCACAACAGCAATGGTCACCACCACAATGGTCACCGTAGCAACGGCATTAATCGTTGGATTTAAGCCCAAACGTGCACGTGAAAAAATCACCATCGGCATGGTGGAATAACCCGGTCCAGATAAGAACGAAGAAAGCACCACGTCATCAAAGGATAATGTGAATGTGAGCAAAAACGCAGATACTAATCCCGGCACAAGTAATGGCAAGGTGACTAACCAAAACACTTGAAAAGGTTTACATCCTAAATCCATGGCCGCTTCATCTAATCGTCCATCCATTTCTTTTAGGCGAGAAGTGACTACTACATTTGCATAGGCGGTACCTAATAACGCGTGACCTAACAAAATCGTAAAGAGACCACGTTCAGGAAAACCAAGCCAGTGTTGAATAGAGACCAACATCAGCAGCAATGATAAACCCACAATCACATCCGGCATGACGAGTGGTGTGCTTGCCATCGAATTCAGTAGCGTACGACCACGAAAACGTTTATATCGATGCAATGCTAAAGCGGTAAACGTGCCAAAAAAAACAGACATCAGTGCAGATAAAAACGCAATTTTTAATGATAAGAAAACAGCGGCAATAAGATCACTATCCTCCATCAGCGCACTATACCAACGTGTACTCGCATGCGACCAAACAGTCACTAATTTTGAATCGTTAAAAGAAAAAACAACCAATGTGATGATAGGTAAATATAAAAACAAATAGACTAAAAACATCCAAGTTCTTGCAAATAGTTTATTAAACACCTGATTCATTATTTACCTCCCGCTTGTTCTGCTTCGGCTTTATTTA
>CAYXHH010000047.1:0-12300 GCA_964464725.1 uncultured Methylotenera sp. | reverse complement strand
CAAAAGCAGACGCCAATTTCAAACAGGCTATTCAAGTGGAGCCAAAAAGTTCTGAGTCACATAACAATTACGGTATTTTTTTATGTGATCGCAAGCGCTATGATGAATCCATTCCCCATTTTTTAGAAGCTGTCAAAAATCCACTTTATACAACGCCAAACTTGGCTTATGCTAATGCGGGGATATGTGCTGCGCGCAAAAAAGATTTGAAGAATGCAGAAATCTATCTCAACAAAGCATTGGCTTTGCAACCACTGACACACTCAGCAGCAACCCAGTTAGCAGAGATACAATTTAATCGTGGCGAATTGCAAGAAGCCAAGCAAACCTTACAAAATGCATTGGTGGCTTCTCCAAATGCTGAGTCCCTTTGGTTAGGTTATCGTATATCGCGCGCCATTGGCGACAAAGATAATGCGGCCAGTTATGCATTGCAGTTACGGCAGCAATATCCAAAGTCTGAACAAACGCGTTTAATGCTAAGTGGGCAGAAGTAAGGGTAATACTTAACGTGCTAATATGGTTAAATTATCATACTGTTAGACGCTTAGGTGATGAAAATGTATATTCGGACATTATCAAATTAGGGTGATTACATGGCGCGCAAAATCACAGAATCGATAAAGAATACAATTCAAGAAGCTGTACAGGCGATAGATTTGTCAAATACAGAGCCAGAAGATCACTCTGCAAATCCATCTGCTCAATCTGCGAGATGTGGTGCTATGTTACGCGCCAGTCGCGAAGAGCAAAATTTAACCTTGCAAGAAATAGCGACTAGATTGCGACTCAGTATTAAGCAAATTGAGGCTTTAGAAGCAGACAATTTCAGCGCTTTACCCGAACCGACAATCGTGCGTGGTTTTATTCGCAATTATGCAAAACAACTTAAAATCGATGCTGCACCTTTGCTTGATGCTTACAGCGCAATAGCGCCTAGTAGTGAGCCGCACGAAATGATTGTGAAACCCAGTGCGAACATGAAAATGACCAGCTATAAAAAGCCAAATACAGGCTTGTATACTTTGGTCGGGGTCGCGGTTTTGTTAGGTCTAGGCATTTGGTTGTTCTATCAAAATTATGTTCAAAAACCGAGCCCGACAAAAGAAATTGCCGACATTGGCAACGTCGAAGTAGTCCCCTTGCCAGAGCCTGCATTACCAATTGCAGAAAGAGAAGCGAATTTACAGCCATCTACTGAGCTTACTTTGCCATCTCCGCAGGATGCAAGTCCAACAACCTCAGCGCCACCTGAATCGACCACAGAAGCAACTAATTCGGTCCCAACTGAGCAAAACGTTCAAGCACAATTGACGACTCCGCCAGAGACAGTACCTTCTGTAGCAACGCCAATTGCGACCGAACCAGCTGTAGTCGCCAAAGTGGGAATTGGTAGAATTGAATTGTCTGCAACCCAAGAAACTTGGGTGAGTGTGATTGATGGTAATGGCAATGAAGTATATAGCAGGACTATTTTTGCGGGTAGTCGCGAAGTTATCAATGCTAAGCTACCAGTCGATATCACAGTTGGAAATGCAGGTGCTACAAATCTAAGTATGAACGGCAAATCTTATGATTTGGCGCCATATTCTCGCAACAACGTTGCTCATATTAAGCTCGAAAAATAAATATATGCGTCGTAATTGTTTACAAGTCATGGTTGGCCATGTGCCTGTGGGTGGCGGTTTGCAAGGCAGTTCACCAGCACACGTGGTGGTGCAAAGTATGACCAACACCGACACCGCTGATGCAAAAGCCACCATTCAACAAGTGTACGAATTATGGCAAGCTGGCTCAGAGGTAGTGCGGATTACGGTTAACTCCCCGGAGGCTGCCGCACAAGTGGGCACTATTCGCGCTGGACTTGACGCGATGGGTTGCGATGTACCCTTAGTGGGCGACTTTCACTACAATGGTCACAAGCTCCTACAGGCTTATCCTGATTGCGCAAAAAGCTTAGCCAAATATCGCATTAATCCTGGCAATGTCGGCAAGGGCAGTAAACGTGACGAACAGTTTGCTGCCATGATAGAAGCCGCCATTCAATATAAAAAGGCAGTGCGTATTGGCGTTAACTGGGGCAGTTTAGATCAAGCCAAAATGGCGCGGATGATGGATGAAAATGGCAAATCAGCCAATCCGATGTCTGCCGATGAGTTGATGCGCGAAGCGCTGATTCAATCTGCGCTAGAAAGCGCCCAACAAGCTGTGGATATTGGCTTGTCACCCAATCAAATCATTATTTCTTGCAAAGTGAGCAATGTGCAAGATTTAGTCAAAGTCTACCGTGAACTGGCTAAACGTTGCGATTATCCACTTCACCTTGGCTTAACCGAAGCTGGCATGGGCTCTAAAGGTGTGGTCGCTTCCACTGCCGCATTATCATTACTACTACAAGAAGGTATAGGCGATACGATACGCGTGAGTTTGACACCAGAGCCGAATGAGCCGCGTACCAAAGAAGTAGTCGTTGCACAAGAAATCTTGCAAACCATGGGCATACGCTCATTCACACCCTTGGTAACAGCCTGCCCAGGCTGTGGTCGTACCACCTCTACTTATTTCCAAGAGCTTGCCATGCAAATTCAAACCTATTTGCGTACGCAAATGCCGGTTTGGCGTAAAAGCTACCCTGGGGTAGAGGACATGAGTGTCGCGGTGATGGGTTGCGTGGTGAACGGTCCTGGCGAATCTAAACTTGCCAACATCGGTATCAGTTTGCCTGGCACGGGCGAAGTTCCTGTTGCCCCAGTGTTTGTAGACGGTGAAAAAACTGTGACGCTGAAAGGCGACCATATCGCGGAAGAGTTTCAAGCAATTGTGGAAGACTACGTGCAGAAAAATTATGCCGAAGGTGGCAAGTTGCGCACGGTTGCAACACCCAAAACTATTCCTATTCAAGCCATATAATGACTCATACTTAACCACGTAATGACCACAAAAAATACTAAAATCCAAAGCATTAAAGGCTTCTATGATATTTTGCCAGAGGCCACGCCGCTCTGGTTTAAGCTAGAAGATACCGCAAGACGCGTGTTAAGCCAATATGGCTACAACAATATCCGTATGCCCATCGTCGAAACTACTGATTTGTTTGTGCGTAGTGTGGGCGAGCATACCGATATTGTGGAAAAAGAAATGTATGCATGGACGGATGCGCTTAATGGCGACAAGCTGACCTTGCGCCCAGAAGGCACCGCAGGTTGTGTGCGGGCTGTGATTGAAAGTAATTTAACTTACAACGGCCCGCAGCGTTTGTGGTACATGGGGCCGATGTTTCGACACGAAAACGTGCAAAAAGGCCGTCAACGCCAATTTCACCAAATTGGTTGTGAGGCGTTTGGTTTCGAGGCGGCCGAAGTCGATGCAGAGCAAATTATTTTATTAGCCCGATTATGGCGTGAGCTTGGCATCACCGATGTGGAACTACAAATTAATAGTATTGGCGATGCCGAAGAGCGTTTAGCTTATCGCCAAACTTTGATTGCATATTTTGAGCAGCATGCAGAATTGTTAGATGAAGATGCCAAACGCCGTTTACATACGAATCCTTTGCGCATTTTAGATAGCAAAAATCCGCGTATGCAAGCGATGTGTGAGGCGGCGCCTAAATTAATGGGTAGTTTAGGTGAAGCCAGTCGAACCCATTTTGAAAAACTCTGTCAATTGCTCACACAAGCAGGTATCGCCTACACCATTAACCATCGTTTAGTGCGTGGTTTAGATTACTACAATCGCACTGTATTTGAATGGGTCACTACTAAATTAGGTGCTCAAGGCACCATTGCGGGTGGCGGACGTTACGATACTTTAGTCGAGCGTTTAGGTGGTGAGCCAACGCCTGCCTGCGGGTTTGGCATCGGTTTAGAGCGCGTATTTTTATTAATGCAAGAGTATGGCGTTACAGCGAACAACACGCCAGATATCTACTTGGTGAATGTGGGTGAATTGGCAGAGCAAAAAGCATTTGGTATGGCGGAAACTTTGCGTAGCAGCGGTTTAAGTGTAGTGTTACATGCGGGTGGTGGTAGTTTTAAATCTCAAATGAAAAAAGCTGACCGCAGTGGTGCGCGTTTTGCCGCCATTTTAGGTGACGACGAAGCAGCTTTAAACGAGTTATCGCTTAAACCATTACTGCAAACAGGTGAGCAGAAACGTTGTAAACTAGATGATGTTGCCGCTTTTGTGAGGAGCTAATTATGTCTCAAGAAACTGAAAAACAGCATCAACAATTTTCGAATGCCATTATTGTCCTTGGCTTGTTATTGGCGATAGGCATGGCAAGTGCCGCTTTTATCTTGGGTGTGCAAGCCAAACGTGCTGTAAGCGGTCAGCAGAGCATTACGGTGAAAGGCTTAGCAGAAAAGCCTGTTAAAGCTGATAGCGCAGAGTGGTTAATCAATGTGGGGGTGACAGCGCCAACCCAAGCGGAAGCACTGCAAGCTGTAGCGGAAGAGCGCAAAGTGGTTGAGGAATTTCTCACGAAACAAGGGTTAACGAGTGAGACTTGGTCAGTGGATGTGGAATCGATTAACCCGCATTACGAAGAAATTTTTATTAAGGACACACCGCGCCAAGTGCAAAAAGGTTTTGACGCTTACCAATCCATTCGCATTAGCACCAAAGAGTTAGGTAAAGTCACTGCCGCCAATAAAGCCTTTTTACAATTGAAAGCAGACAATCATCCTGTTTCAGCACAACCGCCTAACTATTTGGTCAGTGATTTAGAGTCAGTGAAAATGTCTTTAATTGCCGATGCGACTAAAAACGCGCGCAGTAGAGCCACAGAGTTTGTGAAACAAGACGGCGTCAAAGTTGGCGTAATGAAGTCAGCAAGCCAAGGTGCTTTTTACATTTTGCCAGTGGGTGGTGAAGCGAGCGACGATAGCTATGGCGGTGTTTACGACAAAAGCACCATTGATAAGATTGCCAGAGTAGTGGTGACGATTGTTTACAACATCGAATAAAAAATGACAGAAATCCTAAAAATTGAAGGCTTAAACGTTACTCCTAAAAGCGATTCTAGTCGTTTTTTAGTGAAAAATGTGGCTTTGACGCTTTCTCAAGGTAAAACCACTTGCATTGTGGGTGAATCTGGTAGTGGTAAAAGCCTCACTGCATTGACCATTATGGGTTTGCTATCTAAGCAACTTAACGCCAGTGGCAACGTCATTTTTCAGGGACAAGACATTAGCAAGCTTGATAATCAAGCCATGCAAAAAATTCGTGGTTCAAAAATCGGTATGATATTTCAAGAGCCTATGACTTCACTCAACCCTGTATTAACGGTAGGTTATCAAATTGGTGAGCCGCTTACCGCGCATCTTGGTTTAAATGGTGAAGCGCTTAAAACCCGCGTTGCCGCGCTGTTAAGCCAAGTGGGTATTCCACCAGAGCGTGCAAATAGTTACCCCGATGAGTTGTCAGGTGGACAACGTCAACGTGTGATGATTGCCATGAGTATTGCCTGTGAACCAGCGCTATTGATTGCGGATGAGCCTACCACTGCGCTGGATGTGACAGTGCAAGCACAAGTGCTTAAATTACTGGATGAGTTAAAAACCCGCATGAATATGGCCATGTTATTTATCACCCATGATTTTGGCGTGGTGGCGGACATTGCGGATGATGTGATTGTGATGTTTAGGGGCGAAATTGTGGAAACTGGTAGCAAAGCGCAAGTGTTGAATCACCCACAACATCCTTACACGAAAGCATTATTGGCTTGTGTGCCAGATGCAGAAGGTTTAAAAGCACTCAAACCCATCGATTACAGTTGGTTGGAGCATGCGGCATGAGCCAAGAAAATGCATCAGAAATTATTTTAAGCGCTCGCCATTTAGTTAAAACGTACACCCAGCGTAGTGGCCGTTTTGGATTTAATACCACCAAAATCAAGGCATTAGATGATGTGAGTATTGATTTGAAAGCAGGTACGACCTTAGCTGTGGTAGGTGAATCTGGTAGTGGAAAATCCACTTTGGCGCGTTGTCTGTTACAATTGCACCCTTTTGATAGCGGCGAAGTAGTATTCCAAGGTCAAGACCTCGCAAAATTGCCAAAAGATGCCTTGCGTGATATGCGTCAGCATTTGCAAATGGTGTTTCAAGATCCATTTGCCTCATTAAATCCAAGGATGAAAGTGGGGGAAATTGTTGGTGAAGGTTTGTTGATTCACAAATTGGGGTCAGCAGCCCAACAGAAAGAAAAAGTGCTGCAAATGTTGCAACGTGTGGGATTGCAAGCATCCGATGCAGAAAAGTATCCGCACCAATTTTCGGGCGGTCAAAGACAACGTATCGGTATAGCGCGTGCCTTGGTATTGCAGCCCAAAGTTGTGGTATGTGATGAACCTGTATCTGCGCTAGATGTGTCTGTGCAAGCACAGATTTTATTACTGCTAAAAGAATTGCAGCATGAAATGGCGTTAAGTTATATCTTTATCAGTCATGATTTGCGCGTGGTAAGACACATTGCGGACGATATTGTGGTGATGCACAAAGGTAAAATTGTAGAGCATGGCAAAGTGGATGACGTATATCGCGCACCGCAACAGGCATATACGCAACAGTTACTCAGTGCGATTCCTGGCCGCAAAGCGGCTTAAATTTTTTATAATTAAGTCTTTTAATGATTAGCCTCATTGGCTGTAAATGAAAGTATTAGAGAGAAAAGTATGGCATACGATTTAGAAGAGCAAGAGCAGTTAGATGAGTTTAAAGCGTGGTGGAAAAAACACGGCAATATGGTCAGCAATATTGTATTGGCAGTAGTCGTTGTCTATGCTGCATGGCAAGGGTATCAGTATTTCCAAAATAAAAAGGCGGTAGAAGCTTCTGCGTTATATCAAGACTTAACAGTTACCGATATCGCAAAAACTGCAGATATTAAATCAAAGTCTGCTAAGTTAATGGAAGACTTTTCCGGCACGCCTTACGCGGGTCGTGCTGCTGTGTTTGCTGCAAAGGCGAATTTTGCTGCAAACGATAGCAAAAGTGCAAAATCACAACTTGAGTGGGCGATAGACAATGCCAAAGAAAGCGCAGTTAAGGCAGTAGCGGGTTTGCAGTTAGCCCAAATTTTATATGATGAAAAAAGTTATGATGAAGCACTAAAAGTGCTGACAGCCATCTCTGATAAAGGATATGAAGGCTTAAAATCAAACTTGCAAGGTGATGTGTTGATGGCGCAAGGTAAAAACGCTGAAGCTAAAAAAGCGTTTGAAAATGCATTAAATCATCTTGATGAAAAAGGTAGATTGCATCAATACACCCAACAAAAACTTGAATCACTTGGTGTTTAATCACCGTAAATTGATTGCTCCGTTAAATGTTGAAAGCGCTATTTAGTATGTCTGTTGTTAAGGTTTTACGTTTAATTTGCTCTGTTGCGCTTATTTCAACCTTAGCGGCCTGTAGCGCCGTGGGTGAAATCAAACAACTAGTCACAGATACCGTGTTTGGTGTTGAAGAAGCCAATCCACCTGCTGAGCTAGATGATATTGAACCCACTTATGAGACTAAAATAGATTGGTCTAGTGATATAGGCGAAATACAAAAATATGACTTTACGCCAGCGCTTGAGGCCGGTGCGGTTTATGACGCCAATGCAGAAGGTGATTTAGTTAAATTAGATGCTAATACTGGAAATGAAATTTGGCGTATCAATATAGGTGAGCCGATTAGCGGTGGTGTTGGTATTGGCTCGGGCACGGTGCTTGTGGGTAGCAACAAGGGCTTTGTGCATGCCTATGATGTCACAGGCAAATTTTTATGGAAATCCAAGGTTTCTAGTGAAATATTAAGTGTTCCGCGTTACTTTGATGGTATTGTTATTGTGCGTGCCGGTGATAATCACATTTTTGGCATCGATGCTGCAGATGGAAAAAGAAAATGGGTGTATGAACGCATTAACCCAGCGCTCACTTTAAGAAGTAGTGTAGGTGTCGCGGTTGATGGCGGTGCTGTTTACGCGGGTTTTGCGGGTGGCAAACTTGTGGCGATTCGCGCAGATAATGGTAAATTATTGTGGGAGACCACCATTGCGCAACCTAAAGGCGTGACAGAAATAGAGCGTATTGCGGATATCACCAGTCTACCTGTGGTAGATGGTCCTTTAGTGTACGCGGTTGCGTATCAAGGAAAAATTGCAGCGGTGGATCGTAGAAATGGCAAAGTGTTGTGGAATCGTGATATTTCGAGTTATTCTGGCTTAAGCGCAGAAGATGGAAAAATATTTGTATCGCATACACTAGGCGCAGTGTACTCGCTTGATTATGAAACAAGCAAAACGTTTTGGCGCCAGGGCGCACTTTCTAACCGTCGGGTCACTGTACCACTACCTAGTGCTGGTGTAGTGATTGTTGGTGATTTAGAAGGCTATGTGCACTTGTTAAGTCGCGATGAAGGTAAATTTGTTGGACGTATTCAATTGGGTAGCGACCCTGTCATGTCCATTATTGCAGGCTCAAAACCATCTCAATTTATTGCAGAAACCAGAGATGGCACTTTATATGCAGTAAGCTTTGCCGAAAAAAGCGTAAAACAAACTAAGAAAACCGAATCTGAAAAACAAGAAGAACCTAAAAAACAAGTAGAGCCTGAAACTCAAACGCCAGCTAAAATCGAGTTAACTCCTGAAACGCCAAAGCCCGTTATTGCTGAACCTAAAATACCTGAGCCTGCAGCACCACCAGCAGAATCTGGCAGTAGTGAGCGTAGTATTCTATTTAAGAGCGATTCAATTTTGTTACCAGACGCAGGTGCCGAACCTAGCCCTGACAGCGGTCCTGGCATCAGGCTTCCTTCAGGGCAGTAAGCGCAACTATGTTACCCACCGTCGTACTCGTTGGCCGTCCCAACGTTGGAAAATCCACCCTTTTTAATCGCTTAACCAAAAGTCGCGACGCGCTGGTGGCTGATTTGCCTGGACTCACGCGCGATAGGCATTATGGGCGCGGTATTGGCGCGAGCAAACCCTATCTGGTGATAGATACTGGCGGGTTTGAACCGACGGCAGAAACTGGCATTTTAAAAGAAATGGCACGTCAAACTTTGCTGGCGATAGATGAAGCTGACGTGATTATTTTTATTGTAGATGGTCGTGCGGGTATGACGCCGCAAGAATTTATCATTGCAGATAAACTTCGCCGCGCGCAACGACCCGTGTTATTGGCCGTGAATAAAACAGAAGGCATGAATCGCGCTGTGGTTTCGGCAGACTTTCATGAGTTAGGTTTGGGTGAGCCACTCTCGATTTCATCTGCACATGGCGAGGGCGTGAAAGATTTAATCGAGCTTGCGTTAGAAGACTTTGCAGAACCCCCACCAGATGAGACAAAAACCAACAATAACATCCCCAAAATCGCCATTGTTGGCCGCCCAAATGTAGGTAAATCTACACTGGTTAACGCACTGCTGGGCGAAGAACGCATGATTGCGTTTGATGAACCTGGCACGACACGAGACTCGATAGAAATTGAGCTTGAAAAAAATGGCAAGCAATATGTGATTATTGATACTGCTGGTGTGCGTAAGCGCGGAAAAGTATTTGAGGCGATTGAGAAATTCTCAGTCGTGAAAACCATGCAAGCGATTGAAGACGCCAATGTGGCTATTTTGGTAGTAGATGCACAAGAAGGTATTACCGAGCAAGATGCCCACGTGGCCGCGTATATATTGGATGCTGGGCGTGCCTTAGTAGTGGCGATTAACAAGTGGGATGGCCTAAAAGAAGACGAGCGCGATTGGATTAAAAACGAGATAGACAGAAAACTCAAGTTTTTAGATTTTGCTAAATTTCACTATATTTCTGCCTTGCGTAAAAAAGGCTTGCCCGAACTATTTACCTCGGTAGATGGCGCATTTAAAGCGGCCATGGCAAAGCTCTCTACGCCGCAACTTACGCGTGTGCTAGAAGAAGCCACCCAGCAACACCAACCGCCCGTGAGCAAAGGGGTGCGCCCAAAATTGCGCTATGCCCACCAAGGCGGCATGAACCCGCCAATTGTGGTGGTGCATGGCAAACATGTGGATGGGATTAAAGATAGTTATAAACGCTTTTTAGAAGGCGTATTCCGTAAAGCATTTCAGCTCACTGGCACGCCACTGCGCGTGCAATTTAAACAAGGTGAAAACCCATTTGCCGAGCCTGAAAATAAACGCAAAGCAGGCGAGGGTATTGTAAGTATGCGCCGCCGTAAAACTGCACAGCGCGCTGAACTTAAAGCGAAAAAAGACGCAGAAAACAAAAAGCGTTAGTTTGTTTCCGCGTCATTTTGCGCTTCAAAGTATAGTTTAGCGTACCTATGTGCTTAATTATGAAGATGATTCACTAGGCGTAAATGGTAAGGCTGATTTATGCACGATAATTCTTAATTTACCATCTTTGCCCTTTTTAAACACCCAAGTTTTATCCACCATTACTTCATTTCCGTCTTTATCGGTGACCCATACATTTCCCATGGTAATCGCTACAGAACCGTAAATCTGAATGCCTTCATTATTTTCGCCCGCATTGTCATAGCGCGCTTTTACCCAAGGTTTAAGAGCAAAGCCTTTGTCATTAGGATAATCTGGGTCACCTCCTACAAAGTAGGCTAAAGCTCCTTTTTTATCATTTCTAAATGTTTGCGCACCATAAGCCAAAGTTGGTTTGAAAAACACTTTACCATGGTCGTAGTTGTATGCCTCAGAAAGCACTTGCTCGGCAAATGCTTTATAGTCGCCACCTTCTTCTTTTAACTTACCAATTTTTACTAAAGCATCACACCAAGCTTGCTGTGCTGCATTGACTTCATCATAAGTGATAATGTCTTGCGCGCCTTCTTCCACATAAGTTAAACCCAAGTCTTTAATGGTTTGTTGTACCTTTTCATTCGCTTGGTTAACCTGTTTGGTCACTTCTTGATTTAAAGATTCTTTAGCTTGGTCGCAAGCCGTCAAAAAAACGATTGATAACAATGTTGCTAATAAAGCCTTTTTACTTTGCATACTTGTATATTCTTTCTTAAGTTAATAAGCTAAATATTTTTCTAATAGAGCTACTATGTCTAATAGAGCTAATAAGTGTTGCCCTTATCCTACAAATGAACGTCTAGCAAATGAGTTGATTCTCAATTGTTTGATGTGACGATTATTTTGCGTAGCAACACCCTCATCTGTAGCTGAAGGTCTGTAAGTTGCACCTTCCCATTGAGAGTCTGCTTGTGATGCTGTGCTATTTACTACTGGTGCTTGGTAAGCACGTTTAGACATAAAATTGTGGTTAAGTCTGCTCGCGCTATCTGCAAAAGCCAAGCCAGAAACTGATAACAATACTGCGCTCACGATAACTGCTGATTTTAAACTTTTCATGATAATCTCCAATTTAGTAAGTTAATTTCGAGTTTCAAATACGCTTTCTCGATGGATTGCATTATGAAGAGGTTTTGTGTGTGAAAAATCCGCCAACAGGAGGATATCGGCATATACCAAACGGCATACACAATAGCAGCCATGTTAATTTTAGCTGCACCTAAATTTTTTCTAGGGCAATCAATCGATATTCAAATGAATCCGCAAAGTGTGATGCACGCTTTCTTGCACGACCCAAACGATCTAGCTTGCGACCTATCAACTTTTCAGCAATCCATGCTCGAATAGGTGCACGTGTTTTCAATTGTGTTCGAATATCTGAAATTAAAGGCGCTACGTGGTTTTCTTGTAAGTCATCAAGTAGTTCAAATGTGGGCAGAATAAAAGCGGTCATATTATCGTCGCGTACAACACGAAAGGCATTTTGACGCGCCAATTCAGCTAAAAACTCGGCATGTGTGCCTCGAGTACCTTGTTCTGCCGCTTTTGTTGTTTTAGCCTCACGGCGGAAGTAATCAAAAATGACTACACCACGTTGCGCCAATTTGGCAGATTTTGCTAAGGCCTGCTGCAAATCAATATAGTGAAAGCTCTCAGCAAATATACACAGGTCAAATGTATCGGTAGTTTCAAAATCCTCAAACTTTGTAGTGTAAACACCTGTGCCTGTGGGTAGTTTTGCACGTGCTAAATTGTTCATGGTTTCCGATGGGCAAACGCAAGCCATTTCATACCCGCGTCGCGATAAATTAAGTGCAATTGCGCCAGTGCCAGAACCTACATCAAGAATTCGCTTAGTACCAGCTGGAAATGCACTGACAAGTTGGTCTACAAAATCTGCTTGTGCTTTGCCAAGCGCAGAAAGAGAAGTTACTTTTGGTGCGCCTTCTGGCCAAAAGCCGTAATGCAAAAATCCATCACCAAATACTGATTCAGATAATCTTGC
>CAYXHH010000046.1:0-12465 GCA_964464725.1 uncultured Methylotenera sp. | reverse complement strand
CACTCGTACCCTCAGTCACCGCTGCACTCGATACCGATAGATTCACTACCGTCGCATCTATCGTGTCTAATACATTGGTCACTGCTGGTGTTGGGTCAATTGAACTTAATATACCACCACCTGTTAAAGTGCTAATCGTCGCACTAATCGTACTCGGATCAACGTAAGGATCATCTGATGCTGTTACTGGAAAATTGACTGTACCTGAGGTAGTGCCAGCTAAAATAGTAATCGTTTGCCCATTAGATAGTGTAACCGTCAAATTAGTAACCGGCGCTTGAGTAATGGTAGCTGTATAAGTAATTACACCACCCGCCTCTGTAATGCTCGGTGTTGCAGTTAATGTACATGTCGCAACATCGTTGTCCAGCAAGTTTGTTGTCACTGAACCATTAGTTCCGCTAACCACTAAGCTTTCAAAATTACCACCCGAAGTAGAGCCTATATTGACAGTGATTATTTCTGAACCTTCAGCAAGCACATCATCAATCATCGATAGACTAAAAGTAGCACTACTTGCACCAGCAGGAATAGTCACACTAGCCACACCAGTGAAATCAGCATTTGCACCTCCATTGGTAGCCGTTCCTGTATAAGCAATATTGACTGTCAAAGCTGTCTGAGTCGGATTAGTGAGAGAAACGGTGTAACTTGCTGTACCATTCTCTGCCACACTAGGGCTACCAGTGATACTAATCGTAGTTACATCAATGGTGTCAGTAACTGCTGTCGTAGCAGGTGCAGGGTTCACTGTCAGCTGCTCGAAATTTCCACCAGTCGCTGTTGTAATCGTCTTGCTTACTGAACCAGCGTCAACATAAACATCATCACCAGGTGCAGCAACAGTCACTGTACCAGTGGTGGCTCCAGCTGCTATCGTAATCACCTCGCCTGTTGAAAGCGTAACTGTTACTGGTGTCTGTGCAACATTGCTTAAAGTTGCCGTGTAAATAATACTGCCACCTTCCGCTACCGTCGGCGTTGCACTCAACGTCACCGTCGTAGTATCTAGCGTATCAGTGATTGCTGTCGTGGCAGGTACAGGGCTCACTGTCAGTGGTATACCTCCACCATTTATACTTGTTATGCTAGCGCTAATACTTGCTGGATCTAGATATACATCATCATTAGGGAGTACAGGAACAATTACCGTTCCAGTCAATTGTCCAGGTAATATGGAAATAGTTTGACCATTTGAAAGTGTCACAATCAGAGGAGTAGTAGGTGCACTAGAAATAGTCGCTGTGTAAATAATGTTGCCGCCTGCCTCTGTTAGCGCAGGTGTAGCGCTTAAGCTTAGTGCTGCAGGAGGAGTTGTACCATCTGCCCCACCCAACCTATTCACATCATCATCTATTAAACGCCCAGTTATTGGTTGATCATCAATATTCGCTCTATAATCAAAATCATAATTAAAGCCAAATTGATTAAGTGGGTCGATAACTCTCATTAAATTCACAAAATCAAAGCCACGTTCAACACGACCAGCATTGCCTGCAGCCGTTTCTTCTAGAACTGCATTAATATCTTTACCACCTTCTATGGCTTTGATTACAGTTTCAATCGTAGCCAAGTTAACTTCACCATCTAGTGCTTCAACACCTAATGCATTGGTGAGTTCAGGCGTGAACGCAACTAGCTGTTCTGGCCCAATGCGCATGACACGCCCACTAGTCATATCAAGTTCGACTTCAGCACCCGCAACCGTTTGAATGGTATCGCTCGTTTGTACGGTATCACCCAGCTGTAACAATCGCTTATCACCGTTATCAGTAATAATGTATGCGGTTCCTGTAAGTGCTACTACTTTGCCGACTATTGCCATGTTCGTATCCTAAATAATGTTAGTTGCGGGCATTGACACCCTTTTTCACAATCGCATTAAACGCCCTAATTTGGTAAAAAACTATTGTACTGATGGTCAATATCCATAGCTAAACTTAATTATCTTGTTTTGCGAAATGCCGTGCAATTACCATTTTTATTGAAAGATGCGAAAGCACTAAAAGAATTGATAATCTTTGAGTAACTCTTCATATTTTTTGCATCACTTTAGTTTATATTCTTAATTTATTTTAGGACTCGTGCTATCACGAATTTTAAACATCAATTTATTTTTTTAAAGCCAATCAACAAAAGCATTGCTCTGATGCTTATGTTCATTGGCATGAGTGTTATTTATGCTGCAGCTTATGATTTTAATAAATTTAGTGGTCTAGCAAAGCAGAGATATGGTGAAGAGGCCTATCAAAATACAATCGAATTACAAGCGTTAATTTCAAGCTTGCAAGGTGCTAGTGAGGAAGAAAAGCTAAAAAAAGTTAACGCATTTTTTAACCAAAAAATTGAATTTGGTGAAGATATTGATGTTTGGTCACAATCAGATTATTGGGCAACGCCATTAGAATCTTTAGGGCGGCAAGCAGGCGATTGTGAAGATTACAGTATTGCCAAATATACCTTTTTAAAAATCCTTAATATTCCAAATGAAAAGCTGCGCTTAACATACGTGCGCGCCCTCATCGCCAACCAAGACAGAAAAGTTGTATTAGCACATATGGTGCTTAGCTACTATGCTTCTCCGCAATCCGAACCATTGATTTTAGATAGTTTAGTGCCTGAAATTATGCCATCATCTAGTCGAAAAGATTTGACTCCAATTTTCAGCTTTAATGATAAAGGCATATGGGTTGGCAATAGTGCAAAACCTAAGGGCGAATCAACCTCGCATTTATCAAGGTGGCGAGATGTGTTGTTGCGTTTACAGGCTGATGGATTAAATTAATCGCGTTTAAGGAACTGATATGTCACTCTTTAATATCTCTCTTTTCAATATGTCACTGGTCAAGCAGCTTTGGCTAGCTATCTTATTTACAGTGACGCTAGCCTCAACAGGAAGCTTTATTCTTAGCACATTGAGTAGCAAAAACTATCTTGAAGAAGAGCTACAAACAAGAAATATTGACAACGTCACTTCTCTTGCACTTTCAATGTCGCAAATGGACAAAGATGCAGTGACATTAGAATTGTTAGTAGCAGCACAGTTTGATTCTGGTCATTATCGCTATATTGGTTTATTTGATCCGCAAGGCAAGGTAATTACTGAGCGTGTTAATGCCAATAGCCAAACAAAAGCGCCTCAATGGTTTACAAAACTCGTCCCTATCAAAGTTCAAGCTGGTGTTGCAGACGTTCAGGATAATTGGAAACAATATGGCTCACTGACCTTGGAAAGCGACGTCAGTTTTGCCTACGACAAACTTTGGGATGCCACCTTGTTGATTGGGCTTTGGACGTTCTTAATTGCTTTATTAGCCTGTTACCTAGGCAGTAAAGTTTTGCGAAAAATACTTAGCCCACTTGATGATGTGATTAGCCAAGCTAAAGCGATTGGAGAAGATCGATTTATTACGATTGCAGAACCAAAAACTTTAGAGTTTAAAGCTGTAGTGCGAGAAATGAATCATCTATCAAACCGTATTAAAGAAACCGTGACAAAAGAATCTACTCGGTTAGAAGTGCTACGCCACAAAAACAACTACGATGATGTCACTGGTTTAATGAATCATGATTACTTCGTCAATACGATGGAAGCAACCATTCATCACGAGGAGTTCAGTGAAGGTGCTTTAATCATATTTAGGCTTTCAAACCTGAAGGAAATTGACGAAGCCTTGGGTTACCCGCAGGCCAATGCATTGTTAAGACAAATTAGCGAAGCTTTAGAAGCGATATGTCAACAAGACAATGAAATGATTGCTGGCAGAATCAGTGGTACTGAATTTGCTGCATTCTATAAACAATCTGTCGATGAGTTTGCGCTTGCAAACAAACTTAAGCATGCGATTAGTGATGCTGCTAGGATAAATGATACTGAATTGAATGCTCGTTTCTTAGTAGTAACCACAAAAGTGAAAAAAATGGATGAAACATCTTCTTTATTTAAGATGCTTGAGTTTATTTTAAATCTATCAGGATTGAGCGAAGAGAACTATTTACGTGTTGTGAATGCAACCAGTATTGCGGTTTCAGAAAGCAATTATTTAGTTGAATGGAAAACATCGCTGAATGATGCGCTCAACAAAAAACGTATCAAGCTTGAGCACTACCCTGTGGTTACTACCGAAGGCAAGCTCATTCATAATGAAAGTCCAGTCAGACTGCAGCTTGAAGAAAATGGCGCTTGGCTTTGCGCAGGAGAGTTTATCCACTGGGCGACTGAATTAAATCTCATCAAAGCAATAGACGAATTAGTACTTGAAATTGCAATCAACTTATTAAGTCATGATGCCAAACCCTTATGCTTAAACGTTTCAGCCACTGCAATGTGCGATAAAAAGTATAGCCAGAAAGCTGTAAAACTGATTAAACAAAAATTGAGTGACCCAAGCTTGTTAAGTTTTGAAGTGTCTGAAATTGCTGTGTTTAATTACCTACCTGAATTTAAGTCTTTTTGCAGCAAGCTAATTTCAGCAGGCGCGCAAGTTGGTGTGGAACATGTTGGCATGCGCATATCTCGCTTAGGTGAGTTGCATGACATCGGACTAAGTTATATTAAATTTGACGCTTCAATCATCCGCGGAATAGATACTAACGAAACTAACAAAGCCCTGTTGCGTGGTTTATGTATGCTCGTACACTCGATTGGTTTACAAGCCATAGCCGAGGGAGTTAACAGTGAAAATGAGACAAAATCACTGAAAGAAATTGGCATCGACGGGGTAACTGGGCCTGGTGTAAAACTTGTAGATTAATGGAGAAGTAATTTATCTTCTGTAGTTGCTATTAAGCATTAATGCCAGTTGTAGTCTATCTTTGACTTTTAAACATTCAAATGTTGCTGCCAAATGCGCTTTTACTGTGCGTTCAGATATTTTGAGAATGCGTGCGATTTCTTTATTACTTAAGCCTTTTGCCGCCTCCATTGCCACTTCTTTTTGACGCTTAGTGAGTTGAGCAAGCAACGCTTCAACTTGCTTGGGTTGATTGCCAACAAGCTTGGTAGAGGCTTCAATTAAGCGTTTTAATAACTCATTCCCTAACCATAAGCCGCCATGACTAATCACTGTTTTAATTTCCTTTAACAGTTCTGGTGCAGAGTAGGCATGACAATAGCCGACAGCCCCAAGGCTGAGTGCATGCATAGCTTCGGCTTGTATTGGAGCGTTTGCTAGCACCACGATTTTAGCGTTTTTATAATTCTGTTGAATCAGCAGCATCGTATTCGTGAGCCATTGCTGTCTATCCACATTCATGTGTAGCCAGAATAAGATTGCTTCGTCTTGTTGAGATTTCTTAACGTCTAAATCATTGCAAATTTTTGCTTTAGGAAAAGCCTCTACCCAAGAAATTAGGCCGTTATTAAGAGGCGAAATAAAAATGTCACGCATGATATTGAACAACTATCTTTCGCTAAACGCGTAAGACTTCGCTTTTAAAACGGGTTTCAGCAGATAAGACAGTATCGTTTTCTTGCCAGTCAGAATATCTACTTGTGCAACCATGCCGGGAATAATTGGTAAATCTTTACCTAGACTAGGTTTCAAGGTTCTCACGCGCACTAAATAATATGCGTTGCCTTTATCATCCACCGTAGAGTTGGCTGAAATACTTTCTACAACTGCATCCAATGTGCCATAAATGGTGTAATCATAAGCAGTCAGTTTAACAACTGCTGGCTGATTAGGACGCAAAAATGCAATATCTTTAATTTGGACTTTTGTCTCTAAAACCAAAGCATCGTCAATCGGGACAATCTCCAGCACTTCTTTACCAGGCTGTATGACCCCGCCAACGGTATTAAAAAACAATCGGCTTACTTTTCCATTCACGGGTGATTTTAACGTCGCCTGTTTTACTTTATCTGTCAATGCAACACTGGTTTCAGTCAAGCTATTTAACTTCGCAGTCGTGTCATTTAATTCAGTACGTACTTTACTTCTAAATGTTTGCTCAGACTCCGTCACTTTACGTCTAGCTTCACTAATCGATGACTGTATCCGACTAATCTGCGCTTTTGATTGTTCTATCTCGCCACGTGCACGTGTAGCCTCACGCTCTAATTTTAAGATATCAATTTCAGAAACTGCGCCACTCGCCAATAGTGGTCTATTTGCGGCTAGCTCTTTATTGGCTGAGTCATAGGTTTTCTCAGCGAATTCTTTCTTAGACTGTACTTCTATCAATTCTTTTTCACGTTGGACTAACTGATCACGTCCAATGCTTAGAATTGATGCCAGCTCATCTTTACTTGCATTATATAAAGCATATTCTTGATCGTAGACTAGCGGACTTTCCATCTTAACTTCTGATGGCGGGTTAAAACTACCGCCAGTTGCCAGGGCATTTAAACGTGCTTGTTTAGCGAGCAAAGCCAAATATTGTCCTTTATTTTCACGTAAAGAAGATATGGCTCTGGTTTCATCTATTTTAATTAAAGGTGCGCCAACTTTTACGACATCTCCCTCTTTCACTAAAATCTCTGCAACAATACCGCCATCTAAAGACTGAATGACTTGCAATTGACGCGATGGGATGACTCGACCTTCACCACGCGTCACTTCATCCACCTCAGCAAACCAAGCCCAAAGCAAAATAGCTATCAAAACAGCTGCTATCACATAGAGTAGTTTTTTTGCTTTAAGCGGAGTTTGCTCTAGTATCGCCAAATCAGCTTCTTCATTCCAAGCCAAATCATCGCGACTTTCAGTAGGCACTACTCGATCTATCATGAAATAGATTGGTTTGCTAATCCAGGCTTGGCTTTTAAGGAATTGATTAAAAGCCCCTATTTTTTTGAATAATCCTTCACTCATCACATTTATCCTGCTTCATTTCAGGCATTATATTTTTCATACTAGAGCGCCTTTGCAATCTTGCCACTACGTAACGCTTCTATTACTTGCTCTTTTGCGCCATCGGCAACTACTCTTCCAGAATCAATCACTATGATACGGTTCACCAAATCAAACAAACCAGAGCGGTGTGATATTAATACGACTGTTTTACCTTGTGTCGCTTCGGATAAGCGCTTCTTAACGGCATCCTCACCGCTATGATCCATAGCACTTGTGGGCTCATCGAGTAAAATAATATTCGGCTTATTAATCAATGCGCGCGCAATACCGACGCCTTGTTTTTGACCACCAGACAATGTCTCGCCGCGCTCGCCTACTAACAAATCGAAGCCTTTAGGATGACTATTAATGTATTCATCAATACCGCCAGTATGTGCAGCCGCAAGCACTGTCGCATCATCCACATGCGGCGCAGCAATAGTTAGGTTATCGCGCATCGTGCCATAAAATAGCTGTGTATCTTGTTGAACATAGCCAATACAACGACGTAGTTCCGCAGTATCTACTTGGCGAATATCAATACCATCAATCAAAATAGAGCCTTCTGTTGGCTGGTACAAGCCCAATATCAACTTATTTATGGTGGTTTTGCCAGACCCCATTCGACCTAAGAGCGCCACGTGCTCGCCTGCTTTGATTTTGAAAGACACCTTAGTTAAGGCCTTTTCTTCTGATTCAGGATAACTAAAGCTGACTTCTCTGAACTCAATATCTCCTCTAAATGTTGGGCGAGATAAAAAATTAGAGTCTTCAGGTCTTTCAACTTGCTTTTCCATAATCCCGTTCAAAGACTCAAGTGATGTCGATGCTGTATGGTATTGGGTGAGTAAACCCGCCAGTTGGCCGATTGGGGCTAATGCTCGTCCAGCCAACATGGTAGAGGCAATTAATCCACCCATGGTCATATCACCATTGGTGACTAAATAAACCCCTAGCACAACTAGTACCACATTGATAATTTGCTGTAGTGCGTTAGAACCATTATTAATGGACTGTGAAAGAAGTTTTAATTTGCTGCCAACCTCAGACAAATAGCTCGCTGTATGTTCCCATTTACGTTGCATTGTGCCTTCGATACCAAGTGCTTTTACAGTCTCTAAACTCACTAAACTTTCAATCAATGTTGCATTACGGAGAGCCCCGGCACGGTACATCGTTTCTGATAATTCATGCATTTTGGTTTGTACACTAAACGCATACAACAACATGACAATACCACCTATAACCACGGGGACAATCATCGGCAATGAAATCCAAGCCATGACAGCAACAAAAATTAAGCCAAAAGGTAAATCAATCAGCGTAGTCACCGTAGCAGAAGTAATGAAATCGCGGACGCTTTCAAATGAGCGTAAATTATTGGCTAGTGAGCCCACAGAGTTAGATTTATATTCCAAACGCGTGCCTAGCACTTTTTCCATAATTCGCGCACTGAGTTTGATGTCCACACGAGTACTCGCCCAATCCAAAAAGTAACCACGCATGGTACGTAAGACTAAATCGCCTATCACAATAATGGCGATACCAATTGCCATTACCCATAAGGTCTCAATGGAGCGATTTGGCACCACTCTGTCATACACATTCATGGTGAATATGGGCATAGCGAGTGCAAAAATATTGACCAGAAAAGCCGCCACTAGCACATCGCGGTAGATACGTTTATTTTCTGCTAGTGTGCCCCAAAACCAGTGTTTCAAACGTACTTTGCCTACTGCCGGCGTTCTTTTATCGAACACATACTTAGGCTTAGTAACAATCATGTAGCCAGCATATTGCTTAAGCAAATCGTCCAAAGGAACTGCAACCTCGGCATCACCCAGTTCAGGATAAATCACACTAGCCGTTTTAGTTTGGCTATCAATACCAGTAAGCATGCAAGCTTCTTCATTACTTAACAGCAAAGTAAGCGGAAAATATTCTGTGCGAATTTGATTTAATGGTTTCTTAAGTATGGTGACTGCAAGGTTAGCGCGCTCTGCAGCGCGTTTAAAAAGTGCGGGGGTGATTTTACCATTGCGTAGAGGTAGGCCAGCTGAGAGCGCATCTTTTGTTGTTACAATTTGATGGGCACGACAGGCAATTAATAAACAAGCTAATAGCGAATCATTCACATTGGCTTGATTCTCTATCTGAGAAAGCAGCTCTTTATTTTCCATAACTTTTATATTGGCTTATGTTGATTAAGCACTTTAGTTCAATCTATTCAATTAATAATTTAAAGTAATGTATCAAGATTTTGCATTAACTACAATGATTTACAGAATATTACGACAATCTATGAATATGACTTGTAACAAAAAGAACCATATTTAGATAGGTATTCCTAAGATTGACGGTATTAAGAGGGATTGGAGGCGCGAACCAGAGTCGAACTGGTCTAAACGGCTTTGCAGGCCGCGGCATAACCGCTTTGCTATCGCGCCATGTGATATTTAGTAAATCACTAAATATGCTAGTTTAAACTAAAACGGCGAAAGCATGATTGCCATCGCCGTTTATGCTATTGCTTCGAGACTAAATTTGGAGCGGGAAACGAGGCTCGAACTCGCGACCTCAACCTTGGCAAGGTTGCGCTCTACCAGCTGAGCTATTCCCGCGTTAAGAAGCGAGCATTTTAGCGATTTTTGGACAGGTGTCAAGGCTGAATTGCAGGTATTTTAATCATTAATGGATAAAATGATTGGCGCTCAATCAGATGGTAAAAGCTTAATTGAAAGATTCTTTAATCACTGGCCAAGCTGCTTTAATGTAATAAGCCATTGATACCAATGTCAAAATTGCCGCAATGACAATCAAAAAATTTCCGACGACCCTAGTATTAAAATCGCCAATATTGTCATAATAAAGTAAAAGAAAAATTGCAATCATTTGTGCGGCAGTTTTTATTTTACCTATCAACGCAACCGCCACATTGCTTGATTTACCAATTAGCGCCATCCATTCACGTAAGGCGCTAATGACTATTTCACGACCAATAATAATTAACGAAACTATCGCGCCTACTCGTCCAAACTCTACCAACACAATCAATGCAGCCGCAACCATGAGTTTATCAGCGACTGGGTCTAAAAATGCACCAAAACTACTAGTCTGGTTAAATTTTCGCGCCCAGTAACCATCCAACCAATCAGTGAATGACGCCAAGGCAAATACGGTTGCAGCCGCCACGTTGATGGTATGCGTAGGATGAATCCCTAAGGCATATAAATTGTGTGGCAGATAAAAAATACCTACGAATACTGGGATTAAGGCGATTCTTAGTACTGTTAAAATATTGGGAACATTCCAGAACATAATTTTTATATCGTTATAGTTACCATAGATTAATGAAAGTGTGCATAAATAGTCTCGGCCAAACTTTTACTCACGCCATCGACTTGAGATAATTCGTCTATGCTAGCACTTTTTATCGCATCTAAGCCACCAAACCTCGTTAATAATGCTTTACGCCGTTTAGCACCTATTCCTTCTATATCCTCTAAACTTGATGTAATGCGTGCCTTGGCACGTTTTGCACGATGCCCTGTAATAGCAAAACGGTGGGCTTCGTCGCGAATTTGTTGCAACAAATGCAATCCTGCATTATCTGTCGGCAAATTGAGCATTTCACCTGTATCAGAGAATATCATGGTTTCTAAGCCAGGTTTACGCTCTTCACCTTTGGCAATACCTACTAACAGAATATCTTCCAACCCGACTTCTTGCATCACTTCAATGGCAACCCCCAGTTGGCCTTTGCCGCCATCAATAAATACTAAGTCTGGTCGTTTACCTTCACCTGCTGCGACTTTTTTATATCGTCTTGTCAGCACATCACGCATCGCCGCATAATCATCTCCTGGCGTAATGCCAGTAATGTTATAGCGTCGATATTCTCCATTTTGCAGATCACCTTTATCAAATACTACACAACTTGCAACGGTTGCTTCGCCCATGGTGTGGCTAATATCAAAACATTCAAACCGTTCGATATTTTCAGATAAATTCAGCGCTTCTCGAAGAGCTAACAAGCGCGCAGCTTGATTGCTTGTAGTTTGTTGCTGTTGCGTGAGCGCAAGCTCTGCATTGGTTTGTGCCATTTTAAGCCATACACGCTTATCGCCAATGGCATTGGTTTGAATCCGCACTTTGCGGCTTGCTTGCGCGCTTAAAGCCTGTTCGATTTCTTTAGTATCAAATGCCACCCCACATACAATGAGAGGCGGCGTATTTTGCGGGCTGTAGTGTTGTGAGATAAAGGCTTCAATTGTTTCAGTGAGCTCAGCATCTTGGCTATTTTTGGGGAAATAACTTTTATCCCCCAAGTGCCGTCCGCCACGTATCATGACTAAGTTAATGCAAAATTCGCCTTTAATTTTGGCAACGGCAATCACATCTGCATCGTTGACGCTAAAGTCACTGACAAATTGCTTAGCCTGTACTTGCCGCAAAGCCTGCATGCGGTCACGAAACACAACTGCCATTTCATATTCCTGATTCGCCGCTGCGGTGTTCATTTTTTCGCCTAGCGCATTCATCACCTCATTGGTTTTGCCTTCTAAAAACATGGCAGCATGATTAACATCGCGCGCATACTCATCAGTCGAAATATAATCAACACAAGGCGCAGTACAACGCTCGATTTGATACTGCAAACAAGGCCTTGAGCGGTTTGCAAATACAGTATTTTCACAAGTACGGAGCTTAAATACTTTTTGTAAAAGTTGAATACTCTCTCTCACGGCCACACTATTGGGAAATGGTCCAAAATATTGAGTACCCTTGCGTTGTGCGCCGCGATGAAACGCTAAACGCGGATAGTCATCCCCAGTAATGGCGATGTAAGGGTAAGATTTATCGTCTCGAAACAACACGTTATAACGCGGCATCAAGCTTTTAATCAGATTATTTTCTAACAGCAAGGCCTCAGCCTCGTTATGCGTCACGGTAGTTTCAATTTTTACGATTTGACTGACCATCATCCGCGTACGCGGGCTGGGTAGGTTTTTATTGAAATAACTAGAGACGCGTTTTTTTAAATCTTTAGCCTTGCCCACATATATCACGGTATCTTCCGTATTGATCATGCGATACACACCCGGTAGATTAGGAAGCGTCTTGAGAATAGGCTTAGGGTCAAACATGGTATCATTTTATCATCAACGTAGATGATATATGCGCAGTAAACTTAACAGTAAAAATGGATCAAAAAATCAATCAGTAGTACAAAATTTATTAATGCTTTCAAACCACGCTTTTGCCATTTTTTCTTGTCCGCTTAGGTTTGGATGCATACCATCTATGGTGTCTTTGTCAGTAAAGTCAACATGTTCGGGTACACTCATAACAGGTGATTCTCTGGTACTTGCATATTTTGCTAATAAGATTAAATTCATCCTTAAATACCATTCTTTAAACCCATGTAAATGAAACTCCGTGATTAGGATGCGCACTTTTGGATTTTTCTTTCTTAACTGCGCAATAATCGAAAGAACCGGTTTTAGCACTGGTTTAGTCATGTTGCGATAACCTCTGCCACCGCCACCTAAATGAATTAAGGCGAAGTCTGGTGCAGCAATTTTTGCTAAGTTTACTTTTAGCTTCTCATCTACATAATCAGCTGGTT
>CAYXHH010000045.1:0-12579 GCA_964464725.1 uncultured Methylotenera sp. | reverse complement strand
GCGCAGAAAAACTAAAATCCAAAACCAAGCAATCGCAAGTTTTAATGTGGCTAGCTTTGTTAGGTTTAGGGTTAGCAGTTGGGTTTGCGGTCAGCAAATGGTCACAAAATCCTTTGCAAAAGCCTTTGAATATTGGTGCAAATACGCACAACATCAAAATCGATGCCCCGCAAGCCAATATACAAGCGCTTTCCAGCCCTGCTGAAAATGCTCGAGCAAATGTTGTTGAAACAAACTCGATGCAGGAAGTCAACTTAGCGCCAAGCACAGACATATTAACCAGTCGTTTAAATGCAACAACTGCTTGGCTTGCAAATCAAGCGCCAACGACTGTGAGCATACAATTAATGGGCGCAAGTAGCGATGCCGTACTAAAAGCTGACTTGGAAAAGTTAAGCCAGCAAATGGAGCTGGATAATATTTATGTTTACAGAACCAAGGTCAATAATCAGCCATTTTTAACTGTACTTTATGGCAGTTTTGCTAACCGACTGGAAGCGACTGAGGCATTGAAACAGCTACCAGTAGAGTTGCAAAAAAATCATCCGCAATTGCGCACCATTGCAGGTGTGTTACAAGAAACCAAATAAGCACCAAAATTAGGGATATTTATAAAAGTTTCAATTAGTTAGTATTGCAATTTAATGCTGATTATGAGATAACTACTTAAGTATAGAAATTTGGGAGCAGGCACGTCGTGCTTAAAAATAATACAAAATTGGGTTTGGCTAAAGTAGGCCTTGTGCTTTTAAGCTTGCTGTTTATGTCAGCTTGTGCACATAAATCTAAAGTGCAGCCTTCTAAAGGCCATATAGACAACAAACCAACGCCAAGCTTAACGACGCAAACGGCTAACCAAAACGTTGCGCCTATCCCTAAGCTTGTTAAAAGTGCTCCGCAATTACCCGTTCCCAAACCTACTACTAAAGCGCAAACCTATAGTGTGGTGGTCAATGAAGTGCCAGTAAAAGAGATTTTATTTGCGCTGGCGCGCGAGAGCAAAATCAACGTTGATATTCACCCAAGTATCCAAGGTCGCGCCACCCTCAATGCAGTAGACCAAACCTTGCCAGCTATTTTAGAGCGCTTGGCTAAGCAGGTCGATTTAACCTATAAAATGGACGGCAATACGCTCTATATTGCGCCAGATTCTCCAGTGTTACGCACTTATAAAGTGGATTATGTGAATATGAACCGCGATACCAAAGGTTTTATAGGGGCAGCTGCGGAGATTTCAAGTACTGGCCAGAGTGCGAGCACAGGCGCAGGTGGTGGTACCACAACAACAAGCACTGCTGGCAATGGTGCCAATAATAGCTCACGCACTTCAGTAGACTCTACGTCTAAGAATCACTTGTGGGAGTCTCTAATCCAAAATATCAAAGAATTGCTAGCGGAAACTGATAAAGAAGTGATCGTGTCACGTATTGGTACAGATGGTGAAGAAGATGAACCTGAGCAAAAAGCTGCAGCAAACGGGACAACCATTACGATTAACGATAGTCGGCAAAGAGAAACCGAACGACGTAATAGAGCAAAATCGGAATTCAAAACCTTGTTGGCCGCTAATGTAATTGCTAATGCAGAAACCGGCGTAATTAGTGTACGTGCAACCAACAAACAGCATGAAAAAGTACAAGAATTTATTGATAGAGTCATGGGCAGCGCTAGAAAGCAAGTGCTGATTGAAGCGACGATTGTAGAGGTGCGCTTGAATGATAGTTTTCAGGCTGGTATAGACTGGAGCCGGCTGAATAACCCTGGTAGCAGTGGATTTGTATTCGGCCAAACACTGGGTTCACAAGGCTTGAATTTTAATACCACAACAGGAGTCTTCAGTGCTGGGGAAAGTAATGCTTTGGGTAATACACCTACCGCGGGCTTGGTCGCAGGATATTTGAACCCGCTAAGTCGCATCGGTAATATCGCCGCATCCATTACCTTACTTAAGCAGTTTGGCGACACTAAAGTGTTATCAAGTCCAAAATTAATGGTGCTCAATAACCAAACTGCCGTTCTTAAAGTGGTGGATAACTTAGTGTACTTTACGGTGCAAGCACAACAATCGCAGGGCACTTTAGGTAGCCAAAATATAGCAACTGTTACTACCACTCCCAATACTGTGCCTGTGGGGGTTGTCATGAGTGTGACCCCACAAATTAACGATATCGGCAAAGTGAATGTGAATGTACGCCCTACAATATCACGCGTGCTTAGTTTTGTGCGTGACCCAAACCCTTTGTTAAATGGTGCTTTTGGCAGTACTCCTATTCCTAGCCAAATTCCCCAAATCCAAGTACGTGAGATGGAATCAATTTTGCAAATAGATAGCGGTAATACCGCAGTGCTAGGTGGGCTCATGCAAGATGAAATTATACGCAATACAGACAAAGTGCCAGGTCTTTCGGAAGTACCTGGTGTCGGCAATGTATTTAGGGGTAGGAATGATGCCAATCAAAAAACGGAGCTGGTCATATTCTTGCGGCCGACTGTCGTTCCAAATGCAAGCTTAGAAAGTGACGAGCTGCAAAGCTTTAAGCAATATCTGCCAGAGCAGCAATTACAAAACGTTCTTGAAGAAGCTAACTGATTATTTAGGTTGATTGGTCATGAGCCTATTAATTAAAGCACTCAATAAAGCCGAAGAAAAGGCGCAAGCACAAACAGCTAAGATTGAGCAGGGACAAGCTGAGCCAGCACAAACTTTGCAAGCCAAACCTAAAACAACCGCAGTTAAAAAAAAGCCTGTTGATAACCCTCTCACTAGTAACGCAAAAGAAAATGACTTGGAGTTATCTCTAAGCCCTACCGGTAGCCCACTTGTAGACCCAGTTTCTGTTGCAGATACACTACCTAAAGAAATTGACCCATCTCCAGCGTTAAGTAGTAGGTCCAATCAACAAAAAACGATTGCGGCTAGTGCGTATGCTAAAAGTGCGGCTAATGTGTTTTCTGCGAAAGGCATGAACCCACGTCATCAAAATAAAAGCTTAGCAATCATTGCAGGTGCAAGTTTGTTAGTATTGCTAGGCATCGGGCTTTATTATTATCAGATACTAAACCAGCCAGAAGTCGTCATTCCTCCAAAGCCTGTATTGGCTTCAACTGTTACCGAGCCTCAACAAGTTACGCCACCAACACCTGAAGAATCTACACAAGCACAAATAGTTGATAATAGTCCAGAGCAGTTAGTAGAAGTTGCACCGACTGAAAATGAACTCCGTGAGCAAGCACAAACAACTAATAGTCCTGAAGAAAACACAAAAAAACCAGCAAGTAAAAAATTGGATAATTTGGCTTTAACAAAAAATGAAGAGATAGATACGCAGAATAGCCAGAATGAGGTCATTGAAGAGGCACAACAAGTACTCGTGAGCAAATCTTCTGAAAAACCAAATAGAAGGCTTAGCCGTGAAGCAATTGCGTCTGAAAGTGCAACTATTGAAGTCACAAAATCCAACTCACAGGCAAGTATTAACCCGACGTTAATGAGTGCTTATGAAGCTTACAACGCTGGCAATGATGCAGAAGCACAAAAATTGTATAAACAAGTTTTACAGCGGGATATACGCAATGTGGATGCCTTATTAGGTTTGGGTGCGATAGCATCTAGGCAAGGCAGAATTGCTGACGCAAATGGTTGGTATGGCAAAGTGCTAGAAATTGAGCCGCGCAATAGCATTGCACAAAGTGCTATGTTAGAAAATCAAGCGCAAATCAATGGTATCCAAGGTAATGAACAAGACACTGAAAGTCGTTTAAAAACCATGTTGGCGAAGCAACCTGATGATGCAAATTTACATGTTGCGCTTGGAAATTTCTATGCCGAAAGGAATCAGTGGTCCTCCGCACAACAGGCTTATTTCGATGCCAATCGACTAAATCCTAGTGCAGATAACGCATTCAACTTAGCAGTGAGTTTAGATCAGATGGGCAAACCTAAATTGGCATTACCTTATTATCAACGCGCGTTAGCGCTTGCGTCTGCTAATAGCAATATTGATAAAGCTGCCTTAGAAGCGCGAATTGCAGCGATACAATAAAAATAAAATCAATCAAGGGCATCACTAAAAAGTTAACAACAGCTTAGTTAAATTATGGCAGAGCAAAGAAGAAAATTACGCTTAGGCGAATTAATGATACAGCAAGGCCTGATCAGTCAAGATCAGCTACGTATCGCCTTGATTGAGCAAGAGCAAAATAATATTCCACTTGGCCGTCAATTGGTGCGGCTGGGTTTTGTGTCAGAAAACATGGTGCGCGATTTAGTAGCGCATACGATTGGTCAAGAAAGTATTGATTTAACTACAGTCATTGCAGATGTTGATGCAATGAGCATGGTGCCAGAAGACTTCGCTAGACGTTATCATTTGCTACCAGTGGCTTATGAAGATGCAACTAAAACCATGGTCGTTGCCATGGCTGATATGTTTAACGTTGTGGCGCTTGACCAGCTTCGCGCGATGCTGGGTGGGCAAATTCAGCTTAAACCAGTATTGGCTGCAGAAGCGCAACTAGAAGAATATATTGATCAGTTTTATGGTTATGAGCTCTCTGTTGATGGCATTCTGCGTGAGATTGAAACTGGGGAGATTGATTATCAAAGTCTCACAGCCGATGGTGACGAATATACACAGCCAGTAGTTCGCTTGGTTGGCGCATTGTTGATGGACGCAGTGAAGCGTGGCGCTTCTGATATCCACTTTGAACCAGAGTTTGCATTTTTACGCATTCGCTACAGAATAGACGGTGTGTTGCAGCAAGTTCGAAGCCTACATAAAAGTTATTGGCCAGGTGTTGCGGTACGCTTAAAAGTCATTAGTGGTATGGATATCGCTGAGACACGCTCACCACAAGATGGTCGTTTGAATATGAACCTTTGTGGTCGCCCTATCGATTTTAGGGTTTCATCTCACCCAACCATCCATGGCGAAAACCTTGTCTTACGTGTACTCGATCGTGAAAGATCGATTATTCCCTTAGAAAGAATGGGTTTGCGTCTTTCAACCTTAGATCAGTTAAAAATGATGATGACGCGACCAGAAGGTATTTTGATTGTGACGGGGCCAACGGGAAGCGGTAAAACGACCACACTCTATTCATTGTTATCACATAAAAATACTGAGTCAGTCAATATTATGACTTTGGAAGACCCCGTGGAGTATCCAGTGACACAGATGCGACAAACTTCGGTCGCTGAAGTGAATAAAGTGGATTTTGCAAATGGTATCCGCTCGATTATGCGGCAAGACCCCGATATTATTTTGGTGGGTGAAGTGCGTGACACGGATACTGCCACCATGGCATTTCGTGCTGCAATGACAGGTCACCAAGTATTTACTACCTTACACACCAATTCAGCTTTAGGCGCTTTTCCTAGGCTCAGTGACATCGGCATTTCACCAGACATCATGGCAGGAAATATTATTGGCGTAGTCGCACAGCGTTTAGTGCGTGTGCTCTGCCCACATTGTAAAGAGCCTGTAAAGCCCACAGATGAGCAACGTAAAATTTTGGGTGTTAAGCGCAACGAAGCGATACAAATCTTTAGACACAAAGGTTGCAAGCGTTGTAATCAGACGGGTTACCGTGGCCGCATGGCGATTATGGAATTGCTACGGATTGACTCTGATATGGACTCACTCATTGCGCGTCGTGCGCACTTTGATGAACTGCGGAATATGGCACTAGAAAAAGGTTTTACAACTCTAGCGGATGACGGTGTAAGGCGCATTTTAGAAGGCTATACCAGCATAGAAGAAGCAATGCGCGTGATTGATTTGACATCTCGTATTTTGAATTAATTTAAGTACTGTTAAAAGCTCATGGCAACCTTTAATTACAGGGCAATCGATCAAACTGGCCGCCATGCGCAAGGGCAGATAGACGCCATTAACGAAGCAGATTTAGAGATTCGCCTAGAACGCATGGGCTTAGATTTAATCACGTTTAAATCTACCGAAAAATCTAAAAAATCGTTTGGGCAAAATAGAGTAACGAATCGTGATTTGGTCATGTTTTGTTTTCAATTAGAGCAACTTACCAGTGCGGGTGTGCCGATGCTGGAAGGCTTAAACGATTTGCGTGAAAGCATTACAAACCCCTATTTTCAAAAAGTCTTGGGTGCAATTGCAGGAGAAGTTGAGGGCGGTAAAATGCTCAGCCAAGCGCTGGCAGAACATCCTGATGTATTTGATGAAGTCTTTGTCAATTTAGTGGCTGCGGGTGAGCAGACGGGTCAGTTACCTGCGGTGTTTGATAATCTCTCTAACACCCTTAAGTGGCAAGATGAATTAATTTCTCAAACCAAACGACTATTGATGTACCCCTTATTGGTGCTGGTGGTGGTAACGGTTGCAGTGACCGTATTGATGGTTTTTTTGGTGCCTGAGATGGTTAAGTTTTTAAAAAGTCTAGGCCAAGAGTTACCTTGGAATACTAAGTTACTGATTTTTATTTCGAACGTTTTTGTGAATTACTGGTGGCTACTGATTGCAGTGCCTGTGGTAGTGGGTTCTGGAATGGCGATGATGATTAAGCGTGACCCAGAAATGCGATATCGCTTTGATTATTTAAAGCTAAAATTGCCATTAACCGGCGAGATTTTGCACAAAATTATCATGGCGCGGTTTGCACGCTATTTCGCGCTCATGTATCAAACTGGCATTCCTATTCTGCAGGCGATTAAAACTTGCGAGAACATCGTTGGTAATCGCGTGGTTGCCGATGCACTAAGCCGCGCCCATGCTCAAATTAATGCGGGCGATAGTATGTCTGAGAGCTTTCATAATGCAGGCTTATTTCCGCCATTGGTGGTGCGCATGATTAAAGTAGGTGAGAGTACTGGTGGCTTAGATAAATCTCTGCTTAATGTCAGTTATTTCTACGACAGAGACGTCAATGAAATGATGCAAAAAGCGCTTAAGTTAATCGAGCCTGCACTCACCATTATTTTAGGCTTAGTCTTGCTGTTCATTATGGCTTCCGTGCTATTGCCAGTATACGATTCATTTGGAAAAATGAAACTCTAGGATATCAACAAGAAATCTATGTTAAGTAATGCTAGAAAATTAATTTTGTGTGCGACCAATTCCAGCTTAACAGCGGGTCTATGGTATGGCTCAAAATTACAAAACTATGTTGTCTTTGGTAATACAAGCGAAGACCACACGGCTTTTAGTGAGTATCTAGCAAAACACATCGAAACGAATGTCTATTTAATTGTAGATGCGGTTGAAGAAGATTACCGCGTAGAAAGCCTGCCACACACTACAGGCAGTGCAAGGCGAGAAATTGTAGAGCGTAAGCTAAATCAGTTTAACCGAAATAGCACTTACCGTGCTGCGCACTACATTAATCGGGCAACTGATAAACGTAAAGACGATCACTTTTTATTTGTAGCGCTTAGTAACTCAGACTTTTTGCAAGGTTGGATGGATGTGATTCAAGCAAACCATGCCCCGTTGGTGGGGGTGTATTTGCTACCTATGCTTAGCCAAGTCATTGTGCGCCAAATGAAATTGATGGCACAGCATATTTTATTTTGTGAGCGTTTATCCTCTGGTTTAAGGCAAACCTATTTGCACAATGGCCGTCTTCGCCTGAGTCGATTAGTGCCCATGAAAGAAGTGAAGCCTAATCAATTGGCTTATTTTTATTTAGTTGAGATTGATAAAACGCGGCTTTATCTCATGAGTCAGCGCTTAATCTCTGGGGAAACGCCTCTGCAGATGGTGATTCCAGCCGCGGATGGTACTTATGATGAAATCGCAAAAAATATCAGTCAGGAGCAGGGTTTAGAATGTAAAGCGGTCAACATTTTGGCATATGCTAAAAATGTTGGTATTTCAGAAGAGCTCATCAAAAAGCATCCTGAGCTTTTACATATGCAGTTATTGGCAAATGGGAATGTGCCAGATAACTTAGCACCAGTCACCTTTAGTAAGGTACATAATCTCAATAATATTCGCCGTAGGATTAATATTGCAACAGGCATTGTTACCACAATAGGAGTTATTTTGGCGGCATATTATGCTTGGCAAGGCAATGAGCAAAAAGAGCAACTACAATTGATTGCTGCCCAAACCCGCAGCCAGACCCAGCTTTATGAAGATGTTTCAAAAAATTTTCCGACAACACCTATTCCGAGTACAGAGCTAAAAATTGCGGCTGATTTGGAAAGCATTATTAAACAAAATGATCATTCGCCTCGTGAGCTGATGCAGGTATTGAGCAATGCATTAGAAACATCTCCAGAAATTTCATTGAGTAGAATTCGTTGGATACAAACCAGTGATAAGGAAGTTAAAGATGAAGATGGCATTCCTAAAGCAGAGCAAAGCTTAGGCAATCAATCGATGCCGTCTACAAGCGCAGATCCAACAAAGCTCATGCAAATTGGTTTTGTAAATGCAGAAATTAAAAGTTTTAATGGCGATTATCGCGCTGCACTCAGCACTGTGAATACCTTTGCCACACGCTTACGCGCAAACCCTAGTGTACAAGAAGTCATCGTGCTTCAAGAACCTGTTAATGTGAGTTCATTTGCCAATTTACAAGGTAGCACGACCGATGAAACTGCAACCACAGAGCGCCCCCCAGCGATATTTAAATTGGAAATCATATTAAAAACAAGCGCGAATAGCACAGGAGCTCAACCATGAGTATGACGCCACAAGACAGGCGAAAATTACAATGGCCCATCATTGGTTTGGTGCTTGCAATCATGGTGGTCGGTTTGTTAGTCACTTATGCTAACCAATATCGTGCAGAAAGTGAGTCTGCTCTACAGGCACAACAAAATTTACTTAACCAAGCAAGACAAAAGTATCAGTCGTCGGGCACAGAGAAAGAAACCATTATTCAATATTTGCCAATTTATAATAGGCTTTTGGCAAATGGTTTTGTGGGCGAGGAGCGCCGTATTGAATGGATAGAAGCACTACGCCAAATTCACGCACAGCATAAATTATTCAGCATTGATTATAGTATTGGCTTGCAAGAAAACTATACCCCAAGTTTTTTGACCAATTTGGGTAATTTTAAATTGAAACGCTCGGTCATGAGTTTGAAACTAGACATGCTACATGAAGGTGATTTACTAGCCTTACTAGATGGCTTGCACGAGCAAACCACGCCATTTATAGTGCGTGAATGTGAAATAAAGCGACCAGTTGGTGCCGTAGTAAATGCAAAAAATATGGTGCCAAACATGCAAGCTAATTGCGAAATTGATTGGTTAACATTAAGAGACCCGCAACTGACAAGCACTTTACCTGCGGAGGTGCAATGATGAAATTTGTGATGAACTTTGTGAAAAAGTATTTGATGAAGTTTGCCTTTTTGATTTTGTTGAGTCAAACAGTTTTCGCAGCAGAACCGATGGGGCGCTTATTTACCTCGCCAGCCGAGCGTAGTAATTTAAATTACCTTAGGCAAACCAAAAAATTAATTGTGCCAGCAAAAGTGGAGGAACCAGTAGAAACGGTAGAAGCAGCGCCGATTGTGCTGCCAGATGCCGTTAACTTACAAGGCTATGTAAAGCGCCATGATGGCAAAGATGGTACCGTGTGGGTCAATAACCAAATGATGCAAGAAAACTCAAGCAATAAAGATGTGGCAGTAGGCAAATTAACAGATTACAGTAGCCGCGTGCCGATTAAGCTCTCTGGTAACGGTAAACAGCTGAATTTAAAAGCAGGGCAAGTATACGACCCAGAGACCAATAAAGTGCGCGAAGCACGCCACCATGCCGCACAGGGTGATAGTGGGACGATAGGTGATTAATTAGTGGTATGCAAAAGATTCATCAAATTGCTATAAAACAAAATGGGGTAGCATTGATTATTTTTACTTTAGTACTTGTTTTGGCTGTTACCACATATTTCTTTTCTCAATTAAGCGCCTCAGATATAAAAATAGAGCGCGATAAAAAGACTTTTGCAGCACTAACAGAAGCAAAACTAGCTTTAATTGGATTTGCCGCTAGGAGTGGTACTGCCTTTGGAACAGCTCGGCCAGGTGATTTGCCATGTCCAGACATTAATAATGATGGGGTCGCAGAACCTTCTTGTGGGAATGCGGCCGGGACAACACAACAGGCCAATCGACTAGGTCGTTTGCCATGGATAACATTAGGCTTATCTGATTTACGAGATGGAGACGGTGAGCGTCTGTGGTATGCAGTTTCATCTCGCTATAAGCTAAATACTCGTTTTTACCCACTTAATAGCGATACGCAAGGAACAATTACTTTGCGTAATGCAGCCGGAAATATTATTAACAATGGTTCGTTAAATAGTGGTTTGGTTGCAGTGGTATTTTCGCCAGGCACTGCGATTAGACGTCAAGATGCTGTATATCAAGTAAGAGATATTGCCAATCAGAATAATGCAGTTAATTATTTAGATGTTGCTTTGGGTGAAGATAACCAAAGTTTTGTAGATGGAAATTTGGATGGTTTTATTAATGGCCCGATAAAAGATGCGAACGGAGATCTTATTCTAAATGATCAATTAGTATCGTTAACTCAGCAAGAAATTATGAAGCCAGTCGAGCAACGCGTAATTGCAGCGGTATCTAATGCATTGCTTGATTATTATTGTGCGCCAGATGTCGCTAATTATGCTACTAAAAACTGTAGTGGAGTATCTGGAAATCAGTTTTACCCTAGGCCAGCTTTATTTACGGACCCTTCTTGTTTGGCGACTGTGGATATAGTTTCTCCAGATTGTCTTTCAGATGTTGTGGTTACTCATGGACGTTTGCCGGTAACTTTAGCTACAGGTATCTGGAATGCAACTTCTATATTACGTGGAACCACTTCCTCGAACAATTGGTTTCAAAGAAACGGATGGCGCGAGCATATTCATTATGCCGTTGCACCAGCTTGTGTTGACGGCACATTAAATTGCGATGGAGCCGGAGGATTTCTAACACTAAATTTTGCTAGGACTCCAACAAGTCGAATTGTAGTGACAACGGCTGGGATGGCGTTGACAGGTCAATTGCGTGCTACAAATGCAAATAAAGCTTTGGAAGTAAATTACTTTGAAGATGAAAATGCAACTCCGTTGGATAGTTTTTACACTCAAACTGCCGCAGGATTGTTTAATGACCGTTCGGTAAACATACCACAATGATAGTAAATGAAATTAAAACTAAGGGCTTTACTTTGCTTGAAATGGCCATAGTACTCGCAATTATTGGTTTCATTTTAGCTGGTTTATTGGTTTCACTAACTGCCCAAAGAGATATAAGAGATTACGCGCAAACTCAAAACATTATGGAAGACTATAAAGAAGCGCTCATTGGGTACAGTTTAGCAAACAGACACTTGCCTTGCCCAGATAAAACTGCAGGTGCAAATAATGGGATTAATGACAATCCAAATGACGGAAGAGAAGATTTTGATGTTTTTGGCAACTGCATTGTAACGCAAGGAAACTTACCTTGGGCTACACTTAGCTTGGCAGATAGAGATGCTTGGGAACAGAGATTTATCTATCGTGTATCAGCTGCTTTTTCCCAACGACCTCCATTAAATACTTTTAATTTAACAATGAATGGAAATTTAAGAGTTTGTAATGAAGCATTGTGTAACGTACCAAGGTTAACGGATAACTCAATCGCTGTAATTGTATCAAGAGGAAGAAATAGAGGTATTTGTTCAACATTACCTTCACCACCTGCTTGCGAGGATGAAAGAGCGAACGATGACAATAATAATGATTTTGTCAGTCATGAACAAAGGGCAAGAAATGCACTAAATCCTAATGGCGAGTATGACGACTTGGTTATGTGGTTATCAAGTAATGTGTTAATGAATCGTATGGTAGCTGCAGGTCAATTACCATAAATGAACGACAACCAGCTTCTCCGTTACAGTCGTCATATATTACTGCCACAAATTGAGTATGCTGGACAAGAGAAACTCACCAAAAGTCATGCCTTAATTGTTGGTGCGGGTGGTTTGGGTTCTCCAGTAGCCTTATATTTAGCGGCTTCTGGCGTGGGTAAGCTCACCATTTGCGATTTTGATAATGTGGACTTAACCAATTTACAGCGGCAAATTATCCACACCACAGCTTCGGTGGGCATCAATAAAGCGGTTTCTGCACAACAAACCATTTACGAAATTAACCCAGAAATCACGGTAAAAACGGTTCAGCAAAAATCATCCGAGGCGGAGTTTACAGCCTTGGCTGAAACGGCAGATGTGGTGATTGATTGCAGTGATAATTTTGCTACGCGCTATGCGTTAAATCGCATCTGTCTTGCGCTTAAAAAGCCTTTAGTTTCTGGGGCGGCGATTAATTTTGAAGGGCAAATTACGGTATATGATTTTAGGCATGATGACAGCCCATGTTATCACTGCTTGTTTCCTGCGACGGGTGAGAGTTCCGATGCGCGGTGCGCGAATAATGGCGTTTTTGCGCCGCTGGTGGGCATGATAGGCACAGCCCAAGCGGCAGAAGCCCTTAAGTTAATTTTAAATATTGGTGAAAGTTTACAAGGTAGGTTGTTGTTACTCGATGCGCTAAGTATGCAATGGCGCGAAATTAAACTTAAAAAAGATGC
>CAYXHH010000044.1:3582-12629 GCA_964464725.1 uncultured Methylotenera sp. | reverse complement strand
CGGTAATTACTTACACACGTCAAGCTTTAGGTAATGCTGCGACAGTCGATCCAATTGTTCAGCCTGCACAGATAAAAGCAGCTCGTTAATCAAATATTGAATGTTTAATTTTTAAAAAACTGACTTTAGTTTTTAGGAGAAGCAAATGAGTACAACCACAGCAGCACATCACGATGATCATGCCCATGGCCATCCTACTGGGCTTATGCGTTGGGTAAAATCAACCAACCATAAAGATATCGGAACCATGTATTTATGGTTTAGTTTTACTATGTTTATGTTTGCTGGTGCCCTTGCGATGGGTATCCGTGCTGAGTTATTTCAACCAGGCTTACAGTTTGTTCAACCAGAAGTGTTCAACCAGTTAACAACGTTACATGGTTTGATCATGATTTTCGGCGCGATTATGCCGGCTTTTGTGGGTTTTGCTAACTGGCAAATTCCATTGATGATTGGTGCCCCAGACATGGCATTCCCAAGGTTGAACAATCAGAGCTTCTGGTTGCTCATACCAGCGGCAATTTTGCTGGTTGCTTCATTCTTTGTGCCAGGTGGTGCAGCTGCAGGTGGCTGGACTATGTATCCACCACTTTCAGTTCAAGGCGGTATGTCGGTTGATATGACGATTTTTGCAATACACATTTTAGGTATTTCATCGATTGTTGGTTCAATTAACATTATTACAACCATTCTTAATATGCGTGCCCCTGGCATGACTTTAATGAAAATGCCAATGTTTGTATGGACATGGTTAATTACCGCTTACTTGTTGATTGCTGCGATGCCTGTTTTAGCTGGTGCGGTGACAATGTTAATTACAGACCGTCACTTCGGTACACATTTCTTCAATGCAGCAGGTGGTGGTGATCCAGTATTGTTCCAACACGTATTCTGGTTCTTTGGTCACCCAGAAGTTTATATTATGATTTTGCCAGCCTTTGGTATTCTTTCAACAATTATCCCAACCTTTGCACGTAAACCATTGTTTGGCTATGCTTCAATGGTGTACGCAACTGCTGCGATTGCTGTATTGTCCTTCGTGGTTTGGGCGCACCATATGTTTACCACAGGTATGCCTGTTGCTGGTCAATTGTTCTTTATGTACAGCACGATGTTAATTTCTGTACCTACAGGTGTTAAAGTGTTTAACTGGTTAGCAACGATGTGGAGAGGTTCAATGACCTTTGAAACACCAATGCTGTTCTCAGTAGCAGTTGTATTCTTGTTTACGATTGGTGGGTTTAGTGGTTTAGTTTGTGCAATTCTGCCAGTTGATATTCAGTTACAAGATACATACTATGTGGTTGCTCACTTCCACTATGTGTTGTTCTCTGGTGCTGCGATGTCTATTATGGGTGGCGTGTATTACTGGTTGCCAAAATGGACAGGTCATATGTATGACGAAAAATTAGGCAAATTGCACTTCTGGACGACAACAATTGCGTTTAATGTGACATTCTTCCCAATGCACTTTACTGGCTTAGCTGGTATGCCACGCCGCATTCCAGACTACTCACAACAATTTGCTGAGTTCAATATGATCTCTTCATTTGGTGCGTTTGCGCTAGGTATTAGTCAATTGCTGTTCTTGTATGTTGTGATTAAATGTATCAAAGGTGGTAAAAAAGCGACTAACCAAGTGTGGGAAGGTGCAGAAGGTTTGGAATGGACAGTGCCATCACCAGCACCATTCCATACATTTGAAACACCACCACAAGTTAAGTAATTGCTAGTTAAAAATATTTAGGGAGCAAACATGAGTCAAAATACTAAAAATTATTATTTGCCAGAACCATCATTTTGGCCACTTATCTCATCAATTACATTGTTCTTGATGGCGGGCGGTTTCACCATGATGATCAATAAAATTGCGATGGGTAAACCAATTATGATTGCTGGTTTCATCTCATTTGCTTATTTGTTGTATGGTTGGTTTGGCGAGGTGATTCGCGAAAGCGTTAGCAAGTTTTATAACAAGCAAGTGGATATGTCATTCCGCTGGGGTATGGGTTGGTTTATATTCTCAGAAGTGATGTTCTTCTTTGGCTTCTTTGGAGCACTATTCTATGCAAGAAATGTATCAATTCATTGGATTGCAGATGCCCAATTACTATGGCCTGATTATGTAGCGAGTTGGCCAACGGCTGGTCCTGCAGCCAAAGAAGCGTTAGAAGTTATCCCTGCTTGGGGCTTGCCTGCAGTTAATACGCTCATTTTGTTACTTTCTGGTGGCACTTTAACTTGGGCGCACTGGGGAATGATGAAAAATAATCGTAACCAAATTATTATTGGTTTAGTTCTAACGATTGCATTAGGCGTATTGTTCTTGTTTTTACAAGCACATGAATATGCTGAAGCAGCTTTCACAATCAAGTCAGGTATTTATGGTGCAACCTTTTACATGTTGACAGGTTTTCATGGTCTTCATGTGACTATGGGTACCCTAATGTTAATCATCATTTTGTTACGTGTTTTCAAAGGTCACTTTGACGCACACAATCACTTTGGTTTTGAAGCAGTGGCTTGGTATTGGCACTTTGTTGACGTAGTATGGTTATTCTTGTTTATATTTGTATATTGGCTGTAAATATAGACTAATTAACTAGTTCTATAGAACGCCACAGGGTTACCTTGTGGCGTTTATTTTTTGATGGTGTGTTCGAATTATTTTGCGTTATTGTAGTCATATCCTCGATAGGAGAAATGATGATAGTACTCAATCTAGATGACACTTTTAACGTCACAATTAAGCCAAATAGCTCATTAAGTGCCAGTGGAAAACTTCGGGTCATTTTGTTGTTAAGTATAGTTCCGTGTTTAATTGGTATTGGTTTTACATTGATTGGTGTATGGTTGGTTTTGCCGTTTGTGGGTTTGGAATTGGCGGCGCTGGCATATGCATTTTACTTTATCAATCTGCATGAAAATGACTACGAGAGCATTTCGATTGATGGCGATAAGCTGCTTGTAGAGACGTGCTATCAAGGTGTGGTTACGCAGAAGCAACTCAATACTTATTGGACAAAATTGGTAAAGAGACATTCAGCAAATGGCGAGTTGCATATAGGATTAATGTCGCATGGAAAAGAAATTGTTATAGGAAAATATTTGACTAAGTCACAACGAGAAACCGTCGCAGAGCAATTACAAAAAAGAATATCCTCTCATAAAGGTTAATCTCTATGAATGTTAAATAAATTGGCAGTATTGATATTTTGACTAAATTTAGCTTATATAAAGAAATAGAAAGTAAAAGATGATGGAAGAAAATAAAGAAAAGCAACGTAAAAAAAATCTGTTAATAGGATGGTCTATTGGTATATTTGCATTGGTACTCTACGTATTCACTATCTTTTTTTAGGTAATTAGGCAGTTAAGTCATGGATACAAGTAATCAAAATGAAGCTATCGATAAATCTAGAGTCAACAAAAACTTAGCGCTCAAGTTGTGTTTATTTGTGTTGGGTGGATTAATATTTGGATTCGCACTCGCACCGCTATATGATGTTTTATGTAAAGAGTTTGGTTTGAATGGTAAGGCTGATAATACAGCTACTGCTTTTGATCAATCACAAAAAATTGATAGAACACGCCTAGTCACTGTGATATTCACTGGCAATACCATGCCAGGTTTGGGTTGGAGCTTTCATCCTAAACAAACTAGCATGCAAGTGCATCCAGGTGAAATAACCATGACCAGCTATACGGCTAAAAACAATGCTGTTGAGAGCGAGTTGGGGGTTGCTGTACCAAGTATTACGCCTGAGCTTGCTACGATGTACTTTAAAAAAATCGAATGTTTTTGTTTTAAACAACAGACCTTAAAGGCAGGCGAAAGCAAGGTCATGCCAGTCATGTTTTATGTGAAACCTGACTTGCCTGCAGATGTCAATACAGTGACGCTTAACTACGCTTTTTATAATGGATCGCAAAAGGTGAATGCTACTGCTTTAAAACAAGTTGGCGCAGAACAGCAAGCATCAACACATACGAATTAACCAAATTCCTATTTAGTATCGTTAAAAAGGTCTGGGGTTAGGTACACCAACAACGCCAAAATAAAACCCGATCATTAACAACAAAAATAGCGCTAAAGAGATTGAAATTCGCCATGTAAGTGCTTTAACTGTACGCTCACTTTTGTCGCCCTTGAGCAAGTAGAACAATGCGGAAAATAGGCTCGCAAATATAGCGAGCAACATTAAGATAATGAGGAGTTTTAGTAGCATGACGGATAGCAGCTTAGAGATAATGTTAAGCACATTATGCGTCTAATTTAATCAGATTGCAACGAAAGCTATGACTTTGAAATATTCGTTTAAACCGTCACTATGGATGACCTTTGCCACTATATTAGTCATGGCGATTTGCCTCAAGGCTGGTTTATGGCAATACAATAAAGCGGAATCAAAACGGACGTTGCAAACACAATTGCAGCTGAGGCAAAAAGAGCCAGCAATCTCGTTAAGTGATATGCCTGTGTTAGAAAGAGCAGATGCAGATTATTTACGATTTAAAAGAGTTAAGTTAAGTGGCACTTATAATACACGGTACCAAGTTCTGCTAGATAATCAGGTTGATCATTCAGTCGCTGGGTATCATGTGCTAACACCGATGCAGATAGAAGGCACAAAAAAATTTGTTTTGGTAAATCGAGGTTGGATAGCAGGTAGTCCAGATCGAAAAGTACCTGTTTTTGATACGCCTGAAGGTGTACAAACGATAGAAGGCGATATTGCATTGCCCTCATCTAGTTTTTTTACACTTGAGCGGACTGTATCAACCTCAGAAGCTGAAAAAATATGGGATAAACCTGTTTGGCAGCATTTGGATATGCCACTGTATAAAAAGTTAGTGCCATTTGTAGTACAACCTTTTATTGTGCGATTAGATAAAAGCAGTAGCACTGGTGGAGGTTTCAAAAGAGATTGGCCTTTGCCAGCAGAGCGCGTGTCTATGCATTTAGGATATGCCTACCAGTGGTTTGGTTTTGCACTAACACTGCTGGTAATTTTTATCGTATTAAATATTAAAAAAGTGGAGCGTTAAGGAAATATGTCAGAACTGAGTGTAACAGAAGGTGTAGAAAAAAAAGGCGGTAGAAAAATACTGCTAATGTTAGGAGTGATTTTTGTGCTGCCATTTACTATCGCAGCGACTTTGCATCTTCTTAACTTAAAGCCTAGTGGGCATAGTTACGGAAATCTAATACAACCACCAAAAGCACTCAGCTTTAGTAATTTAAAAGATGCGCAAGGTCAAGAAATTAAACCAGAGCAATGGTTAAAAAAATGGAGTCTTGTCACCATAGACTCAACCAATTGTGCGGATGCTTGCCAAGCTAAAATGCATTTGCTCAAACAATTAAATACTTCTTTGAATAAAGATGCGCATCGTTTGCAACGCGTTATCATAATGCCAACCGAGAAAAACCCAGAGATAATCAGTCAATTAAAAAACAAATACCCTGATTTACTCATCATAGCTGGCACAGACCCAGCTACAGTTAAATTTTCTGAATCCTTCAATGTTGCAAAAGGTTATCTATACTTAATAGACCCGCTTGGCAACTTAATGATGAGTTACCCTGAAAATGCTGAAGCAAAGGGATTGCGAAGTGATTTACTGCGCCTATTAAAGAATTCTTGGGCCGGTTAATTTGAGATTTAGAAATATTAAGAAAGATTCAAATAATGCGTTTATTTAATAAATTAGTGTTAGTTTCAACATTGCTCACTTTGTTTGTCGTCGTATTAGGAGCATATGTCCGTTTATCAGATGCTGGCTTGGGTTGTCCCGATTGGCCTGGCTGTTATGGCACGTTAACTGTTCCACAAAGTGAAGCTGCATTGCAGCATGCACAAACGGTATACCCTGAATCCCCAGTTGAAAATGCCAAAGCATGGAAAGAAATGATACATCGTTATTTTGCTGGCACATTAGGTGTATTGGTTTTGGCAATCTTTGTGTCAGCGTGGCGCCTTAAAAAAGAGATCAAAGTTTCGCCTTGGCTCACTACATTCTTGTTAGGTCTAATCGTCTTCCAAGCGGCATTGGGTATGTGGACAGTGACCATGTTATTAAAACCTGCAATTGTGACTGCGCACTTGCTTGGCGGCATGTCAACATTGGCGATATTAACTTGGATTTCGCACCGCCATTTAGGTGTAGTTTCTACTGGATTTGAACAAGCAGATACTTTACGTTTATACATGCGTGGTGCCTTAGTTATTTTATTTATGCAGATTTTTCTAGGTGGCTGGACAAGTACAAATTATGCAGCATTGGCCTGTACTGACTTTCCAACATGTCATGGCGCTTGGTTGCCAGCAATGGACTTTTCAAATGCGTTTCATTTAGTCAGAGAGTTGGGTGTTGATGCCTCAGGTAATACGTTAAATTTAGCAGCTTATACCGCGATTCAATGGACGCATCGTGTTGGTGCGCTTATCACTTTTGTTTACTTGGCTGCGTTGGGAATATGGTTGTTAAAAGCACCCCAACTTAAAAAGTTAGGGATAATAATGCTTATTTTATTGGTAATCCAAATCATATTAGGGATTGCTAATTTGTTGCTACATCTTCCACTTGTGCTGGCAGTAGGGCATAATATGGTTGCTGCGTTGCTATTAATTTCTGTGGTAATACTTAACTCAAAAATAACGAAAAAATAGAGTAAGTTTAGCTACTTATATGAGAGAGATTTTATGAGTGCTGTTACTGGATTGAATTTTCCAAACGCTAGGTCAAGTTTCCAAAACTTCTTGGCCTTGTGTAAACCACGTGTCACCATGCTAATCGTATTTACTGCGATGATAGGGATGTTTCTCGCTACACCCGATATGGTGCCGCTTGATATATTGTTGGCAGCGACCATCGGTATTGGTATGGCATCTGGTGCGGCAGCAGCATTCAACTGCTTGGTGGAACAAGCCATCGATGCAAAAATGGCACGCACACGCGGTCGTCCATTGCCGACTGGTCAAGTGACCTCGAAACAAACTTTTATATTCGCAAGCATCATGGCGGCTATAGGTTTATCTATTTTGTATGTGTACGTTAATCCACTCACTATGTGGTTAACATTGGCGACATTTGTAGGCTATGCCATTATTTACACGGTATTTTTAAAGCCTGCTACACCGCTCAATATTGTAATAGGCGGTTTATCAGGTGCGATGCCTCCGGCACTAGGTTGGGCAGCAGTAACAGGCACAGTATCACCTGAAGCTTGGATAATGGTGTTAATTATATTTGCGTGGACACCACCACATTTCTGGGCGCTCGCGCTTTATAGAAGAGAAGAATATGCAAAATCCGGTTTACCGATGTTGCCTGTCACACATGGTGAAGTGTATACGCGTTTACAAATTTTACTATATACAATTATTCTTGCTGCGGTGACTTTGCTGCCTTTTGCGATGACTACAAGCGGATTTATTTACTTGGGTTCAGCCATATTGCTAGATGCAGTCTTTATTGCTTATGCTGTGGGTTTATATCGTCAATACTCTGATGCTTTAGCAAAAAGCATGTTTAAGTTTTCTATTTTATATCTTACCCTGCTTTTTGCGGCTTTATTGGTTGATCACTACTGGCTATTTAGGCTTTAAAATCAGTTTTTGGCGCGCCCGGCGGGAGTCGAACCCACGACCTTTGGCTTCGGAAACCAACACTCTATCCAACTGAGCTACGGGCGCCATATCGTCATTTTGAGGGCTTTTTCAAAACTGACTACTAGTTGTAGGGCATTATAGCAAAGTAGTCTCTGTTTAAGATATTTAGGTTTTAAGTTATTATTCGTGTTAAGTAATTTTAATGATTAAATTTTAGGAGTAGTAAGATGAGCAATCAAGATGATGGACACAAAGCCCCAAGTACATTACAACCGATGGTGATTATATTTGGCCTGATTTTAGTAGCGGCTTTAGTAATTTTAATGATTAAAGCACCACCTGCTGAAGAAGCACCTCCTCCTGCTGTTGCCAACGTGGAAGAAAATATTAAGCCGGTTGCGGCGGTTGAAGTTGCTGCACCAGCGTCAGAGCAAGTTGCAAAAACAGGTGAGGAAGTGGTTAAAGGCTGCGCAATGTGTCACGAAGCAGGGTTAATGAATGCGCCAAAAATTGGTGATAAAGCTCAGTGGGAGCCTCGTATTGCTCAGGGCTACGCGACATTGGTAAAACATGCGGTAGAAGGTATCCGCTCTATGCCAGCAAAAGGTGGAAATCCAGATTTAACAGAAGGCGAAATTGCTGAAGCTGTCGCTATTATGGCAAATAAATCTGGCGCAAACTTCGATCCTGCATCTTTATCTAAATAAAGTCTAAAAGACTCGAAAAGCCGCTTAGATTTAATTTAAGCGGCTTTTTTATTTTTCAATGAAATATATAGTTAAGTAACATGGCTACATACGCGATAGGAGATATTCAGGGGTGTTATCATGCCTTTAAGGCATTACTAGAATTAATTGAATTTGATGTAAAACGCGACAAATTGTGGTTAGTCGGCGATATTATTAATCGAGGTAGTGGCTCACTAGAAGTGTTGCGCTGGTGTTATGCGCATCAAGAGTCTATTCATATGGTGCTAGGCAACCATGATTTACACGCGTTGGCAGTCAAGCATCAGGTCAAAAAAGCGCATAAATATGATACGTTGCAGAGTAGCATGGATGCTGCTGACAGCGATGTTTTATTTACATGGTTGCGACATCAACCTTTATTGCATGCACAAAATATAGATGGTCGTGACTATGCCATGGTACACGCAGGCTTATTCCCACAATGGACATTTCAGGATGCACAAAAGCTCGCCATAGAAGTGGAAGCCAACCTAAAATCAGAGTCTTATCATACATTTTTTTCAAATATGTATGGCAATCAACCAACAAAATGGCAAGATGAACTGACTGGTTATGATCGACTGCGAGCAATTACAAACGCCATGACACGCATGCGCGTGTGTTCTCCGGCTGGTGAAATGGAGTTTGAGTTTAAAGGGGAGTTAAAAGATATTCCTCAAGGGTTCATGCCATGGTTTGAGGT